>CAYVRY010000050.1:0-9019 GCA_964452895.1 uncultured Halobacteriales archaeon
ACCCTCAAAGAACCCGGCCAAGCCCCCTCAAACCGCCCATGAATCCCACCTCGGCCCAGAACCCTCAAAGAACCCGGCCAAGCCCCCTCAAACCGCCCATGAATCCCGGCTCTTCGCATCGAGCACGAGCGAACCACCCGAGAACGCACCGGGCGGCCAAGCGTCCCACGCACAAGAACGCGACAATCGACCTGTGCGCACCACCGATGCAAAAACCGAAAAACGCCCCACCAAGGTCACCCGGAAGTCGGTGCGGGCCATGAAGAAATCCGCGAAGGCGTCCGGGTTCGGGCGCGGCGACCACCTGATCGCCCCCGGCGGCCGCCATGCGATCCAGCTCAACCAATGCAAAAGCTGTCAAGACGACGCGCCCGGCGACGAAGGATGCGAGACCGAACGACGGGTCCTGCAAGGCGCACTGCGCAAGGACGACCCCCACGGGCGGGTCGTCGAACTCGCGTGTGACCCCTACCGGCCCGGCAGATGCCGCTTCGAAATCATTCCGGGTGGGTCGACATAGTGCCCGGCGGCAGGCGATCCAGCATGAACCCCAACGGCGGTTTTGCGACCCGCGCCTGGAGCACATTGATCGGCGGCTTTCTCGGCGCCATCTGTGCGTTCATGGTGTATTGGGCCGGGGAGTTCATCCTCATGTTCCATGAACTCAGGCAGATGCACTACGGGGCCGTGCTGGAAGAGTTCACGCGGATCTATACCACGGTCACATCCTGGGAGCTCATCCTGGTCACCATGGGGACCATCGTCGGCTTCGCAGTAGGGCGTTACCGATGGCGCAGCCTCGGGCTGTTGAGCTACATCGCGTTGATCTCCATGATCGGCGGGTTCATCGTCTACGCCCTGAGGATCTCCATACCTGAGGTGCCCGAGTCTGAACGCTGGTTGAGCTACGTGCTCTTCGGAGCCGAGACCGCGGGCCTGTGCCTGATCGTGATCTTCTCCTTCTACTCATTGGACGCCGCCACCCGCAAACGTTGGACCCGACTTGGCAAGAACATCCGCTGGGACCCCGAGCTGAAGCTCAAGGTGGCCATACAGATCCCGGTTTTCAACGAAGACTTCGAGACCGTGCAACAGACGGTCGCCCACGCCGTGCGCCAGGATTACCCCAAGGACCGGTTCAAGGTCCAAGTGCTCGACGACAGCACCGATGTGAACCTCAGAAGGCGCCTCGCCGCGTATTGCAAGGAAGTCGGGGCCGAATACGTGACCCGTCATCAACGCACCGGCTTCAAGGCCGGCGCGATCAACTATGCCACAAGACGACTCCCCCCGGACTACGAACTGATCTCCATCGTGGACGCGGACTACTGGGTCAAGCCCCATTTCCTGGACTCCCTGGTGGGGTACTTCACGGACCCGAACCTGAGTTTCGTCCAGACGCCGCAGGATTACCGCAACATCGACGAGTCGTTCCTGACCCGCCAATACAAACGCGCGGAGGGGTACTTCTACCACGCGATCATGCCCTCGCGCAACGAGCAGAACGCGATCATCTTCTGCGGGACCATGGGGATCATCCGCCGCAGCGCCCTGGAGGACATCGGCGGGTTCGCCGAAGACCAGATCTGCGAAGACGCCGAAGTGAGCGTCCGGTTCGCCGCGGGCGGGTGGGACTCCCTCTACATCGACGAGACCTTCGGCAAAGGCCTCATGCCCGCCGTGTTCGAAGCCTACAAGAAACAATACTATCGATGGGCCTTCGGCAACGTGAAGATCCTGCTCTCCCGCACCGGGCTGGTCCTGCGCTCCAAGATGCGCCCGCGGCAGAAATTCGATTTCATCGTCTCCAACCTGCACTGGTTCGACGGGTTCTTCGTCCTGACCATCGCCGGGATCCTCCTCTACATGGGGCTCGGGCCCATCCTGGGCTATGACGCGGTCACCCACCATCAACAAGCCCTCATCCTGCTGGCCCTGGTACCCATCGCGCTCGTGGTGGATGGGATCGTGCGTCTGCACCTTGTGTTGCGACGCGCCGGAAAGATCACCTGGGCCCAATCCATCAAGGTGCAAGGGATGTGGTTCGCGATCAAACTCACCGTCGTCGGCGCCGTGATCAAATGCCTGCTCGGCTTCCGCACCCCCTTCATCCGGACGCCGAAGGCGCCCGGCGGGCGCATGGGCCGGATGCGCTCACTGGTGCACACCCTGCGGTTGACGTTCATCGAGGCCATGTTCGGGACCGCCCTGATGGCCGTCGCGGTCTACAACGCAATACACATGCCGCACGACGTGGACGCCTCCTCGCTCGCCGCCGTGTTGCTGCCCGTCTGGCTCGCCCTCTACGGCCTCTTCATGCTCAGCGCCCCCCTGTACGCGTACTTCTCCTACCGGACCCTGCGTCCCCTGAGATACGTCGGGGTGCCCACCACCCCGCCGCCCGACCATGCCGGTGCACAACAGGGGACGCCGGGAGGTGCCGGCGAGCCCACATGGCAAGCGGACCCCGATGACCAATCCCGTGGCAAACCCCACTGGGCATGAACCCTGTGCGCCGCCAGGCCCGTTATTCGAATCGACATGGATCCGCCCCTACACAGCCGGAGCCCACCGTATCGCTGCCCACCAGAGGACCCCCCCACCGCATCGCCGGCCACCATAAGACCCCCGCCCACACCGTATCGCTGCCCACCAGAAAACCCCCGCCCACACCACGACCCCCGCCCACACCGCATCGCTGCCCACCAGAAAACCCCGGCGCACACCACGACCCCCGCCCACACCACGTCAGTACCCGCCAGAAAGAGACCTCTGCCCACACCACGACCCCCGCCCACACCGCATCGCTGCCCACCAGAAGACCCCCGCCCACACCGGTTTCCACAGGTGACGCTGTCCCTGCGTACCCGCAGTCGTGGTTCACATCCTACGTGGACGGCAAGACCGGGGCCGTGGCGGCGCCAGCAAGACCCACGCACAAGAAAGCGACCGCGATCCATCGGTCGGAAACCAGCACCATCGGCCGCGAAGTCCCAGTGAGGTACGGACCGCACCACCACGAACACGACGTCGCTGAAAAAACGCGCACGGCGCAACAATTACGGATTGACCCCCACACACGACCCTGCCAGGAATCGCTGTTGGCCGACTCACTTCCGGGCCGAATGGGCCACCTGTGCCGTCGCCGTGGGGGACATGGGGCGTCCCGTGCGGCGGAGGACCGCGACCGCCGCCATGAGCAGGCACCACAAGGTGACCACGGCGATGATCGAAGTGGCACTGAATCCGCCGGGGATCAGCGCGGTGGACAAGGCGAGCAGCCCCACCACGGCCGGGCTCACGCCGATGCTCAAAAGGCCGTGCACAAGACGAGCCTGCGTGGTCGCAGCCGGGATGAACGCCTGGATCAGGAGGTAACCCGGAGCGACCAGCAACACGGGAAGCGTCAAGGCGAAGCGTGTCGGGTCACCTGCGGGAAGCGTGAACGCGACGATCGCCGCAAGCACGGCCAAGGCCCCGACGACCACGACATCCAGATACCCGTTGCGGTCCTGCGCGGGGAGCGAAACATGTGAAGTGTCTTTCGATGCGACCGGACTCCCTCGTTGGGTGTGCATGATTGCTCATGGGCCGCACGAAACAAACCGATTGCGCCATCCTTGTACCACCATAACGGCTCCTCGCCGCTCCAGGAAGAACGGGCACATGTTTGTCCCGACAATCCCTTCAATCCATAATCACCATGTTCGGTTCGATGAGCGACTCGCGATCAACACCGCTGCTTATGACAATCCTCGGAGGGATCGCGGTCCTTGCCAGTGTCGCTCTTGGCTTCGTTCTGCGTCTTATCGACCCGGTCTCGAGCGTCGTGATCCCCGCAGAGGACCCTTTCACACACATGGCGTTGGTCCGCGAACACATGCGCAGTGGGACCCTCACCGCCTTGGACGCCAACAGCGCGCTGTACCCTCCCGGCATGCATGCCTTCCTGGCCGCCGTCTGGGCGTTCACAGGCGCTGACCTGGCCGAATTGATCCGGTTGGGACCCGTGTTCCTGGGCACCATCGGAGTGCTCGGGATGGGGATCCTGCTGTGGCGCCACGTCGGACCCGTGGGCGCGTTCGTGGGCAGCCTGGGCTACGCCGTGGTCCCCGAAGTGATCTTCCGGACCACGATGATGAGCCCCACCGCGTTGGACCTGGCCATCGTGCCGTTCTTTTTGTTCGCAATGTTGGAACTCGCGGCGGGGCGCATGCGCTGGCTCGCCGTTGTGGGCCCCATTTCCCTGTTCATCGTGTTCGCCCATCCCTGGTTGCTGGGGCTTTTGGGCATCGCCACCTTCGTCTTCGTGCTCGCGTCCCTGATCGCACCAGGCTCCGAAAACCACCGCCTCCAGACCACCCCCTTGGGACTCGCCGGGATGGTCGCGGTGATCGGCGGCAGCTTCGGACTCGTCATGACCAGCTGCGGCGGGTACTGCGGGCCCGGTATGACCGGATTCCTGCCATCGTTCCTTCATCCCGGTTGGGCCGCACCGCTGGTGATCGGCCTCAGCTTGGCCCCCCTCGTCATACTGGCGAAGTACCCCAACAGCCTGGACCGATTCATTCCCCGTGGACCCCGCAAGGAAGTCTCCTGGTGGATCAAACTGCCCATCAGTGCCTTGATCGCCGCCGCGATCCTCGCCGTCACCCTGCCCGCGGCGGGCATCGGCATGCCCGAACAGGTGGACCTGCCGCGAATGATCGGCTGGCCGGCCCTGCTGATCGCCGGCTTCGGACTCGTGGCGCTTCCCTTCATGGCAAGCCGGATCGCGTATCTCGGCGCCGGTCTCGTCGCCGCCACCCTACCGCTTGTGATCTACGATGTCTTCGGCAGCCCCTTCTGGTCGCACCGCACCGTGGTGTTCTTCGCCATCGGCGTCATGGTCCTGTTGGGAGTGACCGCCGCCTATGTGACAAAATGGGGCGTCGTCCTGGTGAACGCGGCGCTCAGAGCGTTCTCCCGCTCGTCACAACGGGCCCAACGAAGATTCTCCGCGAGGCCCGTCCACCGACCCATGTCCGCACTCGTGGTCCTTCCCGCCTTGCTCATCGTCGCCTCCATGGGCGGCACCGTGTACTCGGCCACCCCGGAAATCTATCCAGACGGATGGTACCGGCTCTACCCGGAATGCGAGTTTGAAGCGCTGCAGGAGATCTCCGATGAAATCAACGACGACCCTCAGGCGCTGGTGGTCACCGGCAGTTGGGAGTCCCGACTCGTGATCGCCGCGCATACAGACGACCCGTCCCGCATCTGGTACGATGCAGCGTTCATGCACGACGAGAGCCGTCGTGAGGACACACTGGCGATCCAAGCGAACAAAGGCGGCCCTGTGTACGTGGTGGTCGACCGGCACATCGACGACGAGATCACGCCCCACACACTGGCGTTCCTGGACGAACCACCCTGGCAACAGGCCAACAGCTGGTGCGCCGGGATGGGGCTCGAACAGGCACGTCTCGAGATGTACAAAGCCGAAGGACCCAGCCCATGATGCCTGAAGCCCCCCAAAACGGTGCCCAGCACAAAGCGGGCTTCCGACCCGGACGGGTCACGATCCTCTTGCCCGCCAAGAACGAGGAAGCCGCGATCGGCCTCACCCTGCGTTCGATCCCGCGCCAGACCCTGAAGGCCGCCGGATTCGAAGTGGAGACGATCATCCTCGACGGGAAAAGCCGCGACGCCACCCGCGACCTCGCCTACGAACACGGCGACACCACGGTCGTCTTCGAGGAAGGCCAAGGAAAGGGCCAGGCCCTGAAGTACGTCCGGCGGCTCATCAAGAGCGACTACGTGATCATGATGGACGGCGACGGCACCTATGCCGCAGACGCGATCCCGCGCATGTTGGGACCTCTGGCCTGGGGGCAAGCCGACGTCGTGATGGGACGGCGCAATGTTCGCCCCGGGGCGATGAGTGGCCTCCATAAAGTGGGCAACCGCTTCCTCTCTTTTGTCGCCAGGGTCCTCTATCAACGCCCATGTCCCGACCTGTGCACCGGGATGTGGGGGTTCCGCGGTGCGGCGTTGCAAGCGATGCCTCTACGAAGCCGCCGGTTCGACCTGGAAGCTGAAATGTTCGCCCTCGCGAACCGTCTCGGCCATCGGATCGAACACGTGAACATGGACTACCTGCCGCGAAAAGGCGCATCGAAGCTCTCCACAAGAGACGGCTTCTCGATCCTGTGGCGACTCGTGCAGCGACGGTTCACGCCGTTGGGACAGGTCACCCCCGGCCCGGCTCCGGTCGGCCGCGGTACCCAGGCCCATGGGACCCGCTGAACGACTCATGACACCAAATGTTCGAGACAGCCGGGGCCCCTTTTTCCCCTTGCATCACCATTTATGGCTCATGCTTCAAACGGAATCCCCCGTTTGACCCGCACAGTCGGCTGCAACCAAAATATGTACGTCGATAAGAAACATTATGCCTTACAAGATGGATAACAAAGTACGATACTTCTATGCCCACCGGAACCCAGCCCCGCGTCCACCAGAAGCAGGCAACCCGCCCCCGACCGGCCGCATCAAAGAAAGCGGGGAGGACCCGCCAACAATACAACGGAACCGGAACGTCTGCTGGAAACGGAAGCACCAGCACGCCACCCCACGACCCTCTGTCCGCATTGCAAAAAGTGGTCCATCAATGCTCCCAGGCGATCATCCGGGGATATGACGAACAGTCCATCCTCAACGAATCATGCCGGCTCCTGGTGGAAGAGACCGGGTACGCCATGAGTTGGATCGCCCAGCGAAAAAACGGCGACGACCAGGAAATAACCCCACTCGCCCAGACCGGCGTGCCCGGCGACTTTCAACCCCCCGGTCGCAACGGCACCACCTGGTCCGATCCCCTGCAGAACGCGCTGGCCACCCAACGACCCCAGGTCGTGCGCAACATCCAGAACAACACGAACCACAAGTCCCTGCGTGAACACGCAGACCGATGGGGATACGCCTCCCAGTGCACGATCCCGCTCCGGTTGCAACCGGACTCGCTGGGTGCGCTGACGATCTACAGCAAGGAGAGTGACGCGTTCGGGCCCCAGGAGTTGGTCCTGCTGCGCGAGCTCGCGGGCGACCTGGAACACGGCATCGCCAACCTTCAAGAACAGGCACAACTCGAACACCGGGAAAGTGAACTCCGGGAGGCCCGGAAACACTACGTCGACTTCTTCGAGAACGCCCGGGAAGCGATCTTCACCACGTCGCCTGGCGGGACGATCAAACTCGCCAACCGCGCTTTTGCAGAACTTATGGGTTTCCCCGAACCCGGAAAACTGCTCAATGAACGATCCATCTCACTCTACACGATCCTCACCCCGCGCGACAAGAACCGCCTGATGCAATCCGTGGAGGACGAGACACAGACCCCCCTGGAGATGGAACTCCTGCGCCCGAACAGACCCCCCGCGTGGGTCGCCGTCAACGCGCAGCGAACAAACACTCCCGAAGGCCCCCGGATCAAGGTCTTCGTGCGCGACCTTTCACCCCAGCGCACCGAGCGCGAAAAGGAGAAACGGTTGCTGGAGCTCGTCGAGTCTCGACACACGGCGATCATCAACAAGGACCTCGACGGCAGGATCCGGGACTGGAACCGGGGTGCCGAAGAACTCTACGGGATCCCGGCGGACCAAGTGATCGGCCGACCGGATTCAGAGGTGAACCTGCCCGGCGACCGGCTCGAACACGAGAAACGGGTCGCTGAGGCCGTGCGAAACGGCAAACGCGTCCCTCCGTACCAGACCCGACGGCGACATCAGGACGGCTCCATGGTCGATGTGTGCGTCACGGTGAACCCCACCGGCCCCCCGGGGCCGGTCACCGGCTACTGGTCCATCGAGCACGAAATCGCCCGCAACACCGAGCGTGGCAACGGCGCAAGACCGGCCCATGCCAAGAGCGTCGTCACAAGCACGACGGGCCCGCGCTCCGGACTCATCCAGCCGGCCATGCATGCACTCAACTCCACGGTCACACCGATCATCAACCACGTCGAGCTGGCCCGGTCCAAATGGCCCGACTCTGTGGACAAGGACCATCTGGCCCATATCGAACGCAACGCGTTCCATCTCGCCCGGCTCGTCAAGGAACTGGAAGAGGCCTTCAGGCTCGAGTCCGGAGCCATCGAACTGGACCGACAGCCGACGCCCCTCAAGAACGTGATCGACGACGCCCTGGGGGACGTGGAAGAGACCACGCGCCAGCGGGGCATCCGCATCGAGCAGGAGGCGCCCCCCTCCTGGATCGTCCTCATGGACCGTGCCCGCGTGCGCCAAGCCCTGTCCACACTGATCGAACAGGCCGTACTGGCGAGTCCCAAAGGCAGGACCATGCGACTGCGTACCATCAAGACCAAGCAGAACGTGCGAATCCAGATCGCCGGCGCCTCGGACCCCCTGGAGGCGAAACGGGACGGTGCAGAGGACGACCGAGAAGCGCGGACCCTCCACGCGACCGCGAAACGCACGGGCGAACTGAGACTGTACGTGGCGAAAAAGATCATCGAGCACCACGGCGGTCGCCTCGGCGTCAACGGGGGTTCCAAGCAGGACCCGGCCACGATGAACCTCGTGTTGCCGATCGAGGGGGACGGCCAGAAGGAACCACCGGCAGCGCGCGAAAAGCCCATGGCCGCGCGCCACGTCCTGCGGCCCGACGCCTAGTCCAGAAAACGGAGCTTGGGTGGCAAGAGCTTCACCGGGTGCGCGCCCTGGTATTGTCTATGCCAGAAACCCGAGCCTGGGTGGCGGGAGCTTCACCGGGTGCGCGCCCTGGGATTGCCCATCGCAGAAACCGAGACCGCTTTGCGCGAGACCACCGCATCAACCGCCGTGATTGCCCATTCCACAAACCGGACCCTGGGTGACGAGCGCTCCACCGGATGCCCGTCGCCGGGATTGCCTGTGCCACAAAAACGGACCCTGGGCGGCCAGAGCTCCACCGGGTGCCCGTCGTCGGGATTGCCTGTGCCACAAAAACGGACCCTGGGCGGCCAGAGCTCCACCGGGTG
>CAYVRY010000050.1:9119-11823 GCA_964452895.1 uncultured Halobacteriales archaeon
CCTGTGCCACAAAAACGGACCCTGGGCGGCCAGAGCTCCACCGGGTGCCCGTCGTGGGGATCGCCGATGCCAGAAACCGTGACCCTGCTTTGCACGAGTCCAGTGCATCAACCCCCGTGATTGCCCAGTTTACAGACGGCGCCCTCATTGGCGCGAGCTTCACCGGGAGCGCGCCCTGGGATTGCCTGTGCCAGAAACCCGAGGCGGGTGTTTTACCGGGTGTCGCCCATCGGTGCGATCGAGGGCCGCGCCGGGCCAGAAGACCAGCCCAGGAGCCCCGGCTCGCCAGGCGTCTCGGTCCAAGACCCCACCCCGGATCGCTCCGGTACCGCCAGCGCCGTGGTCGATGATCACGAGGTCCCTTTCACGCCCTCAGCCCGGGAAGATCCATGGATATCTTCCCGCTCCACGGAGGAGAGCAGGCCCACCACGTAGGACTGCAGGCGATCCGTCTTCGCCTCCAGTTGCAGGATCAGCTCGTCCAGGCCCTTGATCGACTTCTTCGTACTGGAGTCCAACCCCTCGGCCTCGTCGAGGATCACGACATAATTGCTCAGGGCCGCAAGGACGTTCCAGTACTCATGGAACACCGACCGGACCTCTCGCTGCACGTCGCGCACGCCGGCGAGCGGGACCGGTTTCGTGGCCTGCATGGCCTCATCCAGAAGCCGTGCCAGTTCTTGCTTCCCGAAGGGCTTGGCCAGGTAGCCCCAGGCATCGTAGCGCGCCGCCAGTCCCGCCACATCGGCCGTGGCACTGAAGAACACGATCGGGATGTCCGCCGTCGTGGGGTTGGACCTCAACGAGGCCACCAACCCAGATACGTTCAAACCCGGCATTTTCAGGTCCTGCATGAGGACCGCGGGTTGTTCCTGTTCCACGGAGTCCAGGATCTCGGACGCGTCGGAGACGCGAATCACCTCGTAACCAATGGATTCTACCAAGAGCGCGGTGCTCTCCAATACGTCCGGGTCATCGTCTACAATCAAGACCTTGTGTTTCATGATTTCAGCCTACTGCCGCTCGGCAATGAAGCGGTGGTTAATCCGAAACTTGGGCTGTCTTCCTTAAGTCACCATGGCGCGCCAAACATGTCGAAGCGCCTGCAGGGACAAACCGGGGGCCGCGCCCGGAAAAACGGCCTCCCGGAGACTCAACTTCATATAGTAAACGCTGCGGGGATTTCCTCTCTATTAAAGAAATCGGCATATGCTATAAAGTGTCCAGACGAGCTTGTATGTGCGGGTTGTAATGACCAACCGCCGCAGCAGCGTCCTGCTGCCTGCGGCACCAGACACGGGCTTCCCGCGGATGTGAGCCTATATGAAACGCCTACTGGTAAGTATATTGACCCTGAGCCTCCTGGCCGCAGGAGCCGGGATCCTGGGGCCGAACTCGGCCGCAGCAGACAGCGAACAGATGGGATTCGGGATGGACTCCAAGTCGATCCAGGCCCAGAAGAACGCCGGCGTGAAACCGGACTACGGTGTCATGTGGATCGGTCCCTGGACCCTCACGAGCGGCTGGGGCGGGCCCGGCGACAGCATGACCAACATGCGCCAAGAAGGGGTCACCCCGGTGATCCACTTCTACTACTGGGGAGACGACATCTCCCCGGACTGCGTGAAAAACGGCTGTTGGTCCAGTCTCCACAACACGTGGAAGGACCAAGCCGGCTGGAAGAAACTCGCCGACGAACTCATTTCCAACCTCCACAAGAACATGGGGGGCGAGGAAGTCATCATCATCATGGAGACCGAGTTCAACAAAGGCGACATGAACACCTACAAGGCCTTCGACTACCAGCTCCGGGACATGACAAACCACGTCAAGTGGAAGTACGACGGCGCCGAGATGGTGCTCGGGCTGGGCAACTGGAACCGGGACAACTGGGGCACCTGGACCTCCTCGGCCGGTGCCAGCCACTACATCGGGATCCAGGCGATGCGCGGTTCCACCCGGGACAGCCTCTCCACGTACAACAACATCTACTCGGAGACGTTGGCCGGATCCAAGGACGCCAAATCGCTTTTCGGGAAACCGATCTTCATCACGGACATCGCCCTCTCGTCCTACCCGGAACCGGAATACCTTGACTACCAACGCGACAACCTGAATAAGTTCTTCACGAACCTGGACAACTTGAAGGCACAAGGGGTCGAAGCGATGATCTATCGATCCTGGGCCGATCATCCGACAAAGGACCTGAAGAACTACTACGGTGAGGCAGAACGGCACTGGGGCCTCGTCTATGATTCGGGCAGCTGGAAACCGGCCGCCAGCGTCTGGGTCAACGGAGTGAAGAACGAGCGGTCAAGCAGTTCCAGCGGGAGCACGGGAGACTACAGCGCGTCCTTCGACGTCTCCTCCAGCGTGAACGAATGGTGGGTCGACGTCAAGGTGAAAGCCGACCCGAACCCGAGCAAGGTCCACGTCCGGGTCGACGGCGGCTCCTGGACCGCGCTGGAAAAGACCGACTGGGGCACCTGGGCCAAGAGCATGAAGGTACCCAAAGGCTCCACGGTGGAGTTCCGGGCCACAGACTCGAGCGGCAACAAGGCCTTCAGCGATTCGTACACGTGGCTCGGAGAGAGCTCCGGGTCGGACACCTCCGGGTCGGGCAGCTACTCGGCGTCCTTCAGTCCGTCGTCCAGCGTGAACGAATGGTGGGTCGACGTCAAGGTGAAAGCCGACCCGAACCCGA
>CAYVRY010000050.1:11923-14278 GCA_964452895.1 uncultured Halobacteriales archaeon
GCAAGGTCCACGTCCGGGTCGACGGCGGCTCCTGGACCGCGTTGGAAAAGACCAGCTGGGGCACCTGGGCCAAAAGCACACATGCTCCGGCGGGTTCCCTCGTGGAGTTCCGGGCCACAGACTCGAGCGGCAACAAGGCCTTCAGCGATCCGTACACCTGGTTGGGCTTCGACGCAAAATTCTCGCCCAAGAGCCAAGGCAACCAGTGGTGGGTCGAGACCAGCGTCTCCTCGTCGCAGAAGATCAGCAGTGTAAAAGCCTGCATCGACGGAGGCAGTTGCACGAGCCTATCCAAGACCGACTGGGGTTCGTGGGCAAAGTCGTTCAACGTCCCGAGCGGGAGCAAGGTGCAGTTCAAAGCCACGAGCGACTCCGGCGCGAAAGCCACCAGTCCGACGTACACCTGGTGAACGGATCACTCCGCCCATCTGATCCGGTCCTTCCCCCTTTTCTTTCTCCTTTTCCCTCTCTTTCATCCCGATCGTCCTATTTTTTCTCGATCAACCGCTCGTGCGAAGGTCCCAAGCCCTTCTCACCTCTCTTCCCCCTCTTCCCATTTTTGCGACCCCACCCATTTTCTGAAATCCGTTTATTGATGACTGGAGCGGAAGCGTTCTTGCCATCCGCCTCTGAAACACGCGGTCCCGGACCACTAAACTCTTTTGTCCACTGGTTGTCCCTAACAGTGACCTGGTACAAGCACAGTTCAATAAGCCCCCCTGTTTTTATCGCCTAAAAGTACCATATTCCCTCGGAACGAGGCAAACGGGATTACCTTTATATTAACGCTTTCTATTTGGGTACACCTCTGACCACCGGCACAGTTCTGTCTGTACCATAAAACACGGCTTGGATTTCTACGGTCTGATGCCGAAAAACATACAGCATATACTATTATACTAAAGAATGCGATTCTGGTCTGCATTTTAACTCTTTTGCGAGACGTTAAGTCATCTGGAAACGAAGTAGGAGTTGGGTTGTCCCTGACGCCAATGGGAGCTACACAGTCCAAGACTGTGAAAGCCAAAGTCAAATCGACCTTAAAGGAGTGAACCCAATGAAAGGCATACTCGCAGTAGCTGCAGCACTATCGATCGTCATCGGCGGTATCGCCGTCGTACAATCAGCATCCGATGCACCTGAACAACCCATGCGCTTTGGCATGGACGCCGGCTCCATGAACCTCCAGGCACAAGCCGGAGTCAAGCCGGATTATGGGACATTCTGGATCGGCCCCTGGACCCTGGAATCCGGGTGGGGAGGACCCCGCCAATCCATGGCGGACATGCGGGAAGCCGGTGTGACCCCCGCCATCCATTACTATTATTGGGGCGACGACATCTCCCCTTCCTGCGTGGAAGACGGATGCTGGTCCGATCTCCACAATACACACAAAGGCCGGGACCGATGGCAGCAACTCGCTGAAGAGCTCGTCCACAACCTCCAGGAGACCATGGAGGGCGAACCGGTGATGGTCTTCATGGAGACCGAGTTCAACAAGGGCGGGATGGCGGACTACAAACCTTTCGATCATTACCTGGCCGAGAAATCGGCATACATCAAGGAGCATTACCCGGCGGCCCAGATCGTCATGGCGCTGGGAAACTGGGACCGCGACTCCTGGTCCACCTTCGAAGAGAGCGCCCAGGCCTCCGATTACCTGGGGCTGCAGGGCATGCGCGGGTCGACCCGCGACAGCCTCTCCAGCTACCGCAGCATCTACTACGACACCCTTCAAGGTGTAAACCGGCTGGAGGAGAACTGGGGCAAACCGATCATCATCCTGGACGTGGCTTTGTCCTCGTACCCGGAACCCGATTACCTCCGGCATCAATCGGAGGCGCTTGAGGACTTCTTCCTTGGTAGCTCCGAGTTGGAAGCCGCCGGCGTCGAAGGTCTCATCTATCGATCATGGGCCGACCACCCCACCAAGGATCTCAAGAACTACTACGGCGAGGCGGAACGGCACTGGGGCCTGAAATGGGGAAAAGATTCCGACCTGAAACCCAGCGGTGAAGTCTGGATCGCCGGCGTGCAATCAGCACGCAACGGCGAACCCTACCAATCCCCCCTGGAACGCGACCACAGCTTCACAGTGGACTTCGACCTGTCGAAAAACATCAACGAATGGTGGGTCGACACGCACGTCGACTCCTCGAACCCTCTGCAGTCGGTCGAAGCCCAGGTCAACCAGGGCAAGTGGAACGCCTTGGAACGCACCGATTGGGGCTCCTGGGCCAAGAGTTTCAACGCCCCCCAGGGATCGGACATGGTCCTGCGGGCCACCGACACAAGCGGAGACACCTTGAGCACATACCCCTTCAAATGGATGGAAGAGGAACCCGTCACGGACGA
>CAYVRY010000051.1:0-13923 GCA_964452895.1 uncultured Halobacteriales archaeon
GGGGTTGTGCCGGGAGCGGCCCATACCAGGGCTGCTTTTAAAGGATTCTCTTGAATCCAGAAGAGTCGAGGGGGTAGGAAGGGAGAAGGAAGGGGAAGAGACCGGGCGGGCGGGCTCAGAACTCGGTCCCGGGCGGCAACTTGACGGGTTCCGCGACGAGGGTCCGTTTCCCGACGGCGGCCGTGGCGTCGCCCATGTCCGTGGCCTGCACGTCGAGCTGGGCCTTCACCTCGATGTGGTGCGTGTCGGAACCCAGCGGGAGCGTGATCCAGTTGAACGAGTTCGCCGTGCGGGTGCGCAGGAACTGCTGCATCGTCGCGTTCTCGTCCTCGAACATCTCCGTGACCTGCCGGTGGGCGCGGTTGCACAGCACGATCTTGCCGAGGTCTTCGTCGTCCGGGTCTTCAGCGGAGGTCACGGGGACCGGGTCGCCGTTTACCTCGACCCACGCCTTCACCGTGGCGATCGCTTCCTGGTCGTCGTTGCCCACCGTGGTGACGGACGTCCAGAGGGCGCACTCCGCGGTGAGGTGGAAGATCAGGGATGTGGGGGCGGAGGTCTTCACGTCGGTCTCCAGCAGGGTAACCACCTCGGATGAGGATCCGTCCATCAGGGGCGCCGACATCCGTTCGAGCACGGAGCCGGCGACGGCCACCTTGTCTGCAGGTTGCGGTTCGGGATTGCCGCTTTCGCCCATCAGGCCGGGTGCGAAAAGGACACCGACGAGCACCAGGGCGGTCGCAGTCACCACGAGCTTGCTGAGAATCTTGTTTTCACTGTCCATTCAGGGTTGCCTCCTTGGGCGGGGGCCGCTATACGGGAACACACTTTATGGGTTCCCCCACAAATCTCGCAGCCGTTGAAGTCGATTGCTGCTAGACCTTCGCAGAAGGCTTGGTGAGATTGCGCGGGTCCAACACCCGGTCCAGCGTCTTCTCGTCGAGGCCTGAGAGCTCCTTGGCGACCTCGCGCACCGTGCGCCCGCTCTCGTGCGCCGTCTTGGCGATCTCCGCGGCCTTGTCGTACCCGATGTGCGGGTTCAAGGAGGTCGCCATGGCGAGGCTCCCTTCGATGAGGCTCTCGGCGCGCTCCTTGTCCGCCTCGATCCCCACGACGCACTTGTCCGCGAACACCCGGGCCGCATTGGACAAAAGCCGCGTGGACTCCAGCAGGTTGCGTGCCATCATCGGGCACATCGTGTTCAGGTCCAACTGTCCCCACTGACCGCCCACCGTGACCGCCAGGTCGTTGCCCGTGACCTGCGCGCCCACCTGGCTCACCATCTCCACCATCACCGGGTTCACCTTGCCCGGCATGATGCTCGAGCCCGGTTGGGTCGCCGGCAGACGGATCTCCGCGATCCCGCACCGCGGGCCGCTCCCCATCAAGCGGATGTCGTTCGCGATCTTCATCATGCTCGTGGCCACCGTGCGCAGTGCCCCCGAGCACTCCACGTACGCATCCCGGGCCCCCTGCGCCTCGAAATGGTTGTCCGCCTCCACGAAATCCAGTCCCGTGTGCGCGCTGATCTTCTGCGCGACGAGCTCCCCGAACTCCGGGTGCGTGTTGATCCCCGTGCCCACCGCCGTGCCGCCGATGGCGAGCTCCCTCAGATGGACGAGCGTGGTCATCATGCGGCGCACCGAATGCTGCATCTGGCTGGCGTACCCCGAGAACTCCTGGCCCAACGTGATCGGGGTCGCATCCATCAGGTGCGTGCGCCCGATCTTCACCACGTCCTGGAACTCCTCGGCCTTCGCCTCCAAGGCCCCCTGCAGGTGCGATAGGGCCGGCAGCAGATCCAGCTCCACGGCCTCCACAGCGGCCACATGCATCGCCGTGGGGATCACGTCATTGGAAGACTGGCCCAGGTTCACATGGTCGTTGGGATGCACCCGATCCTCCCCGCGTTTTCCCGCCAGGATCTGGTTCGCACGAAACGCGATCACCTCGTTCGCGTTCATGTTCGACGAGGTCCCCGAGCCGGTCTGGTAGACATCCACGACGAAATGGTCGTCCCACTTGTTCTGGCTCACCTCAGTGGCCGCCACGCGGATCGCATCCGCCTTCTGGTCATCCAGGAACCCCAACTCCCGGTTCACGTCGCACGCCGAGAGCTTGATGAGGCCCAACGCCCGGATGAAACGCTTCGGCATATGCTCCCCGCTGACGGGGAAGTTCTCCACGGCGCGCTGCGTGCTCGCCCCCCAAAGCGCATGCACCGGCACCTCCATCTCCCCCATGGAATCGCGCTCGATCCGTGTACCCCGTGGGGCTTGTTGGGTCTCGGAATCCGTCATCGTGCGAGCGCGAATCGTGGGCACCGGATAAGCGTTCCCGGGCCTGACTCAGAACGCGTCGTAAGGCCCCACCCCGACTCCTTATAAGGGCCCGGTCGGGTCGCTCGTTGGGATGCACCCTTGTACCTGATCGGTATCGACCCGGGCCTGGCCAAGATCGGCCTGGCGCTCGTCCATCACAACGGCGAGCGGCACCTGGAGCGGCTCGAACTCATCGAGACCCAGAAAGAGGCGGACACGAGCAACAAGTGGACCGTCTCCGGCGACGACAACCGCCGCTACTGGGAACTCCACCGCTGTGTCACCGAGTTCCTCGCGGAAGTGCCCCCCAAGGAGAACCTCCTCGTCGCCGTGGAGGCCTTCGCGTACGTCCCCGGCGCCGGGCGCAACCTGCTCAAGACCGCGCAGGCCGTCGGGGTCATCAAGGGCGCGATCTACGCCTACGGCAAGCGCCCGTTCGAGTTCCAGCCCGGCCACATCAAACGCGTGATCCTGGGGACCAAAAGCGGCTCCAAGGCGCAGGTGGAGACCGTGTTGAAGGAGCGCTACCCGAACCTGGAAGAGGAGCTCGCCCGATTCGCCAAGGGGAAGCGCGAACACCTGAGTGACGCGCTGGCCCTCACCGAGTGCGCTTTCGAGGAATACGCACAACGACAACTCTACATCGGCGGCGTGGAAGCGCAAAGCGGCTAATTGTTCGCCTGCTGCATCATCTTCTGGACCACGTCCGTGTCCACGTGGTAACGCACTTCGCGACCGACGCGCTGCGGGTTCAAGATCCCCGCCTGCTTGAGCCGGTTCGCATGCCAGTTCACCGTGCTCGCATGCAGGTTCAACCGCAAGGCCACCTCCTTCTGCGTCACGCCGGGATGCTCCCGGATGAACTGCACCAAGTCCCGGGTGGTCCCGTTGGCGAGCGCCGCGAACTTCTGCTTGTACTGGTAACCCGCGATCATCTGCTTGTAGCGGTTCCCGTTCACGAAATAACGCTTGTAGCGCGCATCCTTGTATGAAGTGATCCAGCCGCCGCTTTCCAGTACGGACAGGTGATGCTGGAACGTCCCCGGTGCCAGGCCCAGGTCACGGCGGATCTTGGAGAAATGCTCGCCCGGGTTCGAGTCGATGTAGTCGAAGATGTTCTTGCGCGGCCCGTCCAGGTCCTCGCGCTTCAAGCCATAAGCAAGACCCGTGACCATCAAGACGGCCAACGCGAAGAGCATGGCGGTCATGATCATCCAGGTGGGCAGCGGGAACGGCGAGCCCTCTGCGTCCCCGGGCGGTTGCTGGGCCTCGGGCGGCGCGGCGGCCGAGGTCTCCTCCTGGTCCGGGGTACCCGGCGTGCCCGCCGGTGCGTTGCCCGCCGAGCCCCGAGTGATGGTCCCTTCGCGCAGTGGGACCTCCTGACTGAAATGCGGGTTCGCCGTGCGCTCAGCGAGCAGGAGGAAGGTACGTTCCAAGGTGGCCGGTTCCGGGTCCCACTGATGCACCGCGACGATCGCGTCCTCCGTGGTCACATCCGCCCCGCCGCTTTCCGCCAACGCCCAGGCGCCCAGCGCGCTCAGGGAAAGGCTGATGTCCCCGTCCAGCCGGTTCGCCAGCTCGGCCCGTCGGTCCCCATGCCCGGGCTGGGCCAACAAGGCCCAGGCCAGCGGTTCGGGAGCGGAAAGGCCCGAATCGGCAAGGCGCGTCTCCAGTTGCTCCAGCGTGGCCGACTGGGTCGTGTTCAATTCGACCTTGGCGTGTTGTTGCGTGAAGATCAGCCGGGCGACGTCCATGGCCCCCATGTTCGAACCGTTGCCGGCTTCCTGGTCGAGAAGCGAGATCACGAGCTGCCGGGCGTTCTCATCGTCCCCCAGGTCCTCATAGGCGAGCGCCAAGAGGGCGTAATCGCCGGGCGTGAGAGACTCTACATGGTCCTTCTCGTATTGCTGCAGCCAGTCGCGCGCCGACGTGGCGTTGGAGCGTGCCAGGGAGGTGGACTGTCCTTCCCAGTTCTTCCAGGTCTCAAGACGGTTCGTATCGTTCTCCCAGACAAGAAGATGCACCGCGAGCACGGTCTGGATGAACGACGCATGAACCGGTTTCGTGATGTTCGTGGAGTTCCCCTCGGAATCATGCACCTGCATCGCGGGTCCGAACCCGCCGTCGCTGTTCTGCGAAAACGGCAACCGGTCGATGTCCCGTTGGTACATGTTCTCCCGCTGGGCATCCGTCAACTGCGCCGTGGTGACCGGGGCAGCCAGAAGAGCGGCAAGGAGAATGATCAACAAGAGCGACCGGAAGTGGAACATGGTTCTCAGGCCGTCGTCAACACGGGTTCACGTTTCGAGGACCACTGGGCCAATTGGCGCGTGAGGTACTCGTCGAGTGCCTCGGCCGCGAGATCCTGGAGCTTGCGACCGGTGATCAGTTTCAAGGTGTCCAGGCGGGTCTTGAGATGTTTTGGCACGTACATCTTCACCAGGACCTTGTCGCTCTCAGAGGTCGCCTGAGTGCCGTAGATATAGGAATTCTCGTTCATGCGGGTTCACCTGCAGGCGCCTCGGGCCCACCACGCCGGGTGCGTGATCCGCGGGACCGGGCCGCTTCGGATACTACAGATGACACCCTGCTCTTATTATTGGTTTTGGTAGGGTCCTCCATGGACCACTCCCCAAACGCACCCAGCACAGCGAAAACCAAGGATAAAATGCAACTTTCTCGGAATTATTCCCACTCCCTATCCATCCGTACTAAAACAATCGCTAACTGTTGTAAATGACCAAATATTAACATCAACCATGCTACTTGTTGCATGGTATGTGATTTGTCGTAAATTTAGGCCGAAATTCCTGTCCCAAAGGCCCCCTGTGGGCCCCAAAACCGGCCCCCATGGGACCATTTCATCAAAATCCGGGCCTCGTGGTGCCTGCAAGGGCCTGCCCACCGCCTTGCCGGCCCGGGCCTGGGCGACGGGTGCGACGGCCCGGCTCCAGCGCTTCGACGGCGGGCCTGGGCGCCCGGACTCCTGGACCACCAGTCACCTCTCCCGTCACGGGCACCCAGGCAGCGTCTGCCACCGCGCCCGCTGCGCGCGCGACCTGATCCCAATGAGGAGGGCGGATCTCCCAGCGTCCCCCATGCGCCTGCTGCGCCATGGGCGTCTTCGACCCAGACGCCGGGCCCGGCACCTCGTTCCCCATGCGCCTGCTGCCCGCTCTTGCCGCTGCCGCCAGGCCGAGTCGGCAGCGACCGCTTCAAAAAGCCGGCGCGCTTGCCGGGCCCCATGTGCCTGCTGGCGGATGGCGACATCCAGACCGCGCTCGCCGAGGGCGAGCTCGCGATCGAGCCGTACGAAGAGAAGAACCTGACCCCCAACGGGATCGACCTGAGGATCGGCGAGATCTATATCGAAGCCAGTGACGAAACGGTGCAAGACGGCGTGGCCCATATCCCCGCCGGCGCCTGGTTCGCCCTCTCCACCCGGGAAGTGGTCACCCTGGGGCCTCAACTGGCCGGGCAACTGTGGATCCGGTCCAGCTGGGCCCGCAAGGGCGCCGTGGCCGGCTTCGGCAAGGTGGAAGCGGGCTTCAGCGGCAGCTTGACCATCGGCGCCGCCAACCTCTCCCAGAAACCCCTGCAGCTGCCCATCGGCGACCGCTTCTGCCAGATCGTCTTCGAGACCCTAAAAAGCATCCCGCACAGCCTCTATGAGGAGCGAAGCGGCAATTACCAGGGCCAACGGGGAGTCACCCTGGAACCGAACAAACCGGAATAGGAGCATGAAAGGTCCCCCGGTCCGTGCCGCGCGCCACAGACCAAAGCTTGATGTGACCGCGGCCGCCCCCTTCCCCCGTGGCCGACCCCACAAACCAGGACCCCCTGCCCCCGGAACCCCTGCCGATTGCCGGCAGCGAATCCCCATGCAGCAAGAACTCATGCCGCGCCTGCTGCTTCGACACGCGCATGCCGCTCACCCAAAGCGACATCGCGCGGCTTGAACGCGTCACCGGCAAAGACCGCGACGCGTTCAGCATCGTGGATGACCAAGAGGAGGGACCGCGCCGGCTGAAGAACCAAAACGGCCAGTGTGTGTTCCTGGAAGCCGACGGTTGCGGTGTGTACGATGACCGACCATCAGGCTGCCGCCTGTATCCATTGGTCCTGGACCCCGAGACCGGGCAAGGTGTCCTGGACGACGATTGCCCGTTCACCAAAGGGTTCCGCGTGCGCCCGCGCGACCGCGCCGCCTTGAACGGACTCGTGGGCGAGCTCGGTCTGCACGAATCCTGATGGGCCGGCGCACCGCCAGGAATCATGATTGTAGAGGAGAAAACAAAAAAAGCCCCAACACAACGTCTATCCGAGAAGAGGGGATGGGCGAGCCATGGCCACTGCGTTGGAGGCGAACTTTGCGGTCCTCGCCGCGCTTGCGAGCCTTGGTTTCGGATGGATCCTCGCCGTACTCGGGATCATCTCGGCCCGCCGCGTCGAATCCAAGAAACTCTCCTGGGTCTCGGCGGGTTTCTTCCTGCTCGGCCTGCAAGGAGGGATCTTCGCCTTGCGCGTGACGCGCGACCCCGATGCCGCCGGAGAGATCCTCGTCCCCGCCTTCGTGGGACTCGCTGCGCTCGTCACACTCTACTACGCTGTGTACCGAAGAGACTAGACCATGGCCAGTCCGAACGATCCGCTTCTTGACCTGGGATCCCGTCGGCGGGTGTATCGCTACGTCGAGGAGAACCCGGGCATGCACCTGCGCGGCATCCAGCGCGGCCTGGACATGCCGCTTGGCACCGTGGAGTACCATCTGCACCAGATGGAGAAAAACGGTCTTCTCGTGGTACGCGACGACGGGCGGTTCAAGGCGTTTTTCGCCAAGGAAGGGGTCGACCGGCGGGACAAGGACATTCTTTACTACGTCCGGCAGGAGAACCCGAGAAGGATCATGATCCACCTGCTGGAGAACCCGGGTGCGTCACACTCCGCGATCGTCGCGGCCCTGCCCGTCGGCCCGTCCACCGTCAGTTTCCACCTGAACAAACTCGTCAAGGCGGGACGGGTCACGCAGCAACGCCAAGGCCGCAGCAAGCTTTTCTTCGTCGAAGACGCCGAACGGACCGCAGGGGTCCTCGTTCGTTACCGCAAGAGCTTCCTGGACGACCTGGTGGACCGGTTCGTCGGCTCCTGGGTCGGGCTCACCCCGCCCGAAGGCGAACAAGAGGAAGAAGAAAGCGGAGACGAAGGCGACCGCGGGGAACCCATGCCGGGTGAGCACGCGGCGGACAGACCGTTCACGCCCGAAGTGGAAGCAGGCCCCGAAGGGGAGACCAGCGATGAAAAAAGCAGCGCACGGCCCCGCCCGGGACCCGTGGAGACCCACAGCCGGCCGCTTGACAGCCTGCTGCACAGGATCCTTTGCGGGCTCAACCGCTTGGTGAATCCGTTCGCCGATGCGGCCTGCATTCCGCAAGCGGGATCATAGGTCGTCGTCGCGCGGCCGGCGGAAGAGTCCCACGGTGGCCACGGCGACGATCCCCACGGCGCCCAGAGCCCCGGCGATCAGGCTCACCGTGACCGGGTCCACGTCGAAGCTCAACAGCTCGATGTGGTGCGTGGAGAAATGCGGGATCGTGACCAGCAGCTGGACGCCGTCGATGTCCTCCACGATCCAGTACTGCGGTACGAGTCCCCCGGAACCCGGGTCGAGCACGTCGGAGAGACTGGAAGCCATCCGGATGCCGACCTCCTGGACCGTGTCGTTGCCCAGCTCGTTGTAATAACGGATGTGCAGGTCCCCGGGGTCCACCAGGTGCTTCTCCAGGTTCACCACGATGGTCTTGCCGGGGATCCCATGGGCGCTCACGGAGATCGTGTGCGCGGTGGCATTGTCGGGGATCTGGCCCATGGCACGACCCGGGGAGACCTGGATATCCATGTCCTCGAAGACGACCACGTCGCTGAGCACGTTGCGGCTCTGGCCGGGGTCACGAAGCATGGTGATCTCGCCGCCCACGGTCCGTTGGGTGAGCGCCTCGTCAATGGCGGTGCGTTCCTTGTTCGCCACGTGGGACAAGACGGTCCTTTGCGCGGAGACATGGAAGTTCAACGAATCCTCGATGTTCAACAGCCGCTGGATGTCCGGGTCGCGCGGGTCCGGGCCGACAAG
Source organism: uncultured Halobacteriales archaeon (assembly GCA_964452895.1). Taxonomy (GTDB): domain Archaea; phylum Thermoplasmatota; class E2; order JACPAO01; family JAHWKR01; genus CAYVRY01. The sequence continues at coordinate 8,449 of CAYVRY010000051.1, forward strand.
CCGGGCGTGCATCGCCTCGCCGTCCGCCAGGGGGTACTCCACGAGGGCGCCGGCGAACGGCGCGTCGTCCCAGAGCACACCGTCCGGCAGGACCGCCTCGAACGACTCGCCGTCGGTACGCATGGTGATGGGGGCCGGGGGGGCATCGACGAGGCTGAAGCGCCAATCCTCACCCCGGATGTGGATCGCGTTGCCGGCGTGACGCACGTTCACGTTCTCATCGGGCGGGAACGCGATCGCCTCGAACACGACGACCCCGTTCACGCTCACGTTCTCGATGGCGACCCAGTCATCCGCCGGGGAGAACGAGACGAAGCGTCCTTCGAACCCATCCACTGTGGGCGTGAACAAGCCCATGTTCGCCTCGGCATGGTCCGGCAGACGCTCCAGTGCGTCGGCGCGGGCCTCGAAGGCCGGCGTGTGTTTCGCGGCCTCCACGGAACGTTGCCAAGCGGGTTGCGCGTCGCCGCCACGCTCGGCGGCCTTCTGACGGGCACGCTCGCGCGCGACTTCGCTCGCATTGGCGTGCGCCGGAGGGCCCTGACCGCTGGCGTTGCCGGGCGCCCCGGTCTCGTTGCCCCCGGTCTCATTGGTCCCGTTGCCATCGCCCTGGCCGCTTTGCGGTTGCGCGCCGGGGCCCCAATCCGGGCCATCACCATGTCCCGGTTGCCCCTCAGCGCTCAAGCCGGGGCCGGCCAGGACCAAGAAGAAAACCATCAACAGGGCAAGGGTGCGCATCGTTACAAAGAACCATCCACCCTTTCCTTTAAAAGAGGTGTCGAACGTCCGTAGAACCCACTCGGGGGGCGACCCGTGATTCGGGGGCTTATCCCATGCCGAGTCGGCCCTTGGGCCGCTTGAACAGGAACCGGCGGGCCGGGCCCGGGATCAACGCCGCAAAAGGAGGGTTCCTTTCTGATTCGTCTTCCCCTTCCGCTGCATCGGCCGGGCGGCTCTCGGGCTGCTTGAGGGGGGCGCGTGCGAACGCTGCAGAGGAATCAGGCATGGGAACGACCTCTAAGGTGGCTTTACCGGCACATCGGAAAAATCTGCCGGGTCGAATCAGGGAGAAGCAAGTTTCGGTTTAAGTTTTTGCGCGCGATCGAGCATCGCAGAAAAAGGACAAAAACCACCAAACACCCGCTTTGATGTACATAGTTGCGCAGTGACTCCGTCTGAGCGTTGCCTCTAGGCCACCGGGGCTCCAGGAGGGCTCCCCGGTTCCGGCTGCAGCAGGCGCACGGTCCCGTCCGGGTCGAGCGCGCCCAGGAGCAGGAACTCGCTGGGCAAACCGGCGATCACTTTCGTGCCGATGTTGATCACCGCGACCACCAGGCGGTCCTGCAGGGTCTCCATGGGATAGCGCGTGACCTGCGCGCTCGTTTCGAGAACGCCCACCGCCGGACCGAAATCCACGCGCAGCCGATAAGCGGGGACACGCGCCTTTTCGAACTCACGGACCGAGACCACCCGCCCGATGCGCAGGTCCAGCGCGAAAAACGAGGCCGGGTCCACCTCTTTCCTGCGCTCGAGGCGCGCCGGGTCGAAACGGTCCGGCGGGGCGCTACCTGGCGTCTTCTCCCTCGATGAGCGCGCCGAAGAGGGCGCCGCGGCTTCCTGAGGATCGTCTCTGTGCCTCGGTCGTCGCGGGCCTTGGCGGGCAGTCACCTGCCGCGCCATCGCAGGGCGTGCTCCCCCTGGCGGCCAAGGACCGCCGGGCATTCCACGCAGCATCGGCAACAAGGGGGCATCCGGGAACCAGGGCATGTCGGGCGCCTCGACGTGGCCGACGCATGGCTGCTCTAAAAGCCGAACGGGTGCGCGCGAGGCGTGGCCGGGGCCAACCCGCGTGGCGGCAAGGGCGGTGAAGGAAGAAGAGGGTGGAAAGAGCAGGGTGGAGTGAGTTCGCCTACTCACAAAGCAGGTTCAGCGTGCATTCCTGCAGTTCGCCGATGCTCGCGGTGGGCTCGATGTCGGGGTCGCTGCGAACGACGATCTGGTCCAGTTCGTGGGAACCACTCAGGCCCCACCAGGATGCGATCCCGACCTGACCGGAATCGTAGACCGTGTTCGTGACGGTGGCCGTCTCGCCCGCGATGCTCGTGTGGATCGTGTCGCCGTCGAACCAGACCTCGTACAGGCTGAACGTGCCTGCGGGCACGAGGGTCCCACCGATCAGGCCGGTGTAACTGCCTTGTTCGACGAGACCGATGCGGGAAATGCTCGTGGAGCGGGAAATGTAGGTGTTCTCGTTGTCCTGCGCCAGGAACCCGAGGCCCACATAGCCGCCGTCCCGGATGCCGGGTGCCACCTTCAGCACGGCGTCCAAGCGATGGCCGCGCGTCATTTCACCCTGCGTGTAGAGCACGGCCTGCTTGGTCCCGCTGGTGTGCACCTGCAAGGCGCCGTCCTCCACGCCGAGGATCTCGGCGCCACCTTGAGCCTCCCAGCCGTCGGTACCGCCGTGTTCGAAGTCGTCGTAGACCGGGAAGGTCGCGTACGGGTCACTGGCGGATTCGGCCTTCGGGCCGCCGAATCGCACATGGATCGTGTTCTCGCCGGATGTCAGCGGGGTGCTGACCCAGATCAGGGTGTCGTCGCTGCCGCATCCGGATTCCAGCCAGAAGGGAAGTTCCAGGAGTCCGAGCGAGTCCGTGAAGCGGATGTCCGCGCAGTCGCTTTGCATCCTGCCGGCGTCGATCTCGGCGGCGGTGTCCAGCGACAACAGGAGCTGGTGGTCCGACAGGTCGTCGCCGTCGTTCGTCACGGTGATTGGTCTGCGATAATCGTACAAGGGCAGGGGGACGTCGTCGGCCGTCACGGCGGTGAGCGACAGTACGCTCACGAGCATGATCGACGCCGCCAGGACCGCCATTGCCGCGGAAGGGGATCTTTTCTTGTGCATGGTCTCACCTCATGGCCTCTTGGGCCGTACGACGGGACCCGCCGGATGGCGATAATAGGCTGCTCATCCGACGCGCATGGAAAACGATTCATATCCTGATCGGAATCAGCCGGTCTTAGGAAGAAACCCGAGCAAGGCCACGGGAAAACCACGCCGGGTCGCCTCTTGCGCAGACGGCCCGCGCCGGACTGGACGGCTTGAGGACGCATCCGCTCGAACGTTTTCGCTGGAGGGATCGGCCACAGCGGGCGTCGCGCCTCCTGCCGGGCCGTCTGATGCCTCGCTACATGCCTCGGCTGTCGCGTGCCTTCACGCGCATCTCTTTGCCGCGGCAACGCCGGCAGCGCAGGGCCTTCTGGCCGTTGACGGCTCCGCACTTCATGCAGATCTTCTTCGACAGCAAGCGGGCATCCGCTTCAGGGAACCGGGCCATATTGAGCGCCTCGACGCCGCCGACGGACCCTCCCCTATATAACCCAACTGGCCCGAATCGGTACGGCGTGCCATCGAAGCGGCGTGGAATCGATGTCGCCGGCCACCCCCCGCGTGAACCGGTTGCGAGGATTGTGCCCATCTTTTGTCCCTGGCTGCAGGGGACTTCTTCGCCTGTTGTACGAAATCACTTATCCCCATCTGCGCCCAGTGGCCCGGTATGCACCCCGGCAGCCAAACGTCGCAGCAGGCCCACCTCCCGGGTCGCGAGGAGGAGTTCTCGCCCGCTACCGGCTTCGACATCCACCGCGTGCTGGTCTGGTCGCTCGTGGTGATCGGAGTCGCCGCGCTCGTGCTGGCTGCCATCACCTGAACCTTTTGACCATGGACCCATGATATCATGACTGAAACCACCACCGGTCACAGCCGGGAGACCCGAACCCCCACGTCCGAGACCACCGGCGCGACCGCCTGGCATCAAAAATGGCAACCCTCCATCGGATGGGACCAAGTGCTGATCTGGATCGTCATCGTGGCCGCGCTTGCGCTCGTTGCCGCCGCCACGGTCCTCTTGTTCCTTGGTCTCCTGGAGATGATCGCCGTCGTGAGCCCGGTTCTGGTGGCGCTGCTTCTTGTCTGGACCGCCTTCTTGACGATCAAGACCGTGAAACTCGAGAACCGGCTCGACGAACTGGAAAAACTGAACCGGTGAACCCGGCACGCTTCTGGGCCCCGGAATGCGAACGGCTAAGACCCGCCCGTCGGTCCCGACGACCCCATGTTCCATGAGCGCGTCCTGGAGACGTACGACGGCCTGCACCCGTTGACCCAGTACCTCGTGATCGTGCTCTTCGCGTTCCTCCTCAGCGTGCTCATCGCCTGGGCCGCCCGCGCCCTCGTCCACAAGGGCATCGACCGGGCACGACACATCGACGCGACACTGGGCGGTTTCCTGAAGACGATCGTCACCGCCCTGGCCGTCCTGTTCGTCGTCTTCGCCGTCTTGTTCGCCATCGGCATCCCACCCACCGCCCTGGCCGGGCTGCTGGCCGCGATCGGTCTCATTTTGGGGTTTGCTCTCAAGGACACCCTCGGCAACCTGGCCGCCGGCGTCGTGCTTTTGATGAACCGGCCCTACAACGTCGGGGAAGTGGTCTCCATCCAAGAAAACGAAGGGACCGTCACCGACCTGGGCATCGCCATGACCCGGCTGAAGACCTTCGATGGCCGCTACGTCACGATCCCCAACGGCACCGTGCTCGACGACGCGATCTTGAACTGGAGCCGCAACCCGACCCGCCGCGTCGCCGTGGAGGTCAGCATCGCGTACGACGACGACCTGGAACGCGCCGTGAAGACCGCCGTGGCCACCGCCATGGCCAACGAGAAGAGCCTGCCGGACCCCGCACCGGACGTGCTCGTGAGCGACCTCGGTGACGACGGCGTCGGCCTCACCGTGCGCTGCTGGGTGTACAACGACGACTGGCTCAGCACGTGGAGCGAACTGCGCCGGCAACTCAAGCTCGACCTGGAAGCCGACGGCTTCACGATCCCGTTCCCGCAACGGGATGTGCACATGATCGGCGAAGACGTCGGGGCAGGCGCGCCGGTGGCGAAGTGAAACGGGAGAAAGAGATGAACGACCGGTCCGGTGCAAGGATCGGGGATGCGCATCATCCGCACCCGGGTCTCACCATGAAGTCCGTTTCCAGTAAAGGCCCCACAACACCGCTGCCACGACCAGAAGCAAGAACCCCGCAATGGTGCGGATGATCGGTCCGAGGGCCAAGTCCATACCGCAAAGCGGGTCCGTGCCAGGGCAATTCGCATCGGATTGCGACTCTGTCGAAAGCCCTCCTCCCGCGATCCCTGTGACGAGCAGGAAGAGCCCCAGGAGTGTGGCCACAAACGCGGTCCCTCCAAGGACCCGTGGCTTGAGCGTACGTCCGGATTCTGGAGTCGGCGCCGACATGGTACATGCCTTTCGGTGCCACATCCCCTCTCGTTGATAATCCATCACCTGGAGTCCCGTTCCATGCGATCAATGATCTGATGCGTGGTGGGCGATGAAACCCTCCCACCCCACCATGCTCCACCCTAGCACGACCGGGAGTATTCTCGCGCGCACGCACGGGTTC
>CAYVRY010000052.1:0-13680 GCA_964452895.1 uncultured Halobacteriales archaeon
TCTCCAGGATCTCGGCTTCGAGCCGCGGCGCGTCATATTTTTTCGGGGGGGCCGAAACCATGCAATCACCCAGGGACCCGCGTCCTCTGTTTTAAAGGGGAAGGATGAGCGGGGACAGGGGGCAGCATAAAAAGGGTTGCGTGTGAAGGGTTTGGTCTCAGTCTCCTTCCGTCAGTTTGCGGTAGTCCGCAGCGCTCAGGAGTTTCTTGTGTTGCCCGGGTTCGTCCATGCGCAGTTTGATGATCCATCCGCCGTCGAACGGGGATTCGTTGACCAGTTCCGGCCGGTCTTCCAGGGTCTCGTTCACTTCCGTGACCTGCCCCGTCACCGGCGCGTAGAGTTCGGAGACGCTCTTGACGCTCTCCACGACGCCGAATTCCTGGCCGGCTTCGAAGGCGTCCCCCACTTCCGGGGTCTCCACGTAGACGATGTCGGTGAGTTCCGACTGGGCGTAGTCCGTGATCCCGATGGTGGCGATGTCGCCCTCGACCTTCACCCATTCGTGGCTCTTGGCGTATCTCAGATCGTCACGGGTATCCGTCATCGGGGCTCCCTGCGCCGGGGCGAAGCGCACCGCGGTGATGAACCTTGTGTGCCGGATCGCGGCGGTCCTATTTTTTCAGGAAGGGCATCTTGACGACCTCGGCCTCGTGGGCCTTGGAGCGCACTTCCACCTGCACCCGGGTGCCGGGCGCCTTGTGGGTGGGGGGGACGTACGCCATGGCGATGGATTCGCCGAGGGTGGGGCTCTTCGTTCCGGAGGTGACCACACCGATCCGGGCGCCGTCCTCGTCGAGAACGGGGTAGTGGGAACGGGCGACCGCGCGGCCGGTCATCTTCAACCCCACGAGCCGGTCGTGCGTACCGGCCTCTTTCTGTTCCTGCAGGGCCGCTTTGCCGACGAAGTCATGGTCCCAGTTCACGGTCCATCCCAGGTTCGCTTCCAGGGGGGTGCGTCCGCCTTCGAACTCGTTGCCGGCGAGCGCGAGTCCCGCTTCCAGGCGCAGGGTGTCCCGGGCGCCGAGTCCCACGGGACGGATCCCCAGGTCTTCACCGCCCAGCAGGATCCGACGGTAGGTCTCCACGCCGGAGCGGGCGTCCACGAAGAACTCGTACCCGGTCTCGCCGGTGTACCCCGTGGTGGCCACCCAGACCAGTTGACCGGCGATCTCCCGGGTGTGCAGCCGGAAGCGGGGCGTCTCGGGGGTCTTCGCGCCGGTGGCTTCCAGGATCTGTGGGGCGCGCGGGCCCTGCAGTGCGAAGATGCAGGTCTCGCGGGAGGCGTCCGTGATGTTCACCTGGAGCTTCTCCTTTTCCGCGAGGCGGCGCAGGTGGTCCGTGATCGCGTCGTTCTTGCCGGCGTTGGGGACCATGTAGTAGCGGTCCCCTTCGAAGCGGTAGACGATCGTGTCGTCCTGGATGCGGCCTTGTTCATCGCAGATCACGGTGTAGACGCCACGGCCCTCCTGCAGGCGGTCCACGCGCGCCACGGTGGCTTGGGTGAGCAGGCGGGCGGCCTCTTCGCCGTCGATGCGCAGGTTTCCCATGTGGGAGACGTCGAACAGGCCGGCCCGTTCGCGCACCGCCTGGTGTTCTTCCTTGATCGTGGTGTATCGAAGGGGCATTTCGAAGCCCGAGAAGTCGACGAAGCGTGCACCGAGGTGTTCGTGCAGTTCGTGCAGGGGGCCGCGCATGGCGCCCGGCACGAGGCGGGGGTCAAAACGGTTTTCGCCCATGGGCGAAAAGGCGGGTGTCGTTTCGGGCCCGCCAGGCGAGGCCGTTGGCGGCTGGGGAGGATCACGGTCGATCACGGCTCTTTGGGGGGCCTTCCGGGGGGCCGTTTGGGGGCGGGTTCGTGGTGTTCCCGGTCGTAGTGTTGCTGGGCGGTCTCTTTGCTCGGGTACCCGGCGTAGCATTTCGTGCACACGTAGAGTGTGACTTTCCGGACCCGGCGCTCCATCGGGTGGCGGCACGGGCTTCCCCCCTTTTTTGTTTCCCCTATTGGGATTGGGGCGTGGTGTTCATGCGTCGATGCGTTGGACGCCCTGCAGCATTTCCATCACGAACCGGCTTTCCATGAGTGCGAACTCGAACGCCTCGTCGTTCTCGTTCTTCTTGATCGCGCGTTCGATGGGGCCGTCCGGGGCCTCCAGGCTGAACCCCTGGTTCTCTTCGAAGTATTCGTACCACACCTGGGAACGGTCGCCGGCGATGTGGAGGTCCACGTCGCGCACGTCCTGGCCGGGGATCTGCAGCAGGTTCAGGGTGAGTTTCAGGCGCAGGGAGTGGGTCCCGGGACCGGTGCTCTCGAACGCGGCGTCGTCCTCACCACCGGTCAGGGTGGGGGCGAAGATGGACAGGAAACGGGTCTCTCCGGTGGGGTCGGCGTCCCCTTCGCGGCGGATCAGCGGGTCCGTGTGGATGTGTCTCCCGGTCTCGTATTCCGTGATCACGCTGCCCATCTCCAGGACCACGCCGGTGACGCCGAACGGGGTCTGGCGGGCGTATTCGACGGCGCCCAGGGGGAGGGCCCAGCCCTGCATGAGTGTGAAGTCTTCGGGTTCCCCGATGGCGGCGTCGGCCTCGTGCATGACGCGCACGCGCAGGGTGCGTTGCCCGATGTCGTCCCGGTCGATGCTGAGGCTGATCACATCGCTGACCCAGTTGCCCTGGCTCGCGAACAGGGTTTCGCTGTCCGGGTCGACGCCGTAGGCGTCCACGTACCGGTTCGCGGTCTCGGCGCCGTCCCGGGCCTCCACTTCCAGGACCAGCGGGTCGCCGGGGTCCGTGACGGTGATGCGGTATCGGTTCGAGTCGACCACGTCGGGGTTCTCGATCACGTGATGGGCGCTCGCGATCATGAGCGTGCCGTCCGTGCGTTTGATCTCGCCTTGCGAGAAACTGATCCCGCCGCTGGAGGCCTTCCCGGAGGCTCCGGAGCGCATCACGTTGTGCATCATCTCTTCCACGGAGAGGAACTGCTCGGTCACGCTGTCGATCTCGGCTTCGGCCTGCGTCTGCTTGATGCCGGGGAGCCCCCAGGTCATCACGACACCGATCCCGAAGGCACTGATCGCCAGGATCATGATCGTGCCGACCACCGGCGTCACGGCCACGGTGTCCCGGGCCAACCGGCGCCACCGACGCCGGGGCGCCACGGCGCTGCGGGGGGGTGTGGACACTGCCGAGGGGGACCGAGGCGAGCCGTCCATGGCTTTGTTTTTGGTTGTCGACCCTATTTAATGAGCAGGGTGGGGGTCACTCGGCCGGGCGGCCCGGGAACCGCGCCTCGCCCCCCTCGCCTTAAGGGGCGGCCTGGGGGCCACGGCGCTTGCCCTCGGGGGCGGCGAGCAGGCTGCCCCGGTCCATCCTGGCGGGCCGGGGCAGGCCCATCAGCTCGAGGATCGTGGGCGCGACATCGGCGAGGATCCCGTCCCGCAGGGTCCTCGGGGCGGTCGCCGGGGGGGCGACCACCAGCAAGGGGACCGGGTTCGTGGTGTGCTTGGTCACCGGTTCGCCTTCGGCGTCGAGCATCTCTTCCGCGTTGCCATGGTCGGCGGTGACCACCAGCGTGCCCCCGGCGTTCCGGGTTGCTTCGGCGAGTCGGCCCAACGCGTGGTCGATGCTCTCGATGGCGCGCACCGTGGCTTGCAGGTCGCCGGTGTGTCCCACCATGTCCGCGTTCGCGTAGTTCAGCACCACGAGCGCAGGGGGGTCCGCCCCGCCGAGGACTTCCACGAGCCGCCGGGTGATCTCGGGTGCGCTCATCTCAGGTTGTTCGTCGTACGTCGCGACCTTCGCGGAGGGCACCATGATCCGCTCTTCCCCTTCGAACGGGTCTTCCCGGCCGCCGTTGATGAAGTAGGTGACGTGGGCGTATTTCTCGGTCTCGGCGATGCGCAACTGGCGCAACCCGGCGCGTTCGACCTGTTCACCGAGGGTGTCTTGGGGTTTGATGGGCGGGTACGCAACGCGCGCGAACCGGGTGAACGCGGCGTGGTACTGCGTCATGATCACGAAGTCCAGTGCCAGCGGCTTGGTCGCGAAGGCGTCGAAGTCGCCGTCCGCGAGCGCCATGGTGAGCTGGCGGGCGCGGTCGGGACGGAAATTCACGATGATCACGGCGTCTTCCGTGGCGATGGGGCGCGCCCCGTCGAGCACCGTGGGAATGACGAATTCGTCGTTCTCGCCGCGCCGGTAGGCGTCCCGCAGGGCGTCTTCGGGGCTCTTGGCTCGTTCGCCGTGCAGCCCGACGAGTGCGCGGTAGGCCTTCTCGGTCCGGTCCCAGCGTCGGTCCCGGTCCATCGCCCAGTAGCGGCCTTGCATGGTCGCGATGAAACCCACGCCGGTCTCGTCCAGTTTTTCCTGCAGTCTTTGCAGATGGGACGCCGCGCTTCGCGGCGGGGTGTCCCGGCCGTCCAGTACGGCGTGCAGGGACACCTCGTGGTGGCCCACTTCGCGTGCCAGGTCCAGGAGCGCGAAGTGATGACGCTCGTGGCTGTGCACGCCGCCGGGGCCCACAAGCCCGACCAGGTGCACGGTGCGCTCCCGGTCGCGGGCCCGTTCCATGACGCCGCGCAGTGCTTCGTTGTGTGCGAACGCGCCGGTCTCGATGTCCTGGTCGATGCGTACGATGTCCTGGGCCACGATGCGCCCCGCCCCCATGTTCAGGTGTCCCACTTCGCTGTTGCCCATCTGTCCTGCCGGCAGCCCCACGGCCTGCTCCGCGGCGTTCAACCGCGCGCTGGATCCTTGTTTCTGCAGGCGGTCCCAGTTCGGGGTCTTCGCTTGTGTGATCGCGTTGCCCGGCCCGCTCGGGGCGATGCCGAACCCGTCGAGGATGCACAGGACCACGACTTGGTTCGCACGGTCGCGGTGTGGGTCGGGGTCGCTGCCCATGCGGCCCGCGAGCGGGGGGAGCTACTTGAGCGTTGACGGTCGTGAGGCGCTTGGAGCCGGCTCGGGCGGTGTTTCGACAACTTCATACGCGTCTTGACCGGGTCCCGTTTGTGTCTTCGCCTCAAAGCTGGGTGCCCTATCCGCCTCCCCCCCTGCCTCCGCCCGGTCCGCCGCAGCGACCCGCATCGCACGGCCCCAGCGGGGAATGGACCTGGGCGATGGCGTTGGCCTTCCCCGCGATGGCCTTCTTGTTGCTGACGTTCGCTTGGGCCTCCTTGAACAACCCGGTGCCGCGGGTGGGTTGGGCGGGTTTCCTGCTGGTGCTGCTTGCCGTTTTGACCGGGGCCGCGGTGTGGACCGTGGTTCATGTGCATCGCGACGAAAACCGTAGGTGGTTGCCCGCGGTCTTGTTGCCCGCGGGATTGATCGCGGTGCCCCTGGGGATGATCCTGTTGGACCTGCTTGAGGAGATGTATGGGTTCTTGGGGGAGCTGGCCTTCATGGTGGGCATGGGGGTCGTGCTCCTGGTGGTCGCCCCGGTCTACCTTGTCCTGCTCCTGGTGGCGTTCATCGTGCGTCGCACCGGCCGGCCTCGGGGCGGAGACCGGATCGCGCAGTTCGCGGGGCTCGTCACGGGGGGCGGGTTCGCCACGGCGGGCATCTTGATGCTCTTTACGTTGCGTCGGCAGGAGGAGTTGGCCCGTCAGGCCAACGAGGCACCGGGATTGGGCCTGGTGGTCCTGTTGTGTGCGGTCTTGTTCGTGGTTCTCGCGCTGCGTCGCGCCCGTTCGTGACGACCGCCGGATGGCGGGGGCTCTTCACCCGATGCTCATGGTGCCGTCACCGGCTTCCCAGGCGGGGCCGTCGATCGCGTAGATCCCGGAGTTCACGTCCGTGGCGTAAAGCACGCCGTCGTGCACGACCACGTCCCAGACGGTGGGTGCGTCCATCATGTTGTAGACACCGTGGTAGATCCCGCTCTTGGGCACACCGGGGTCGTTCCCGGGTACATGGTAACCCACGGGTTCGATGCGGGTGCCGTCCGCCTGGTCCTGGATCTCCAGCAGCCAGACGCCGCCGTGATAGTGCGCGAGGGCGATCTTCGAGTCGATGAGTTGGAAGTTGTGCACGCTGAAGCGCAGCAGCTCGGAACCGTGGTCACCGGGGTTGCGCCAGGTGGCGAGCAGGCCGATGTCCGAAAGGTCGGTGCCGTCGAGCACCCAAAGGGGCGCGACCACCTCGGCTTCCGCGTCGCTGAAGACCTCGGGGACGAGAACGATCCGACGCTGGTCGTCCACCACTTCCGCCTGCACGGTGTGCATGTACCAGGTGTTCGCCTCGTCGATCCAGTGGCCCAGCGGGAAGTCGGGCCACAAGGGGTCGTGCGGGTCGCTCAGGTCGTAGACGTACAGGCCGTCGTAGCCGTGGGCCACGTAGAGAAGAGGTGTCTCCAGCAAGGGGTCGTCGATCACGGTCATGTCGTGGGCCCCCGAGAGCCCGAGCGTGGTGGGTTGGTCCACGAGTCGTTCCGGCGAGCCCATCAACGCGGCGTTCACCGGCACGAGTCGGGCGCCGATGGGCGGCTCCTCCGTAATCAGTTCGAAGACGCCGACGCCTTTGCCGTTGTACGCGGTGAACACGTAGTCCCGGCCGTCGATCCGGTGCGTGGCGACCATGTGCACGCCGCGCTCCGGGCTCGGGGTCCAGGCGTCGATGTCGTGGATCACGCCTTCTTCCGTGATGTGGAACACCTCGATTCCGGAGTGGACCGTGGCCGCGAGCGGGTCGATGAGCGGCACGGGGGCATCGGGCAGTTCGAGCTGCGAGTGGGCCTGGACCGCGAGCACGGCCCATTCGCCACTGGGGTCCCATTTCACGTCGGCGCCGTAACCATGACCCAGGTCGTACACGTCCAGTACCTGCGGGTCTGCGGGGTCGGAGATGTCCACGGTGGCGAACCCGGCGGTGGGCCAGGCGTGCGCCACGAGGGCGATGTCGTGGTCCGGGTGGATGTCCAGTTCGCCCCAGGCCACGGACTGGCTGGAGATCCGGTCCCAGCCGATCTCTTCCAGGTTCCACGAGCGCCCGTGGGTTTCGTAATCGCCATGGTCGTGACCGTCTTCGTGGGCCATGGGGTCCACGAAGGGGGGCGCCTCGTCGCCGCTTGTCGGGGGCGACTCGCCGATGCAACCGGCCAGCCCGGCCAGAAGCAGCAGGAAAACGATGGAACCGCTTGTTTGGACCACAGCACGCATAGATTGGGATTCCCCGGCCGGGCGTATAAAGATTCAGGTCTTGAGGTGGCGGTTTGCAGACCTGTCGGCCGCTTCCGGGCCGGTCGCCGACGCGGCTCTGCCAGGCCGGAACACCGGATCGCGCGGCGGCCGAGCACAAACTGAAATATGTCCGGGTCGTCGAGGGTGCGATGCAGCAAGATCGTACCCTGCGGTCTTCGGCACACGCTGCAGGGGGCTGGCCGGGTTTTCGCGACGCCGCCCGGTCCCGGAAGGCCACGGTGGCGTGGGGGCTCGTCGCCGTGGGCATCGTCGTCGCCCTGTTTGGCTACCCGCAGGCGCATTCGTTGATCGATCGTCCGGAACCTGCGACGGGTCCTGCGGGCGTGGTTTTGCTGCTTCTCGTTCTTGCTTGGATCGCAGCCGTTGTCTTGACTCTGGTGGTGCAACCGCGCGCGGTTCGGTCTCTGTTGGTCGCGGGTATGCTTGTGGCGTTGCCCTTTGCGGTGGTCGTGGTCATTGTGACGGAAGCGGGCTACGGGCTCGGCCTCCTGGGTGCGGGGTTGGTCATGCTGATTTATGTCTATCCCTCTCTTGGTGCGTTGGCGCTGGGTGCGTTCGCCGTAGCGTCCTACGTGTGGACGAAGGGGCGCGCTGCGGCGGCGGTGCAGATTGTGCATTGGGTCGGTGTGACGATCCTGAGCGTGTTCGCTCTGGCGGCGCTGTGGCTGCTTGTGACCCTTCCCCGACAAGAGCGCTTGGCCCGGGAGGCGCACGAGATTCCGGGCTTGGGCTTCGGGCTGTTTCTCGGGATCCTTCTCCTCGCATTGTTCACGATGCGGCGAAGGTGAATCCGAGTCCGTCCATGGTGGGGGCGTATTGCCGGACGTGACGGCGTTGCACGAGCGACCATCCTTTGCCCGTTGCCTCGTGCAGGCGGCGGAGGGCGTCTTGTACGTAGGCGTCTTCGTCGTCGCGCTCGAGGATCGCGTACAGATGGATCTCTGCGTCCGGCGCGGCACAGGCGGCGGCGACGTCCAGGAACCGATGGGCGTCGTGCGGGAGGTTCAGGACGACGTGGTCCCAGTCCGCGGTCCTCGGTGCGACCTCCCGGGCGTCGCCTTCGATCAGCGTGACCGGGGCGGAGGCGAGTTTGTTCTGCTCCAGGTTCCGTTCCAGCAAGCGGATCGCGTGCGGGTTCACGTCCACCGCGGTGACCCGGGCGGGGTGGCGGTCGCGCGCGACGAGGCATACGAAGGCGCCGATGCCGGCGAACAGGTCGAGAACGCGTTGTCCGTCGTGGACCCGTTCCAGCAAGCGGGCGCGTTCCGTGGCGAGGCGCGGGGAGAAATAGACGCGGTCCGGTTCCACGGACAACCGCAAGCCGTGTTCGCGGTGCGTGGTGGCGAGTCCGCCTTGCCCGGCGAGCACTTCCAGGTCCCGGACCCGCTGGGCGCCGGTCACGCCGCGGTCCAGGGCCACGGTCCTCAAGCGGGGATGCGTGGCCAAAAGCGCCTGGGCGATCGCGCGGCGGTGTCCGTGCAGCACGTCCGGGAGTTTCATGATCGCGATGTCTCCGATCACGTCGTGCGCGCGGGGAAGTTCTTCCTGCAGGGGACGCGGCAGGTCCTTCAGGCGCTGCCGGTAGTCCGCTTCGTTCGAGGCCCGCATGCGGAACGCTGCGGTGGGCACGGGGGCGGCGGGGAAGCGCTGCAGGAGCCGGTGCAGGGACGTGGAGCCCTCGGCATCCGGGACCAACGGGAAGACCACCTGCCCGGCGGTCTGCAGTGGTGTGAGGTCCGTGGCGAGCAGGCCGGCTGCACCGAGTGCCTGGCGGACCTCTTCGGCCCGGCTTCGCTCCACACCGAGTCCGGGGGCGTCCCGGGTCTTGACGGTCGGTGGGGGCGGTGGTTCATTCGCCACGAGAGGGCGGACCCGTGGCGGCCTTTGAGGTTTTGGTCGCCCTGGATGGAATGGCGTCGATGTTGTTGATGTTGCCGGGCGCAGGGGTGGGAGCGGGGCGGGGGCCGGTGGCAAACCCTATACTCGGCGGGGGGCCTCCCCGGCGATGACTGCAGGAGTCTCATGGCCATGGCACCGGGTACAGGTCGCGTCGTCTTCGTCGGGTTGGGCTTGTGGGACGCCCGGGACATGTCGTTGCGGGCGCGGGAGCTGGTGCGCGAGGCGGATGAGGTGGTCGCGGAGTTCTATACGGCGCGCCTGATGGGTACGGACATGGAGGAGTTGGCGTCCGTGGTGGGGCGGTCGTTCACGGTGTTGGACCGGGAGGGTGTGGAGTCCGGCGCGGATGCGCTCTTGGACCGGGTGGCGGGGCGCACGTTGGTCTTCATGACGGCGGGGGACGCGTTGACGGCGACGACGCATCAGGACCTGCGCCGGCGTGCTTTGGAGCGGGGGTTCCGGGTGGAGGTGGTCCATGGGGCCTCGATCAAGACCGCGGTGCCCGGCTTGTTGGGTCTTTCGGATTACAAGTTCGGGCGCACGACGACCCTCGTTTTGCCTCGGCCCGGTTTTTTCCCGGAGTCGCCGCTGGATGTGATCGTGGCGAACCGGGAGGCGGGACTGCACACGCTGGTCTTGTTGGACATCGATGCGGAGAACGATCGCTTCATGACGGCTTCCCGGGGCGCCGAGGTGCTTTTGGAGCTGCTGCGCCGGCGCAAGGAGCGCGGGGAGGGGGTCGACGAGAAGGCGCTCTCTCCCGGGACCCGCGCTTGTGTGGTCGCCCGGGCGGGCAGTCGCGACCCGCTTCTGGTTGCCGGGCCATTGGAGATGCTGGCAAGGGGGGACCATGGGGTGCCGCTCCATACGCTCGTGGTGCCGGGCAGTCTGAGCGAGGAGGAGGCGGAGATGGTCTCACGGATCACGGGTCACGAGTTTCCCTCCGGGTGACCGGGACCCCGCCTGGATTCGTATGTTTTCCCTCTTGTCAGCGCCTTGCCCAGCGCAGGGGCCGGAAGGCGATTCCGACCCCGTCAGGCCGACCCGTTGGACAAGGGACAAACCGGGGTTTTCTCGAAGGGGCGCCCGGTTTCGCGCGGGGCGTGGACAAGGATTGGACAAGAACACGCCCGGAGGGGCCCCCTTGACCACCTCTCCCCCCAGACAACCAAAGTTTTATCATACTTGAGAGAGAAAGGGGACGTTGTGCCGTGTCCCCTCGCAGGTACCGGTGTCCTTTGTCCCCTCGGGGCATTGGGCATCCGGGCGAGAGCGGCCTGAAGGGATCATCCATGTATCGTTATCGCCTGCAAGCCCGGACCTATCTCATACTCACCTTGTTCAGTGTCTTGTCTGCGTTCGTGTTGGTTTTGGCGCTCGCTCAGAGCCCCGTCGCTGACCCGACCCGCGTGGGGGACACTGAAGTACCGCGACTGGTCCCGGGGCCGCCCGGTGACACGTTGGTGGAATACCGGACGCCGATCATCACGGTCTCCGCGATCGCGATGGTCTCTTTCCTGGGCGCGATGGCGTTCTCCGGCGGCGTGAAGTACATCGACCGGAAGAACGTCATGGAGAGCCCGTTGCGGCGATCCATGTACAATTACATCCGGGAGAACCCGGGTGCCTACCTGCGGGAGATCTCCCGTGCGTTGGACATCAATCCGACGAACACGACGTGGCACCTGCGCAAACTGACGGAATCGGACTACGTGCGCTCACAGATGTCCAACGGTCTGAAGCTCTACTACCCCATCGAGGGCGGCGTCAAGAGCCGGACGGACGCGGTGACGGGCGCGATCCTGAAGAACGAGAACGCTCGCACCATCGTGGCGTACCTGCTCGCCCACCCGGGCGGGCATCAGCGCGAGATCGCGCGCGCCTTGAGCGTGAACCACGGCACGATTCGTTGGCACCTGAAGAAGCTCGTGGGCGCCGGGTTCATCAACGAGCACGCCGACGGGTCCGCCTACAAGTACTACATCTCGCAAGACGGCATGGAGTACCTCTCCCAGTCCGGCGAGATCGCCAAGATCGAAGGGGAGGCCCCGGCTCCACCCGTTGCTGCCGACGGCTCTCCGGTCACGCATACGCCCACGGACCCGGAGGCCGGCGAATCCGGACCGGCCGCGGCGCCGGGCTCCAAGGCCAAGGCGTCCGGCTCCCAGGATGACGGTGTCTATCCGCCGTTCATGTAGCCGGTCCGCCAATTCAAAAAGATCTTGGAGGGTCCTGTGCCCTGCATGTCCTCCCCCACTCAGTCCCACCCGTAGAGCCCTCTATTGATCTGCTCACTCGTGAGGTCCTCGCCGGGTTCGACATACCCCTCGATCCTGAAGTTGAACAGCGGGTCGTCCTGCCATCGAGGATTTGGCCGAGCCGCCTTGCGGATCAGGAACCGCACAGCCTCCGCCCGGGTCTTGAAGCCATACAGACGGCGCGTCCTTTCGATGGCTTCAACCTCCGCCTGGCCTGCCCTGAAGCGGATCATGGTAGACATATTGCAGCGATGCCACCCCCCCGCATATAAGCGTATTTGCGCCGTACAATGATCCTGGACGGAGCCCCGTCGGGTTCCGCTTTACGCCTGAAGCCGCTCTTCCAGTTCCTGCAACGCCACGTGCTCGACCCGCTCCAGGCGGTCTTCGTCCCAATGGTAGCGCACGCGCGTCCGGCCCTTGTCCAGCCCTTTTTGCAGCAGATGCTTCACGAGCATCGGGAGGACCAACGTGGCCTCCGCGTACACGGTCGCCTTGGTCGCCTCGGCATGGATCTTCCCCCAGCTCTGGGCTTCTTCCAGGGTGGACCCGGAGAGGCCGCCCCAGTGCGGGACGTCGGTGGTGATCTGGACGGCGTACTCGTGCCCGGCGACGTCGAAGCCGGTCTCCTCCGCGATCACTTCCACGTCGTTGACGTAGTTCTTGGGTACGCCCCCGCCAATGTAGAAGACGCCGGTTTTCGGGCTCTTGCCCTTGATCTGGGTGAGTTCCCAGTTGTCGCGGATCGGGTCGATGCGCACCATCTCGTCATCGCGCCCGGCTTCCCGCATTTTCTTGTAATAGATCGTCAGCCCGATCCCGATGGAGGAGTCGTTCAATGCGGGTACGAAGCAGGGGACGCCCAGGCGGTGGCAGGTGGCCAGGATCCCGTCGTCCCCGTTCTCGTGCGCCACCTTGCCGAGGCGGTCCATGAAGACCCGGGAGGAGATGTTGCCGCCCGGCATGGATTCGGTGAGCTTCGCGATCTGGTGGTCCGTCTTGCGGAACGCGTCCTCGTCCACGTAGGTGTCGTACAATCGGTCGATCATCAGTTCGTGCAACAGCACGTTGTCCGCGTCCACGTCCCCCACGTAGTGGTCGTACCCCATGGCTTGATAGAAATCCTGGTACACCTGCGCGCCCGTGGAGACGATGCAGTCCACGAGCCCGCTTTTGACGAGGTCACGAAGGACGAGGCGCTGCCCGCCGGCGATCATGCAGCCGGATATGCCGAGGATCACGGTGGGGCGCACGGGATCGCCGATCATGTTCTCCAGCACACTCGCCACTTTGCCCAGGTTGCGGCCCTGGATGCTGCCGCGCTTCATGGCTTCGACGAGGTCGGTGATCCGCTCGATCTTCGACAGGTCGACCTGTTCGACGGGGGTCTTCAGGAGGTCCTCGCGGGTGACCATGAGAGGGCACGAAAAAGCGGGGTCGCTTAAGGGTATCTGAAGTCGTCTCGGTGTATGGTGATGTCAGAGCACGGTCCTGGGGAGATTTATTGCCCGGGGAACCAATCCCGTCGAGTGGAAGAAAAATAGAAAGAGAGAGGGATGAGAGGCACAGCGCGTTCAGAGCAACCCGGGCTTCTCGGCTTCCACCGGCACCGCAGGCTGCGACAGGGGCAACGACGCACTGACGCCTTCGACGGGTTCGGTCAAGGTGCAGTTCTCATCCAGGCACCAGGGAGTGTAGTCGGTCAGGAAGATGTTCGCTTGGTCGTTCAGGACCGGGCCGGCTTCGCTGCCCCACCAGTTGTAGCGGGCGTCCACGGAATCCGCTTCGTTGCCCACCACGAGACTCAGGCCGTTGGAGGTGATCTTGTTGTGCCGCAGCACGGTCTCGCCCTGGGTGGCACCCAGCATGCGGATGCCGATGTCCGTCTGGTCGGAGACCTCGTTGTCCAACAGTTCCAGGCTGGAGAAGTTCGCCTGGTTCACCACAAGTCCGTCCGTGTTCCCGCTCAGCACATTACCGATCAGGGAAAGCTGGGCGTCGGCGTTCTTCCCAGACAAGGTGACCGCGGTGCCGTTGTGGCCTTGCACGGTCGTGTCCTCGATGAGCACTGAGACGTTGCCGTTGCCGGCGTACGCGATCTGTACTCCACTCGTGCCGCCGGTGCCCTGTGAGGTCCCCGTTACGGTGTTCCCCGAGGAGACCACGTTCGATGCACCGCTGAGGTCCACGAGCCCGGCGAAGAAAGCGGGGTTCACCTTGGAGATCGGGCCGTCTGCGATGAAGGTGTTGTTCACCAGGTCCACGTCCGCCACGTCCGTGGTGGCGAGTGCCACCCCTTTCAGGGGGGCCGCCGGGGTGGCTTCCAC
>CAYVRY010000053.1:0-13675 GCA_964452895.1 uncultured Halobacteriales archaeon
GGGGTGTCGTTGGGGACGATGCGGGTCTTCACGCCGAGGTACTTCAAGACACGCCATTCGCGGTGGGTCCACTGGCCGCCGTTGTCGATCACGTGGACGACGAGGTCCTTGAATTCTCCCTTGGCCGCCATGGCTGCGCCCACCGGGAGGGGGCTGATAAAGATTCGGCGGCGAGCGGGCGCATCCCTCTATTCAGGGGACACGGCGAGGTCCGCGCGGACCAACCCGGCGCCCTGGCGGTCCTCGCTCAATCCGAGGTCCTCGGCGGTGGTGACCAGCCGGTCGCGTACGTCGTTGAATCCCCAGCCGGGGTTTCCAGCGAGCACCAGTGCGGCGGTCCCGGTGACGTGGGGGGCCGCCATGGAGGTCCCGCTGAGGCTCGAGTATCCGCTCGTGCCGCTGGTCGAGGACAGGATGTCGGAACCGGGGGCGATCAGCGTCACTTCGGGGCCTTCGCTGGAGAAGCTCGAGAGTCCGTCATCCGTGTTCGATGAACTGACGACGAGCGTCTTGTCCGCGTTATCCTTCCAGGGTTGGCTCACACAGTTCGTGCACGACCCGGAGTTGCCGGCCGCGGCGACATGGATCGTGCCTTTGTCATGCGCGTACTGGATCGCGTCGTTGATCGAGGAGGAAGACCCGCCGCCGCCCCAGGAGTTCGAACTGACATGGGCGCCTTCGTCGGCGGCGTATTTCAGACCGTCCACGACGGCGGAGGTGGAGGTGCTGCACCCGATTGCGATGAGCCCGAGGAGCACGTCGGGTCCGAAGATCCGCACGGGGAGGATGCTCGCCTGTGCGAGTCCGGCGATGCCGTCGTCGTTGTCGATGGTCGCGGCTGCCGTCCCGGTGGTGTGCGTCCCGTGCCAGGAGCATTGGCTCGTGTCCGCGGGGTTGTCGTCGTTGTCGCGGAAATCATGACCCTGCAGGACGCGGGATTCGCCTGCATACTCTTCGTGGTCGCGGTTCAACCCGGAGTCCACCATGGCGATCTTGACCGCCGTGGACCCCAAGGTGAGGTCCCAGGCTTCTTCGGCCCCGATCCGTTTCGAGCCCCAGTGGCCCTCGTCGTCGTAGCGGGCGTCGTTCGGTGTGAATTGCAGCACCGCGTAGAGCGGGTTGTCCCATTCCACGTACCGTACGGTTGCGTCGCGGCCGGTGGTCTCTTGGAGGGCGCCGATGTCCTGGGTGCGCACGGTGATGTGGCGTAGGTCTTCATCCACGTTCACAATGGGGGCTCCCCCATACTCGTCGCGTGCGTCGGGGAGTTCGGTGAATGCGACGATCCAGTGGTCGTGGCCGCCTTCGATGAGCCGTTCTTGGTCCAATGCGGAAAGATCGTCGATTTCCTGCATGTCGGGACCCCCGAGGTCCAAGGCGGATCCTGGGGCCATTGCAAAGCTCCCGAGAACGATCAACAGTCCCGTCGTCATGGTGAGGGTCTTGGTGTGCATGGATGGGGTCTCCTGGATGACCCGGCGTCGCCGCGGCGGTTCTTAACTTGATTCACGATGTGCCGGAAATGACGGGATTTTCTACAAGGTTCGTTTCATGGGTGCAACGGTGATTCGGTCGGTCGGCCGGTTGGTCAGCCCCTCGGTCGCCCGATTCTTTCGGTCGGGCTTCAGGGTGGGGAGGTTGGCCGCGGCGTTCGTTGCAGCGCCGGCGGTTGGCCCGAGCCGGTCGGCGCCCCAATCGGCCTTTAAACGGGCACGGATTGCAACGGCTCGATGCACTGGGTGGGACGCGTCATGGCGTCTGGGTTCATGGCCGCGCTCTTGTTGGCGGGTTGCCTGGTACCGGGGGGGCCGTCGTTTTCAACGGGGGAGTGTGACGCGGGTGTCTTGGTGCATGGCGGTATGGATTTTCTCGCGACGAACGCGCTCCCCGGTGGCGGTGTTGCACCCCGGGCGGGGGCGGATCCGGATCCCCGCTTGACCGCCTGGGCCCTCATCGCGGGTGGGGTCGCGAAACGCACGGGGCAAGAGGGAAGCTTCGACGGCCGCGTGCACAGGGATTGGCTGCAGGGTGAGCTGCCGGGGATGATGCGGGAGGGGACCGGTGTGGATTCAATGGCGAACAACCTGAGTCTCGCGCGCGCCGCCTTGCAGGCGTGGGGCCGCGCCGCGCAAGGGGTCGCCTTGCAGGACCCGCAACATCCCGGCGTCGAGAGTCTTGCGGACGCCTGGGAGGCCCGCTATGACGACCAGACGGGCGTCTACGGGGACCGTCCCAACGAGCATCTGTTCGCCGGTTTCGCCGCGCGGATCTTTGAAGACAACCGCACCCGGTTGGATGCGATGGGTCTTGCGTTGAACGGCACCGACACGGGGGACGACGAGGGTCTCTACACCAAGGATGGGTGGTACGCGGGGTATGCGCGCGCCTTGCTGGGCCCGCAGCCCGTAAACGCCTCGCTCGCCGCCCGGCTTGATGCGATCCTGGGCGACCGGCAGCAGGGGGATGGGGGGCTGAAGGGCTTCGCCGAGGCTACCGGCCCGGATGCTTCCACCACGGCCGCGGCGCTTTTGGGTTGGCAGGCCGCAGGCCGCAGCCTGCAGGACCCGGAGGTGGAGAACGCCGTGGTGTATCTTTGTGGACTCGTGGATGATGAAGGGGCCATTGTGTTCTCTGCGGATCAGCGGTCCCTGCGCGTGAAGACCACCTCGGAGGTGGTGATCGCGTTGTCGCTCTTTTTGGAACCGATCCCTTGGCCGCAGCCGTTTCCATGATCCGGATCAGATGCAGCCCCAGCGCCAATGGACCATGCCGCCTTCGAAGACCCGGGTCAGGTCCGCAGCGCGGTCGCCGTCTTGAACGGCGTTTCCCTCGTGTCCGACGGAGTAGAGCCAGCCGCAGTCTCCTTCGGCGTGATGCTCGCCGATCTGGTGGACATAGGTCCCCATCATGCCTTCTTGCAGGCCGAGCGTGAAGTTGCCTGCTCGTGAGGCTTGCTTCGTGAAGCCGAGCGCCGTGGCGTTCCTGCCATCCACGGTGAGGTTTTGTTCGAACGGTTCCTGGTCTGGCCATTCGATGAACACGACGGCGGTGACGGCCCCGTGTTCGTTCTCCAGGTCCGCGGTGAGATGCATCCGGTAACCGGCGAGCGCCCCGACGGCGGTCCCCGCCAGGAGGATGATCACCACGAGGAGCACGCTGTTCGTGTTCGCCACGCTGGCGCCCAGACGCCTCGGGGTCTTCACTTTTCCCTGTCCGGAGGATCCTGATCCGGTGGCGGGGGGCCTTCCATGTGGCCGGATGCGGGTCGCTTCAAGGTCCCGCTGACGCGTGGCGGTTCGTTCTCGGCCGGTTCGGACCGGGCCGTGCCTTCGTCCGCACCCGGCAAGGCGGTCCCGCCCTGGCGGGCGCGGCGGCGCAGCATCACGGCAGAGACGAGCAGTGCGACCGACGCGGCAAGGAGCACGAAGAAGATCCAGAACGACGGGTCGCCCAGGAAGTCGAAGAAGCCGCCGCCGTCCGACGCCGGGGCGCCTTCGTCACCGGACTCCGGGGTGCCGGCCTCCTGGGTACCGGAATCATCCGCGGCGGTGCTGTCTCCGGATTCGTCCCCATCGGATTCCGGGTCGCCGCCGCTCGCCCCGCCTCCTTCGGGGCCTGCGTCCGAGGACCCTTCATCCCGGGAGTCGGTGAGAAGCTCCGGCATGGCCCACCAGGCGAGCCAGTTGCCCAGTTGCCACATGGCGCCGACGCTGCCCAACGCGGCGAGGGAGAAGAGCACCATGAACGTCGAGGTTTCGGGGTGCAGCAGGCTGGTGCCTTTGTAGGTCAGTGTGTAGTAGACCCATTTTCGCCCTTCCTTGTCCTTTTTCTTGACGAGGCCGCCGTTCAGGAGTTGCTGCAGGTGCTCGAACACGGTGGCTTTGTTCAGTTCCAGTTCCCGGGAGAGTTCGCTGACGGTCTTGGGGCGGGAGTCGAGGCTCTTGAGGATCTGGATCCGGGTGTCCGAGGCAAGCACTTTGAAGGCCTCGGGGTCGAGGACGATCTTGGCCACGGGGCTTAATCCGGGCTGGACCTATTTATGGGGGCGGGCATTGTTCGGTCTGGCCCCGACGTTCTCTTCTGGCCCGCCTTGTACCGTCGGTCCGCAGCCCAAGGCGGGAGGGTCCGGACCCCGAGTCACCGGGCCCGCCGCCCGTGGGCGGCGTCATGGGGGCCCCCGCAGCATGTTCGGCGCGCCGGGGCGCCACCGGGTCCAGCATTCCAGGCCGGTGAGTACCAGGGTGCCGACGATGAAGAGGGGCAGGCACAGCGTGCCGAGGGAGACCACGAGGCCCAGGGGCAGAAACAGGAGATCCGTCCCACATATGTCTCCATGGGGATGGTACAAGCTCCCGTCGTAGATCCCCCACCCCGGCGTGGTCTCGGTCTGCAGGCGGTTCTGGTAGGTCCCGCATCGGTCGCCGACGTCCATGCGCACGTCGATCGTGACGGGACGCTCGCTGTAGACGTGGTATTGTTTGTCCGAATCGGTTGCGGGGTTGTCCCGGGTGGAGGTAGTGAGCGTCGGATGATATTCGTTCAACTGCTCGGTGTTTACGCGCTCTTCGTGCCGGGCCCGGACCGTGACGTTTCCTTCGGCGACGATCCGCAAGGCCTCCCCGTGTTCGGTTTCCTCGTGTCCCACGCTGGCGTTGCCCTCCACGACCCTGACCTCAAGCGGCGGGTTCATGGTGGGCAGGAGGACTTCGTACATCCCCGGCTCCAGCGGGACCACCCGCGCCTCGTAGTCCACGATCACTTGCGCGTAGGAGGGTGCGTATGTGGAGCCTCCCAGGGCCAAGAGCACGGTCACGCCCGTGATCCCGGCCCAGAACACCACGGTCCACGCCACGCGCAGGAACGGCCATCCGGCGCGCGGGGGCCGGGTCTTTCTCCGCGTCCAGTGGACAAGCATGACCGACAAAGCGATCAACAAGGCTGCCGCGGGAGCGATGAGGATCCGGGGGTCCATGTCTCCCAGCCAGAGCGAGAGGATGAGTGCACCGACGATTCCCAGGAGAAGGATCCACGATCCCACGATATGCACGAGCCGGGAGCGCGTGCTGGACGCCCCGGATGATGGAGACGCGGCCGGCGCAGGGTGCTCCGGACGCGAGTCGGTGGAAGTCGAGAGTGATACCTTGCTCATCCCGTGGAGTCTCCTTCGGTTTTGGTCGCAAACCAATCGGCAAGGCGGGTCAGTTCTTCGTGGAAGGCCCCGCCGTAAGTCTCTTTGTTTCGGGTCCGGGCGTCCTCGAGATATCGGCTTGTTCGATCGAGGTCGCGTGCGGTTTGGTGCAGTTGGCGGGGGGAAATTCCAGCCCGGTTGAAGAAAACCAGGTTGTGGACGTCGATGAAATCTTTCAATCGTTTGTCCTCGGCGTCGCGTGTTCGTTTCGGGATTGTGGCGAGCTTGTCGTTGATGAGCCATTCAAGCGAAGGCAATGGGCCTTCTGACTCGACAGGTTTGACTGTTTCGACCCCCCACATCCGATGGCCGCCGAAGAAGGAGTGGCGGAAATCGCTTCCCTGTAAGACATCCACGACGATCTGCTTCTCGGGGTCATCCCGCAGGATGCAGTCGTTGAATCCGGTCCGGCCCCAGCGGCGCCAGACCAGCCCCCACTCTTTCATGGAGCGGTTGAATTCAGTCAGGGCTTCCATTGTATGCATGACCAGATCAACGTCGCGGCTTTGCAGTGCTTGATCCGGGTCAACAAGTTCGAAGACAGCCCACCCGCCGATGAGGGTGACGTCACGGCGACGCCAGACCCAGGGACGGATCTGTTCGTAAAGGCTGCGGCTTCGTTCCAGGACTTCGGGTGCATAATACTCAGTGCTCATGGTTCTGTGGATCTCAAAAGATGGACGTTCTTGCTCTCTCGGTAGTCAATCAGACGCTGACCCTTCTCCGCATAATATCCGCCGCTTTCCGCGACGTCGGAGTAAAGCCAAGGGTCTCTTGTCCGGATGGTGAAGTTCGAATCGGATCTTTGCGCCAGGCGTCCATAGTATTCGTCGATGGTGAAGCGGGCGCAAACGTCAAGGTCTTCTGTTCGGACATAGACCAGCACGCGGGCCGGCATGAGGGGGACTCCGTCCAGTTCGGCGGCGGCGAGTTCGCCGCTCCACCAGTGTGGCGCCGGCATGCGGGAATGCCACGCTTCGTGGATCCGCACCGCGTCGGCGACATGCAGGTTGACCTCTTTGTAGCGGGGCCGTTCAGGAAGACTCAGAATTGTTTTCAGGAGCAGGGTGGGTTCTCCATTCGTTGTGTCCAGTAGTCTACGTCGTGCATGGGACACGCTGCCCTTGTCGAGACGAAGGTCCGAGTCGTCAGCGGGCGTGGTGTGCCGCACGATGTCAGCGACCCCGTCCTCGGGGTGCGTGAGCAGGTGACGCCCTACGATGAACGAGATGGGCTTCCGAAGACCCATGAGAGATGTTAAGTTGTCATCTGTATTTAAAATCTTGCAACTTAACAACCCCCTGTCTCCGTAGCGCCGGACTTGTCGGGGCTTCGGGGATCACGACCCCACACTGGTCACGTCACCCAGGGCGATGTGCGGCAGGTCGAGCCCGGTGGGGCTGAAGTGGCCGGTGACCTGTTCCCGTTCCCGGCTCGTTCCCAGGTAGGCGTCCTTGAGCAGGGTGGGGAGGTTGCCGGAGAGCATCGCTTCGGTCACCGGGGGCCCCCGTTGGCCGTTCACGATGCGCCAGATCTGCGTGGACGTGACGCTGAAGTCGCCGCTGGTGCGGTTGCCCGTGTGCGCACCGAGGACGTCCACGACGAACAATCCGTTGCCGATCTCTTCCAGCAGGGTGTCCATGGGTTTCGCGTCGTTGGACTCAAGAACGATCTGGCGCGGCGTCGCGGTGGGCGGGTCCTGGTAACTTCGTCCATCCGACAGGCCGCCGGTGCGCAGGCCGCTGGCGCTGAGGCTTTCCGGGCCGTCGCCCCAGCGGTACGCGGTGCCCAGGTCGTGCAGGTAGCGCCCGAGGCGTCCGTCGGCCAGAAGCGGCACGGCCCGGCTGGGCAGTCCTTCATCGCACCTTGGTGCGGACCCGAGCCCGCCGGGGCGCGTGGGGTCGTCGACGAGGCGCAACCGGTCGTCCGCCACGGCCTCTTCTTCGCGCCCGGCGTAGACGCTTTCGCCGCGGGCGGCGCGTTCCCCGATGAAGGCAGGAAGGACCATGAACTCGAGGATCGAGGAGAACGCCTGCGGGGTGAACACGACGTTGGTCTTGCCGCCTTCGCCCAGGGGCTCGGCCGCGAGCATGCCCTGGGCGCGCTCGGCGGCCACGCGGGCGACGCCGGCGGGGTCCCGCGCGGTCTCGTCGTACATGGTGGTCTCGTGGCTGTGGTGGGCCGTGGCCACGTCGTCGCCTTTTCGCGCGACCACGTACAGGCCGAGACCGGTCTCCGTTGCGCGGTGGGCGGACTGGACGCCTTCGCTGTTGACCAGGGCGTCCACTTCAGCGCCGGTGCCGACGCTGCCTCCGGCGACATGGATCGCCGGGTCCACTTCCAGCGCGGCCTCGATGAGCACGCGTGCGTCCTCGGCGAGGTCGCCCCCGGTGCGTTCGATCAAACGGGGGTCCCAGAGCCGTTCGATGTGCGGGACCTTGGCGGGTGCCGCGAACGCCATGCGGCTTTTGGGTCCCCGCCGTGCGGCTTCCAGGGCGCGTTGGGCGGAATCCGCGGTCTCTTCGATGCGGGTGTAGTAGGCGAACCCGCTGCGCCCGTCCTTGAGCACGCGCAGGCCGATGCCCGCCTCCCCGCCTTCCTCGGTGGATGCGAGCTGGTTCCGTTCCACGGACAACGACCGGCCGCTGCCGCTTTGGATGAAGCATTCCGCGGCGTCCGCACCGCGGCTGCGGGCTTGTTCCACGATCCGTTCGGCGATGGCCAGGATCTGCTGGGTGGCGTCGTCGTCCATGGGGGACGGCAGCGGTTCGTTCATGCGATCCCTCCCACGGCGATGTCGCGGATCCGTGTGGTGGGACCGCCGTCGCCCACGGGGACGAGTTGGCCCTTGCCGCAGATTCCGGGGTCGCCGATGTGCCAATCCGTCCCGAGGGCCTCGATGTTGTTCAGGGTGCGCAGGATCGTCCCGGAGAGCGCGGCGTCGCGAAGCGGGTGCGCGATCTCTCCGTCCTTGATCAGGTAGGCGTCCTGGGCGGCGAACTGGAAGCCGCCTTTGGCGGTGTCCACCTGCCCGCCGCGCGTGCCTTTGGCGTACACGCCGGTCTTGATCCCTTCGAAGAGTTCGTCGAAGGCGTGGTCGCCGGCCTCCAGGAAGGTGTTGCTCATGCGGACGATGGGGCGGTGGGCGTGGTCTTCGGCGCGTGCGGCGCCGTTGGGTTGCAGTCCCAGTTGCGCGGCGGTGTGACGGTCGGTGAGGTGGGCCTTGAGCACGCCGTTCTCGATGATCACTTTGCGTTGCCCGATGATCCCGTTGTCGTCGTACGGGAACGAGCCGAAGGCGCCGGGGATCGTGGAGTCGTCCACGACGGTGACCCATTCCGGGGCCACGGCCTCCCCGATGCGGCCGTCCAGGCAGGAGTCGCCGGCCAGGACCAGGTCGGCTTCACTGGCGTGGCCGACGGCCTCATGGGTGAAGACGCCGGTGAGGTCGGGGTCCGTGACCACGGTCATCCGACCAGCGGGCGGCGCGGGGGCGGTGAGCGCGGCCAGCGTCGCGTCGGCGGCCTCTTCGGCTTCCTTGGCGGGGTCGCGGCGGGTGAAGTGTTCGAAGCCGCCGGTCCCGCCGATCCGGGCGCGGCGTCCCGTGACGCGGCCTTCCTTCTTCGCGATGAAGTGCGTCTGGGCCAGCACGCGGGTGAGCCTTGTGGTGATGTCGGCGCCTTCGGTGTCGCGGTAGCGTTGCGAGGTGGTGGCCTCCGAGTAGGTCGTGGTGACGGTGAGGATCTCTTTGCGGTCCTTGACCGCGCGGTACATGTCGCCCAGGAGTTCGATCTTGCGTTCCAGGGGTTCCTTCTCCGGGGGTCTTTCCGGGTTCCAGATTACTTCCTCGGTGCGTGCTTCCACGTCGGCCAGCACGGCGGGGTCTTTCACGAGGCCGCGGGCGGCGCGTGCGCTCGCCACCGCGTTTTCGAGCCCGTCCAGGAGTTCCTTCGTGTCGAGCCGGTTCGTGCTGAAGAACCCCATGGCCCCGTCGACGACGATGCGGATCCCGAGTCCTTCTTCGTGGCCGGGGACGGCGCGTTTCATCTCCCCGTCCTGCATTTCCACGAGGAGGCGACGGATCGTGCCGTGGCGCAGGTCGGCGTAATCGGCACCCAGGGTGCGGGCTTGGTCCAGGAGCCGTTGCTGTAGGCCGTCGTCCATGCGGCGAGGGGACCGGGGGGGTGTGCTTGAAGGTTGTTGTGGGTCGAGCCGGGGCCGGGGGTCGGCGGTTCCCGGTAGACGATGGAAAGTGCCGGTCTCGCTCAGGTCTCTTCGTTCCGCCTTGCCAGCACGAAGGTCGCACCGAACATGCCGAGCGTCACGAGAAGCAGGAGCGGGATGTACCAGTAACGCAGAAGCAGGGAGCCGAACGTGTCGAAGCCGGAGAGTTGGATCATTCGGGGGGCGAACAGCTCCTGCTCGGGGAAGAGGACGCCGGTGAACGTTTCGTGGAGGTTGTCCTTGTCGTCGTCGTTGTCCTCGGCGACCTCCTCGGCCTGGTCCACCACGAGCGTGAACACGTGGGGGCTCGGTTGGGCGGTCCAGTGGAACTGCAGCACCCGGCTTTCACCGGGTTGCAGGTTGACCCGTTCCAGCCCGATCTGTTGCCGGTCGTCCACGTTGAACGTGACGAAGAACTCGCCGGTCTCGTGGCGGGCGGCGGTGTTGTGGATCTGGTAGGTGAAGGTGACGCGGTCGCCTTCGCGCGGTTCCGGGGGGATCACGGTGGGTTGGGTGGTCCGGATCTCGATGTTCAGCCCGCCCACGTGAAGTCGTTCCACCTCGCGTGCACGGTTGCCCGCCTTGTCGTACGCGGTCACGCTGAAGTCGTAGTGGCCGGGTCGTTCCGGGACCCGCCAGTCCCGCAGGACGTGGTTCGGCCTGCTCCCCTTGAGGGTGATGTTCTCCGTGTAGGTCCCGTTCGGTCGGGGTTGGGTGATCTGGATCTCGATGCGGTCCAGGTTGTCGTCGTATGCGTCCACGAGCAGGTTCACCTTGTCGCCGGGATCGATGCCCTTGGAGGGGGCGAACCGCACCCGGTCGATGTAGGGTTTCTTCTTGTCCCGCTTGATCTCGAACGTGGAGGTGTCTTCGTTGTCGGCGGAGTCCGTGGCGCGCACGTTGAGCTCGATCCGGTCGGGGGTGCCGGTGGCGTCCAGGGTGTATCGGCTGCCCCCGGGGTCGTCCGGTTCGATCTCCTGGAAGCTCCCGAACAGGTCGGTCTCCACGGTGCCCACGGCGACGTTGTCCGTGACCTCCAGGACGATCCGTTCGTCGTCGAGGCCGAGGAATCCGCTTTGCGGCGTGTGGAGGTGGACTTTGGGGGCGACGGAGTCGTTTCCCACGATGAACGTGAAGTTCTCTTGTACCGCGTTCGCGGTCCCTTGCGAGCGCACGCGGAGGCTCGTCGGGACACTCGACTCTTTTTCGGCGTCGGCGGGGATCGAGTGCATGAACTGGAGGCGTCTTGTCTCCTCCGGGGCGAGTTGCACGTCGTGCACCGGCTCGCCGTGCATGTCCTGATAGTGCTGGCGGGCCGGGTCGCCGGGGGTCTCCAGGCGGTAGGTGTCGGCGATGGTCCCTTCGTTCTTGAGGGTGAACGCGATCGCTGCGTCCACGCCGGGGGGGGCAAAGATCTCGCGTTCGTCCGGGTCGAAGCTCAACGAGAGTTCGTACAGGGCCACGTTGACGGGGACGAATCGCAGGTTGCCTCCCTGGCCGGGTTCCAGCACTTCATCATCCGGGTCCACGCGCACGCGGTAGACGTGTTTGCCGGTCAGGTTCGTCGCGGAGTCCGTGACGGGCACGGTCGCCGTTTCGCCGGCACCGATCACGACGCGGGTGTCTTGGACGATCTCGCCGGACTTGTCGCGGTCCACGACGACCCGGACGCCGTGGCCGCTCGTCGTGCTTGCCGTGGCGTTGCCGTGGTTCTTGATCTTGACGTCGAACGAGACGTCGTCGCCCTGCGGCACGAGCAGGGTCTCTCCTTCTTGCTCGTGATCGGAGGCCGTGCGCGTCCAGAGGTTCGCCGTGGGGAGGCCCAGGGTCTCTTCCGTGCGGACATGGGGACGGTCCAGGTCCGCGGTCTTCTGGTACGGGTCCAGTTGGACCTTTACGGTGAACGCATCGCGCAGGCCATGGAGCGGGAAGTTCGCGCTCACGCTGCGGCTTGCGCCGGCGGGGATGTGCGGGAGGTCCACCTCCTTCGTCTCGCAGTCGCAACCGGGGACCACGAGGCGCACCGTGAAGGGCGGCGAGTTCTCGGGCAACGCGTCCAGGTTGTACGCTGCGCTTCGGCCCGTGTTCGTGACGACCACGGTGATCTCGGCTTCGCTGTCCGGGCTCGGTCCGTTTGTGGCGCGTTGCGGGCCGGTGGCCTCGATGGTCTCCACCTGGAGCACGGGGAGGCCGCCGGCGTAGATCCCGACCCGTTTCTTGTTGTTGTCGTAGTACGTGGTGCTGCAACCGTCGGTCACGCCACCGCACTGCTTGTTGGGGCGGGCGTCCTGGCAGGCTTCCTGCGGTTCCTGGTCCGGGTTCACGTCCACACTCAGCGCGTGGCGCCCCGTGGCGAGATCGAAGGCGCCGGTGACCGTGACGGTCTGACCCGCCTTGATCGCGGGGGTCTCCACGGTCGTCTCCGTCGTCGTCCCGCTGGGCCGCTCGAGCATGAGCCGCACGGAACTCGCGCCGGCGTCCTGGTCGCCGCGGTTTCGTACGTCCACGTCCACTTCCGCGTTGCCGGCGCTGCGCGCCACGAGATGCACACCGCGTTGTTCCACGGGGGCCCCGGTCTCGGGGAAACGCAGCTTCACGTTGCCGGGGACCAGGTCGACGTGGTCGCGATCGGCGTCATCGCCGGGCGGGTCCGGGGGTGCGTGGTCCTGGTCGCCGGCGGGGCAGTAGTCCGAGGCGGTCCCTTGCGCGCTGGTCAGTGGGGACGCCAGGCTGGTCGTGATGAGAAGGACCACGATCAGTGGAGGGATGAAACGGCGGAACCCACGCATGAAAACCCTGCCTGCGTTGGCTTGCAAGCCGGAACGGGGCGTATAAGGGTTCTGTCGGTTCCGCTTGGTCTTACAAGGTTCCTGGGGGGAAAAGTGTCTGCTTTAGCGGCGGCTCACTTGCTCTTTTTCTTGCTCGCGCTCTTCTTGCTGGCGCTCTTCTTGCCGGTCGATTTCTTGCTGGCCGTTTTTTTGGCGCTGCGTTTTTTTGTCGCGCGCTTGCGCCCCCCGCCCTTGGCGTCCTTCTCGGCGATCAACGCGACCGCGTCTTCCAGGCTCACGTCCTCGGGTTTCGTGCCCTTGGGGATCGTCGCGTTCGTCTTGTCGTGCTTCACGTAGGGGCCGTAGCGCCCCTCGAGCACCTGGATCGCTTCGCCGGTCTCGGGGTGTTTGCCCACTTCCTTGAGTACCTTCGCCTGTGCGCGCTTGCGGCCTTTGCCTTTGGGTTGTGCCAGGATCTCCAGGGCTTCACCGAGGGCGAGCGATCTCATGTGGTCCACGTCCTTCAGGCTGCGGAAGTCGCGGTCGCCCGCTTCATCTTCGCGGCATACGTAGGGCCCGAAGCGTCCCAGCCCCACGAGGACCTTCCCGCCTTCGGGATGCGGGCCGAGTTCTTTCGGCAGCCGCAGCAGGAACAGCGCGTCGTCCAGCTTCAAGCGGGCCCGGTCCCAGTCGCGCGGGATCGACGCGCGTGCGGGTTTCGGGGGTTTCTTCTCCCCTTCTTCCGGTTCCGGGGTCTCCCCGAGCTGGATGTACGGGCCGTAGCGACCGTCCAGGAGGAGCACGTCCTTGCCGGTCTCCGGGTCCTGGCCGATGGACTCGGGCCCCGAGGAGGCCTGCTCGATGAGCCGATTTACGGTCTCTTCGTCCAGGTCCGCCGGCGGGGTCTCGGGGGGCACGTTCACCGTGGCGGTCTCGCCGTCGTCGTCGGTGACCTCGATGTAGGGTCCGTAGCGCGAGACGCGCAGTTCGGCCGGTTTGTTCTCCAGGGCGGGGATCGGGATCATGGAGACCGAACGGGGGTCGATCTCGTCGCGGTGGGCCTTGACCTGTTCCTCGAGTCCTTGCGGGCCGTGCCAGAACAGGGTGAGGTAGTCCTGCCACCGTTTCGAGCCTTCTGCGATCTCGTCGAGGCTTTCCTCCATGCTCGCCGTGAAGGCGGTGTCGACGATGTTCGGGAAGAACTTCTCCAGGAGCTGGGTCACCGCCATGCCCAGAAAACTCGGGACGAGCGCGTTGCCCTTGGTGAAGATGTATTCGCGGTTCTTGATCTTCTCGATCGTCTCGGAGTACGTCGACGGCCGGCCGACCCCTTCGGCTTCCAGCACTTCGATGAGCCGGCCTTCCGTGAAGCGCGCGGGGGGTTGGGTCTCGTGCCCGACGGCCTCGCACAGGACGCAGTCCGGGTTGTCGCCCTGTTCAACGGGGGGCAGGAGTTTGTCCTGGGTCTCGTCGTAGCCGTAGGCTTTGCGCCAGC
>CAYVRY010000054.1:0-13238 GCA_964452895.1 uncultured Halobacteriales archaeon
CTGCACAGATCCTTCCACGCCACCCGCGTCCGCTTCTCGCCTTGATCGGCGTCGCCATCTTCGAGCAGGGCTCAGATTCTGGGGGATGGACCGGCGCGCACTGCACCAGCCCCCAATGCCGGCCAGCGCCCCCACATCCAGAAAACCCTCATATACCCCTCCCGGGTAGCCCGCCTCGGCGCCCCCTGGGCGACCCATGAGTGCAAGGGCGAAGACCCCGCGCACATCAGGTGAAGATCATGGCACGAATGCACGCACGACGCCGCGGAGTAAGCGGCTCCCACAAGCCCGTGAACCCCGAGATCCCGACCTGGCAGGGACTTGGACGAAAAGAAGTCGAAGAACTCGTGGTGAAGCTCGCCAAACAAGGGCATTCCACCGCGATGATCGGCATGATCCTGCGCGACAGCCACGGTGTACCGAGCATCCGGCACACCACGGGCAAACGCGTGACACAGATCACCAAGGGCGCGGGCCTCCAGCAAAAACTCCCGGAAGACCTGCAGAACCTGATCAAGAAGGCGATCCGGTTGGATGAACACCTGCAGGAGAAACCGAAGGACCTGCACAACAAGCGGGCGTTGAACCTGGTGGAATCCCGGATCCGTCGGCTCACCGCGTTCCACAAGCGCGAGGAGAACATCCCGCAGGACTGGAAATACCGCCTGAGCACCGCCCGCCTCCTCATCGAATAGGCAGGGCGTGAAGCGAGCGCGCAGCAGCCACCACGAAAGCTTTTCCCGGCCCACCGGCTGGAGCGCCAGTGTGCCGGAGGAACCCCTCGACGAGCGCGCCCGTCGGGCCGTGGAGTTGCTGGAAGCGCTGCCTGCGCGCAAGCGGGTCACCGTGATCGCGGACGCCGACGTGGACGGCACCGCAGCCGCCGCCGTGCTCGCGCGCGGGCTCCATCGCGTCGGGCGGCGCTTCACGATCCTGCTCACCCGACGCCGCGACGACCGGCTCGTGGAGCTCATCCAGCAGCGCGCCCCGTCGTTCCTGATCACCGCCGACCTGGGTGCCACGCTGGTGCCCCGTCTCACCCAGCTGCGTGTGCCCACCGTGATCCTCGACCATCACGAACCGAAAGGGGACGGCGATGGCGACGGTTTCGTCCACGTGAACCCGCATCTGGAAGGCGAAGACGGGTCCACGGGCGCAAGCGGCGCCGCCGTGAGCTACCGTTTCGCCGAGACGCTCCTCGAACACCATGGAAAAAGCGCCACCGACCTGCTTCCCTACGCCCTGCTGGGCGCCTGGGGCGACCGGTACCACGGCGCCCAGCACGACGCGGGGCTCCATGCCCGCTTGACCGCCGAGGTGAAACAAGCCGACGAGACCCACGTGGACTGGCGACGATGGACACCGGACGCCGCCCCCGGGACACCATTGAAGCAAGCTTTGGCGGGGAACCTGGACCCCGTCATCCCGGCTTTGAAGGGAGACGCCGGGCAGGCCGCCGCGGTGCTCACCAGCCTGCGGATCGACCCGGAAAGGAGCGCCGAAAGCCTCGACGACGAAGAGCGCGCGCGGCTTGTCAACTGGCTGAGCGCCGCGATGCTCGAAGAAGGCGCCGACCCGGGCCTGCTGGCGCGCCTTTTGTCCCCCCGGCTCGCGTTCCCTGCCCATCATGAAGCCGTCGCCGGGCTCAGCGTGACCGAGGTGGCCCAACGCGTCGATGCCGCCACCCGGCAAGGTGCAGAAGCCACCGCACTGAGCGCTCTCCTGGGCAGTCATGAAGCCTGGGACGCGATCATGACCCACCTGCAAGCCTACCGCGAGGGCGCCACCGAGCCCGTATGGCGTGCGTCCCACGCGGCGGTGTCCCTGGGGCCCGCCCACCTGGTGCGCGTGGAACAGGGCTCCATGGCCGGCCCCGTGGCGGACCGCCTCATGGCGTGGACCCGTCTGGGCACCCGGGTCGTCGTCACCCTGGGGCCCGTCCCGCGGGGGCTGAAGCTCAGTCTGCGCGCCCGCCCGGGCACACCGTGGCGTCTCGACCGGATCGCCGAAAGCTGCGCGCGTGGCGTCGGAGGTGCCGGCGGCGGTCACCGATTGGCCGCCGGGGCCCTGATCGCCAACGGGCAGGAAGCCCGATTCCTGGAGACGCTGAGCGCGACGCTCAAAAAGGCCGCCGCGGAGAACGCCATGCCCATCGGCGGGGAGGTGGCGCGTTGAACGCACGCCGCCAGCCGCCTCCGGCAACGCTGGAGGTGCAGGCCACCTTGTCGCTTCGGTTCGACCAGGCGCAAGAGTGCCAGCAGGCCAAGGAGGCGCTCGCCCCCGAAAGCGAAGGGTTCCTCTCCCTCGAGGCTAAAGCCAATCGGCTCCAGGTCACCGTGCCCGCCGGTGCCGTGGGACGCGTGCTGGCCACCGTGGACGACACGCTCGCCTGCCTGCAGACCGCCTGGGAGACCAAAGCCGCCTCGGACCCGCCGGGCTCGCACGGGACCCGAATGAAGGATTGAAAAGCGGAGGTCCCGGAAAGATCTACTCGTGGGCGCCGCAGGCCGTGCAGAAGGCATGGTCCGGCTGCCGCTGGCGACCGCATTGTCGACACTCAAAAACCCGGTCGGCCCACATGGCGAACTCCCGGAAATCCTCGGTCCGCAGGACCCAGACCGAAGCGGCCAGGGCCAACAGGGCCAACAGCAACGCCGTGGCAAGGACCAGGATCGACGACGCAGAAAGGGGGAACCAGCCCAGGTTCACGCCCACAACGAGCAGGATCATGTGACCCACGGAGGCCAGAGCGATCACGCCTGCAGCAATCCGCCGTCCCATGCCCCCCACCGCGCCTTCACCCCTTTTAACCGCTCTTGTACACCGCTTGTCGAGGCCGATCCCCGCGCGCCAACAGAAGGCCCAGGACGACGATGAGACAGTAAACCTTATTAATCTCGGAATGTCGCCATCACTTGCCGAAGTCCGCTGGCCCCATCGTGTGGAAGTTCTGCACACACATGCCGGCGTTCTTGGTTCCCGGAGTGATTGTCATGAAAAAAGTCCTCATTGTCCTCGTTGCCGCCGCGTTCTTGTCCGCCTCCTTCGCCGGTTGCCTCGGCGACGTCGGATTCGGGTCTTCCGCCCCGCGTGCCGCCGTCACGGTCACCGAGACCGACCAGGAGCACACGTTCATCTTCGACGGGCGCGACTCCAAGGGCAAGGACCTCAGCTTCGCCTGGGAATTCGGGGACGGCACCACCGCCACGGACGCCCGCGTGGAGCACACCTACGAGCATGGGGACGGGGTCTACACCGCGAAGCTCGTCATCGAGGACAGCGCCGGAACGCCCGATATCTGGGAGGAAGAGATCACCGTCGGGACCGGACAAAACAGCCCCCCGATCGCCTACTTCAAGGTGGACAAACGCAACTACGCGCTCAACGAAGCGGTCCGCGTGGACGCCTCGCCCAGTGAGGACAAGGACGGGGACCCGCTGCGCTACCGCTGGGACTTCAACCACATGATGGACTTCGATGAGTACGAAACCTTCCGGGCGGACAAGAAGGCCGCCGTGGAGGAAGCAGAAAGCAGCGGCGGGCTGAGCAGCGGGGGCGACGGCGGCGACGGTGGAGACCCGCAAAGCGCCCCGGGATCGTTGTCGGACGTCCTGCGTGAACTCGACCCGAACAACCTGATCGGCTACAAGCACGCCGGTCACGGAGGGGACGACGACAACGGGGACATCCAATACAGCCTCTTCTCGCACACCAAGGAGACCGAGGATCCGGTCTACGTGCTCACAGAAGGGTTCCCCGACGAAACGACGTTCTTCATCCGCTTGCAGGTGTGGGACATCAAGGGGGACCACGAGGAGATCCTCTCGGAAGAGATCTGGCCCGTGGAGGTCTGGAAGAACCCGCCGGAAAACACGGTCAAGGGCGGCCAGACAGGCAACTTCACGTTGGGCGCCGAACAGGAGATCATTGACCTGTATGACGAACTGGGCGGTGACGAGGAACTCCTCACGTTCCAGACCGAATACACATTCGAGATCGATTGGCCCATCGCCCGTTCCACAAAATCCAGCGGTTGGGCCCCCACCGGTTACATCAACCTCACCTGGGAAGCCGAAAGCGACGAACTCCTGGGCGCCGCGGGCGTGGACAGCGTCCTGGAGATGAACATCACGGCACCCAACGGGAAGAGCATCGGCCACCGGGAAGGCAACGACAAACTGATCGCCGAACTCGACGGCAACAACGATTATTCCGAAGCCGGCGGCGACACGGAATGGACCGTCCAGATCACCGCGCGAAGCGGCTACAACATCGACTGGGAACTGGAATACTGGGCGCAACTGGACACGAACTCGTTCGCGGTCTTCGAAGAGTAGTCCGCCGCGCCCGGGCCGCTTCTGCGGACCGCCGATCGAACCTGGGCAGTCGCCACGTCAGGACAGTAAACCCTATCAATCCCCGGACGTAGCCAAAACTCAGGTGCTGTGCCGCGTGGACGGTCGCCCCATAGGGAACCTGTCGCTGGCAGTGCCCGGTTGATCGACATGACAAGAACCCTCATCGTGCTGCTTGCCGCCGCGTTCCTGTGCGCCTCCTTCGCCGGTTGCCTAGGCAACGTCGGGTTCGGGTCCTCGGCGCCACGTGCCGCCGTCACGGTCACGGAGACCGACCACGAGCACACGTTCATCTTCGACGGCCGGGACTCCAAGGGCAAGGAACTGAGCTTCGCCTGGGAACTCGGGGACGGCACCACCGCCACCGGCGCCCGCGTGGAGCACACCTACGAGCATGGGGACGGCGTCTACACCGCGAAACTCGTGATCGAGGACAAGGCCGGGACTCCCGACGTCTGGCAAGACGAGATCACGGTGGGCACCGGACAAAACAACCCTCCCATGGCCTACTTCAAGGTGGACAAGCGCAACTACGCGCTCAACGAAACGGTGCGCGTGGACGCCTCGCTCAGCATGGACGACGACGGCGACCCGCTGCGTTACCGCTGGGACTTCAACCATTTCATGGACTTCGATGAATACGAAGCCTTCCGGGCGGACAAGAAGGCCGCCGTGGAAGACGCAGAGGACGGCAGCGGGACCAAGAGCAAGGACTCCGGCAACGGCGGTGACGGAGAGCCGCAAGGCACGACCGGGTCGCTGGCGAACATCCTGCGAGAACACGAGGCGAACAACCTGATCGGATACAAAGACCCGGGTCATGGCCACGACGATGACGACGACAGGATCCAGCACAGCCTCTTCTCGCAAACCCACGAGACCAAGGACCCGGTCTACGTGCTCACAGAAGGGTTCCCGGAGGCCACGACCTTCTTCATCCGGTTGCAGGTGTGGGACATCAAGGGCGGCCACGAGGCGATCCTCTCGGAAGAGATCTGGCCCGTGGAGGTCTGGAAGAGCCCGCCTGAAAACACGGTCAAGGGAAACACGACAGGCAACTTCACGCTGGGCGCGGACGAAGAGGTCGTCGCGTTGTACGACGAGCTGGTCGCCGACGATGAACTCCTCGCGTTCGAGACGGAATACACGTTCGAGATCCATTGGCCCATCGCCGCCTCCACACGCGCCACCAACTGGGCGTCCACAGGCGCCATCAACCTCAGCTGGGAGGCCGAAAGCGACGCCGGTATGGACAGCGTGCTGGAGATGAACGTCACCGCACCCAACGGCAAGGTCATCACCAGCCGGGAAACGGATTGGGGGCGGGTCGTGGAACTGGACGGGAAAAACGACTATTACGACGCGAAAAGCTGGGAAGACGAAAAACCGTGGCGTGTAAAGATCTACGCGCGTCAGGGAATCAACATCGACTGGGAACTGGAATACTGGGCACAACTGGACACGAACAAGTTCGCAGACCACGAAGAGTAGCTCATTCGACCAGTTTCGCGATCGCGCTCTGGCCCACCAGGCGTTCCACGCGGGCACGCACCGTGGAGCCTTTCTTGGCCCCCGGGACGAA
The DNA here is from genome assembly GCA_964452895.1 of uncultured Halobacteriales archaeon. Taxonomy (GTDB): domain Archaea; phylum Thermoplasmatota; class E2; order JACPAO01; family JAHWKR01; genus CAYVRY01. The sequence goes on from CAYVRY010000054.1 coordinate 5,938, forward strand.
CACCTTCACGCCTTCGAGCACGCCGTACGGGACCTTCTTCTCGTTGATGTGCGTGATCGGCACCTCCACGACGCGGCCCTCCAGGATCTGGACGCCGGCCTCGTCGCCGCGGCGCTTGCGCGCCTTGACCGGCTTGTGGGCACCGCACGCGTCGCACTTGAGCAGCATGATCCGCCCGTCCTTCGTCAGGTGCGTATCCGGCCGGTGGCACTCGTCGCACATCACGAAGATGTCCGTGTACGTCGCGATCTTCTCCTGGATGTGGCTCGGCGAGAGCTTCCCCATGAAGACCACCCGGTCCGCGTCCGCGTCCCCGGCCGTCCCCACTTCCCGCAGGAGCCAGGACAAGACGTGGTCCGGGTCGCGGTTCAGGGTGGTGTAGATGTCCTTCCAGTTGCGCACGATCGAGGTCCGTCCTTCATGCAGGACGTCCACCTGCGGCACGTTCCATCGGCTCTCATGGGTGAGGTCTTCGGGCAGTTCCGCGCGGGCCCGGGTGAGGAGTCCGCCGTATTCGAAGGGTCTTGAGGTCGCCATAACGGGTGCCAAGGCCGCTGAAGCCGGCCCCGCTATGAAGGTTTTGGGGAGCCAGGCGGTTCTGGCCCGTCCCGGGTCACCTACCTGTTCGACGCGGTGCCCAGGGGCACACCGCGGGCCGCCTCCGAGCGCTCGGTGCTCGCCGGGGCGTCGCGGGCCGCCGGGTCGTGCCGATCGCGCGCCGCTTTCACGAAACCCAGGAAAAGCGGGTTCGGTCGGCTCGGGCGGCTCGTGAACTCCGGATGGTACTGGCTGCCCACGTAGAACGGGTGACGGGTAAGTTCCAGGACCTCCATGATCGGCTTGTCCGCCGGCCGGTCGGCCATGCGTCCGCAGAAGACGACGCCCGCCTCCTGCAACCGCCCGGTGAACTCCGGGTTCACCTCGTAACGGTGACGATGACGTTCCTGGATCGGGCTCGCGCCGTAGAGCGTGTGCGCCCGCGTGCCGGGGACCAGATCCACGTCGCTGACCCCGAGACGCATCGTGCCGCCCATCCCCGTGACCGCGTGCTGCTCCGGCAGGATGCAGATCACCGGGTTCGTCGTCTCCGGGTCGTTCTCCGTCGTGTTCGCATCCTCCAGGCCGAGCACATGGCGCGCGAACTCCACCACCGCCAACTGGAAACCATAACAGATCCCCAAAAACGGGACGTTGTTCTCGCGCGCATACTGAGCCGCCCGGATCTTGCCTTCGGCGCCGCGCTCACCGAACCCGCCCGGCAACAGCACCCCGTCGACCCCCGCCAGCACCTCCTCCGGGTCCTGCTCCACCAAGGAATCCGCCTCCACCCAACGCACCCGCACCTTCGTCTCCAACTCCGCCCCGGCGTGCCGGAACGCCTCCGTGATGCTCAGGTACGCATCCGTGAGGTCCGTGTACTTGCCCACCACCACCAGCTCCACTTCATACCTGGGAGCCGCCATGCGCTTTACGAGGGAACGCCAAGGGGCCAAGGCCTTCACCGGGTCGCTGCGCGGGAGGTTCAACCGTCCCAGCAGGTAATCCGTCAACCCCTGGTCCTCCAGCAGGAGCGGGACCTCGTATGTGGAGGAACAATCATGCGCCGAGACCACCGCCCCGGGCGGGATGTCCGTGAAGGAACTGATCTTCGCCTTCACGTCGTCCTCCAACGGCGAAGCCGCCCGGCAGACCAGGATGTCCGGTGAGACCCCCGCTGCCTTCAGGTCGCGCACGCTGTGCTGCGTGGGTTTCGTCTTCTGCTCCCCCACGACACCCAGCACGGGAACGAGCGTGGTATGGATGAAGACCACGTTCTCGTCGCCTTCCTCCGTGTGCAGCTGCCGCATCGCCTCCAGAAACGGCATGGATTCGATGTCGCCCACCGTGCCCCCCACCTCCACCAGGCAGACATCGGCCCCCGACTCGTGGGCCACTTCCTGGACCCACTGCTTGATCTGTGTCACGACATGCGGCACGATCTGCACGGTCTTGCCGAGATAATCCCCCCGCCTCTCCTTCTCGATCACACGCCGGTAGACCTTGCCCGTGGTGATGTTGTTCTTCCGGGCCAGATTGATGTCCAGGAACCGTTCATAATTGCCGAGATCGAGATCCACTTCGCCGCCGTCCGCCAACACATAGACCTCCCCGTGCTCGAACGGGTTCATCGTCCCCGCATCGATGTTCAGATAGGGATCGATCTTCACCGCGGTGACCGACAGGCCATGAGCGACAAAAAGCCGACCGATCGAAGAAGTGGTGATGCCTTTTCCCAGCCCCGAGAGCACGCCCCCCGTGACGATCACGTAGCGGGGACCGCCCCGGCTGCGCCGCCGTTGCGGGATCATGGGTCGCGGTCCGGAGCCATGCTCATCCGGACGCAAAGAGAAGGCGGTGTCCCCGTGTGCTCCTGACATACGGGAACCGTCGATTCGGGGGTGGCTCTTTAGCGTTTGCCAGCAGGACAAGCCCCCGGGCTGGCCCACCGGGGACGAGAATCCCCCTCCCAACAGCCGGCCGAAAAGCGGATCTGCCGCTCACAGGCGGGCGCCCCGGCGGCCGGGACCGAGCCGACGGGTAAGGGACCCTCTTGGGTCCAGAGGCCCCGAAACGCATGAACGTGCAAAACGGCCATCCTCGTAGCGAGCAAAAACATATGGAGGGGAGGAGGTTTGTGGGTCCCCTCTGGTGACTCCATGAACCGTCCCGATACAACCCGCGCCCCGGCGCACGAGGCAACAGTGCCGCCCGGTCCCGTGCGGGTGCTCATCGTGGAGGACCGACCTGTGGCCCGCAAACTGCTCGGGGATGAACTGGCCCAGAGTTCCGACATCCAGGTCAGCGATGTCGCCAGCAACGGGGACGACGCGGTCCGCCTGGTGCGCGAGACCCACCCGGACATCGTGATCATGGACCTGGTCATGCCCGGCAAGGACGGCATCGAGACCATCAGCGAGATCCGGGGGTTCAGCGACGTCCCCATCGTGCTGCTCACCGGTGCCACCGTCGCCACCGAGAGCCTGGAATACGTCGCCCGGAGAAAAGGCGCCAACGGCTTCATCCGCAAACCCTCCGGGCCGGTCTCCGTGGACCTCTACAGGATCACCGAAGAGCTGGTGGGCGAGATCCGACGACTCACGAAGGACCGAGGGACCCCCCGAGGCGTCGCACAGCACCCGGAAAGCCGACCCGGCAAGAATGGTCCGTGAAGCCAGTCTTGATATCGCCGTACCGGCGCAAGGGGGGCCCATGGCGACCAAGTTCCTTTCCAGTCCCCGCCGGAGCGAAGCACCGCTTGGCCCGGTTCCCGTGCGCGCATCCGTTCGAAAAGACCGACCCGTTCGACGCAGCCCCGCATGGAATCCCACTGCGTCGCACTGAGCCATGCGCCGACGGGTGCCACCGCGCCGCCATCGCGCCGCCATGGGACGCCGAGGGCATCTCCCGGCTGGGCCCAACACTTAAGACGGTCCCCCCCTACCTTCGCCCGGCGCCAATGATTGCTCGTTTAGAACTCCGGAACATCGAAGCCCGGCGCTACGCAAAACCCTTCCAGAACCCCGCCCAGGCAGGCCAGGTACGGATCGACCACAACAGCACGGTGACCCTCATGAACGAGGTCGCCGCGGGCGAGGCCTACGTGGAGTTCGCCTACACGACGAGTTACGGCGCCCTCGGCATGATCAAAGTGGACGGCGCCCTGATCTACAAGGCGGAAGACGCCGGGAAACTCGTGGAGAACTGGAAAGAGACCCGCAAGATGCCCAACGAGGTCGCCTCCAAGATCCACACCACCGTGATGCACGCCTGCGTCCCGGAAGCCGTGAACCTGGCCAAGCTCCTGCGCATGCCCCCCCCGATCCCGCTCCCCCAGGTGAAGTTCCAGAAAGACGGCGGCGCCGCGAAGACCGGGACACAGACCACCGGCCCCGAGTTCGGCTAGACGCAGGCCCGCTCAAAATCCGGCGTTGTGGGCCGCGCGCCAACCGCCCCCATGCTGGAGGTCGAGGCCGCGCTCCCGTTGCTCCTGGGCGATCCGGCCCAGGCGGTCGAGCACCCCGTCCACGACCTCGGCCAGGTCGTAGCCATAGCGACGCGCGTTGATCGTACCCTTCGCATCCGCCATGCGCGCACGCACGGACCACTTCTTCCGGCTGCCCGTCTCCTCGTAGCTCTTGACGTGCACGACCAGGTACTCCGGGTCCTTGACCGCGTGGATGAACCGCTGCAGGTTCTCCTGGATCAACCGGTCCACCGTGCGCCGGTCGAACGGGTCCACGCCGTCGAGCCCGGCCACCTGCACATAGAGCCCCTCGGTCGTCTCGGCGAAACGCGCCGCGATGGGCTCCAGCAGGTCCTCGCAGGTGACGATCCCCACGGGCTTCTTGTCCTGCACGAGCACCGCACAGCTGCGCCCCATCTTCATCATCCATGCCGCGACGTCCCCCACCGAGTCCTTCGTCCCCACCGTCAGGGGCTTCGGATCCATCGCCGTGGTCACCTGCAAGCGGGAGACCGGGACGCGGTCCTGGGCGATCAGGCGCCGTGGGAGGTCCACCCGCGAATCCACCTGGATCGGATGCATCCACTCCAAAAGCCCCATGAGCTCACCCGACGGGCCCACCACGGGCAACCGGCCGATGCGCTCGCGCCGCATCATCGCGCGCGCGTGACCCAGGGTCTGGTCCTCCCCGATCGTGAGGGGCTTGCTCGCGATGCGGTCGACAGGCCGCGAGTCGTCGGTGATCTCGGGCAGTTTGAGCAGACTGCGCTGTGTGACCAGCCCCAGGTAACGATCCTCGTTGACCACGGGGACCGCGCGCACCTGCGCCTCCACAAGATGCGCCACCACCTCCTGGACGCGGGTATCCGGCGGCGTCTGACGCGTGGGCAGCACCATCCGGCGCGCCTTCGTGCCCTGCGGGTACTCATGGTCCGCCACATGGTCCGCATGGATCAGGCCCAAAAGCCGCTTCCCGGAACCCGTGCGGCCCGCGACCACCCCGTGGCTCTCCTCGTGCATCACCGGCAGCGCCCCATGCTCGACCAGATCGCGGGAAAACGAGGACAGCGGATCGTCGGCGTGGACGGGGTCCACCTTCACAAGATACTCCTTCAGACTGCTCATCAGACCCCGGGATAGGGGTTTCTATGACTTGAGTGTGCTGGCAAGAGCACAATTCAAGGCAACCGAAGGAACCAGACCCCTTCTAAAGGCCGCAAGCGCGGCGCGCCCCCTTGGACCTGCCCTCCGAGACCGCCCCGGCGCCTCGAAGACCCCCGCAAAGCCATATAAAGAGCCAGGACTTCGACGGGAGTAATCGGAGGCGCCTCCTTGGAGTCCACAGAACCCCGCACGACGACAGTGACCCGCTCCCGACGGGTCGAAGAGAGCGAACAGGTCTCCGAAGCCCGAGAGAACCTGCACAGCGTGGCCGAAGGCCTGAAAGACATGCGGGAACGGACCCGGCAACAAACCGAGACCATCGACAGCCTGCTCGAGGCGCTCGAAGCGGACAGTCTCGGCGCGCTGGGCTCCCTCGTGGAAGAACTCCAGACGACCATCGAACAGCTCGAAGGCCGGCTCGAAGAGGCCGACGCCGAGCGCCAACGGGCCATCGATGAACTCGAGGCGGAGAAAGACCGCCTGACGAAACTCTGGGACGCCTACAAGGCCCAGGAAGAGGAACTGCGCCGTGCCCGTCGCGACGAACCGATCCTGCGCGAGCAGCTGGCCGACCGCGAACAATTGATCAGCGAACTGGAAGACGAGATCGCCCGGCTGAAGGCCGTGGAACCCTACAAGGAACGCTACCAATCGCTCATGCGCGACCACGAGCGGCTGCGCGACTCCTACAAGGGACTCGAAGATGACCTGCAGGACCGCAACCACACGATCGCGGACCTGGAAGCGAAGGCCGAGTCACTCAAGGGTTACGAAGAGGACTCCCGCCGCGTGAAGGAACTCGAACGCCAGCTCGGCGAGGAGAAGGAACGCCTCGCCAAACTCTACAAGGTGTACGAGGACACGGAGCAGAAGCTGCGCGACACCGAGGATGAATCGGCCCGCTGGCGCGCCTGGTTCGACCGGCACCGGGAAGCGTTCCAACTGGTCGGAGACGCCGCGCACTACCCCGTGAAGACCGCCGACAACGAGTGAGCCCGCTCCCGGCAAACGGTCCGACCCCGTGCGTCACTTGTGGAACCCCCAGCCTTGGGTTGTCCCTGAAGTGTTAAACTGAACGCCGAAGAGATGGTCCAGTGGGCCCTCGGAAGCGACCGCCGCAAGAGCACCGATTCGTCAAAGGGCCCATCCGCATGCCGAGCCGCCGCGACGGCCCGCCCACAGCCGACACCCGGTGCATGCACCCAAAGCGACCACAGTGAGGAAGGACGATGGAACGCCCCAAGACCGCACCGCAAATCCAACTCCCCGAAGGCGTCACGATCCATGGACCATGGAAAGACGGTTACGAAGCGATATTCACCCCCCAGGCCCTGGCCTTCGTGGCCGACCTGCATCGCCGCTTCGAACCCCGACGGCAAGAACTGCTGGAGCAGCGCCGGTTGCGCCAAAAGGAATGGGACCAGGGCACGCTGCCCGCGTTCCTCCCCGAGACGAGGGGCATCCGCGAAGACGCCGACTGGCGGATCGCCCCGCTGCCTGAAGGCCTGCTGGACCGCCGCGTGGAGATCACCGGCCCCGTGCACCGGAAGATGATGATCAACGCCTTCAACTCGGGCGCCCGGGTGTTCATGGCGGATTTCGAGGACTCCCTGAGCCCGAGCTGGCACAACCACGCCGACGGCCAGGTGAACCTGCTCGACTACAGCCATGACCGGTTGCGCCACGTAGACGCGAAAAAAGGCAAGGAATACACCGTCGGCGAGGACCCCGCGACCCTGATCGTCCGGGTGCGCGGGCTGCACCTGCCCGAGGTCCACCTGCGGGTGGATGATGAACCCGTGGCCGGCTGCCTGTTCGACTTCGGCCTGCACTTCTGGCACAACGCAAAACCGCTGTTGAAAAAAGGCCTCGGGCCGTGGTACTACATCCCGAAACTGGAACACCACCAAGAGGCGCGCTTCTGGAACGACGTGTTCACCCGGGGTGAAGAGGAACTCGGTCTCCAGCGCGGCACAACGAAGGCAACCTGCCTGATCGAGACCTTCCCCGCGGTCTTCCAGATGGAAGAGATCCTCTTCGAGCTCAAAGACCACATCGCCGGGCTCAACGCCGGGCGCTGGGACTACATCTTCAGCTGCATCAAGGTGGCGCGCAACCACGACGACAAGATCCT
>CAYVRY010000055.1:0-12312 GCA_964452895.1 uncultured Halobacteriales archaeon
TTGCCCTGATCGGTGGTGAATCGGCCGGTTTCCGCCTGGGTAACACGCCGCACGTCCTCGGGGGTCACCTCCAGCAGGGACCGGTCGGTCCCACCGCCGAAGATCACCTTCGCGTGCTCCAGCAGACGTTGTTCCATCAGGGTGCGAAGGGGCTGGGGGTATGCGAACGGGGGCACGCCGCCCACCGGGTACCCGGTGATCTTGAGCACTTCGTCCGGTTTGGCGAGCCGGAACCGGTTGCGGACGCCTCCGATGTGATCGAGCACCAGGCGGTCCACCACTTTGGCGTCGCCGGGGGCGAGCACCACCACGGCGCCTTTTTGCGTGATGAAGAGCACGCTCTTGGCGATCTGTGAGGTTTCGACCCCGAGCGCGTCGGCAGCTTGTACCACGGTCTTCACCTCCGGCAGGTCGGTGATCAACCGCACGGCGATGCCGCGTTCTTCGGCCCATGAGACCACATGGGTCTCGTCCAGGGTTTCATCGGGTCGTGTCTTCGTCATCCTGAGCGACCTGTTCTTCCTGCAGGGTGAAGTGCGCACCATAGGCCTCAACCAGCGCTTCGACGACCTCGTGCCGGGTCACGTCGATCCCCAGTTCATCCAGTCCTGTGACTTTCTTCCGCACTGCTTCCACGCTCGCGCCCAGGATCTGTGCCGTGCGCTCGGCGTCCAGTCGGAGCACCATGGTCCCGTGCTGCAGGACCGCTTTCTGGGTGCGCCGTTGCGCGCCGCCGCTGATCTTGCGTCCGCCGGCGAAGATCGAGATGCCTTCTTCGCGCAGGTAGCAAAGCACCTCCTTCCCTCCGGTGCCTTCCCCGAATTCCACGTCGGCACCCACGGCCCGGAACGCTTCCAGGACCGGCCGCGAGATGAACCGGTAGCTCTCCCGGATCGAGGCGGGCAGACCCGGATGATCGAGCGGCAGCACCACCGCGTAGGTCACTTCAACCTCGTTGTGAAGGATCGCCCCGCCGCCGGTGACCCGGGGCACGACGTCCACGCCGTGGCGTGCGGCGGCCTCCACGTCGATGTCCTGCTCGGTCTGGGTCCGGCCCAGGCTCACGCATGCAGGTCGCCATCCGTAGATCCGCAGCGCACCCGTCCCGCGTTGCAAGAGGGATTCGTCGCGCTGCATGTTCACCTTGCCGGTATGGAAGCCGTCCAGGATCAATCGGACCCCGGGTCCTTCCTGCAAGGTCGAAGCCCGGGCGTTCGGTTCGGTCCGTTCAGGGTGCACATCCGGTCGACCCCGGTGGACCATAAGAGCGTTTTCCCCCGATGCCAACACTTTTTCATGGAAAGAGGGTCGACGGTTCGTGGTCGAAGAGCCGCGTGGGGAGTCCACTTCGGGTCCGTCGAACAGACCGAAGAGGCCTCTTTACGTCCGGTCTCATCCGGTTCCAGCACGGGAGACCGAACTGGTGCGCGGTCTCGACACGTTCGCTGCGGCGAGCGTGATCATGGGGATCGTCATCGGGGCGGGGATCTTCCGTACTCCGAACGAGGTGGCGGGGATCGCCGGGGCTTCGGGTCTGATCTTCGTCGCGTTCTTGATCGCCGGTGTCCTCGTGATGCTCGGGGCGCTCTGCTTCGCGGAGTTGGGCGCCATGCTCCCGCAAAGCGGCGGCTACTATGTCTATCTGCAGAAGGCGTTCGGGGACATGCCGGCGTTCTTGTTGGGCTGGTCTGCCTTCTTGATGATCCAGGGCGCGGGGATGGCCGCAGTGGCCGTTTTTCTGGGGGAACTGGGGGGGATCCTGTTCGGGTACGGTGCCGGGGGGAGCCTCTTCTCGTTCAGTCTGGGGTTCCTGCAGGTGGACGGCCCGCCGATCATGGTGAGCCTGGTGGCGGCCTCCGCGATCGTCCTGTTGGGGTTCACGAACATCCTGGGCGTTCGGCCGGCGGGTCACGTCCAGGTGGCGTTCACGTTGTTCAAGGTCACGGCGCTCATCGCGGTGATCGTCGTCGGGATCTATTTCGGGCGCGGGGACCCGCTGGAGATGACGCCGGTCTTCCCGACGACCTGGAACCTGGACACGTTTCAGATCGTCGGTCTGGCCATGATCCCCGCCCTGTTCACGTATTCCGGTTGGGTGAACGCGAACACCGTCGCGGGGGAGATCCAGGACGTGGAGAAGAACCTTCCCCGTGCGATCATCATGGCCGTGTCGTTCATCATCGTGATCTACCTCGTGACGAACTTCGCTTACGTGTGGGGTCTCGGATTGCAGGGGATGATCGATTCCGAGGCGGGTGTGGCCGCGGAGGTCTTCGAAGTGGGCTTCGGTGAAGGGGTCACCGTGGCGGGCTACACGATCGCTCCGGCGGCGATCATCACCATGATCATCTTCATCAGCCTGTTCGGTTCGCTCAACGGGATGTCCCTTGCGTATCCGAGGATGTATTATGCCATGGCGAAGAGCGGCGTGTTCTTCAACAACGCCGCCCGCACGCATCCCCGTTTCAAGACCCCGCACATTGCCATCGTCGTCCAGATGGTCTGGGTGAGCCTCCTGGTCTTCAGTGGGACGTTCGGTGACCTCGTGGACCTCGTCGTGTTCTCCGGGTTCACGTTCTTCATGCTCACCGTGGTCGCGCTCGTCGTCCTGCGGTTCAAGCGCCCGGATCTGCCGCGGCCCTTCAAGGTCCCGTTGTACCCCGTGGTCCCGATCCTGTTCGTCGTCGGGGGGCTCGCCGTGTTGGTGAACCAGATCGTCGGTTCGCCGGGCAACGCGATCTTTGCCCTGGTGTTGATCCTTCTCGGCGTGCCGGTCTATTACCTCTGGCGGCACTTCGGGGCGGGTCCGGTTGCCGGTGGCCCGGAGGATGAAGTGGGGGAAGGGGAGGAAGGGGACGGAGACGACTGAGCCCGCTATGGCAGAGGAAGGGCTTCTTCCAGTTGCTGGCCCACGGAGCACTCTTCCTGCACACACCATGGGGTGTAGTCAACGAGCAGCATGTTCGCCTGATCGCCCAAGAGGGGCCCACCGGGCGTCCCCCACCAGTTGTACCGCGCGTCCACGGGGTCGGACTGCGTGCTCACGGCGAAGCCGACGTCGTTGTCCCCGAAATGGTTGTGACGGTACAGGGATTCGCCTTGCACCTGTCCGGCGTACTGTACGCCTTTTCCGTTGTTTTCCTGGATCTGGTTGTTCGCGCCGGTGAGGTTCCCGAAGACCGCGTCGAAGAGCAGCAGGCCGTCTGTGTTCCGGGTGAGGTTGTTCTCCGTCAGTTGGATGTTCGTCTGCGTGTTCTTGCCTTTGATGACGATGCCGACGCCGCCTACGTCTTGGACCGTGTTCTGGTCCACGAGCAGGGTGACGTTCCCTTGCGGCCGGTATTCGAGCCGCAGCCCGCTGGTGCCTCCCGATGTTCCGGGGGCCCCCTCAAGTTGGTTGGCCACGAACGTGACGTTTTCGAGCTCGCGAAGGTCTACGAGGCCTGGATAGAGGCCCTGCCCCTGTGGGCTTCCGTCGCCTTGGAACGTCGCGTTCTCAACATGCACCCGGGCCGTGTTCGCCGTGAGGAGGGCGACACCGGGGAGTTCGCCTCCGCGTGTAGCCTCGATTCGAACGTCCTTGATCGTCACGTTGGCGACGTCGGCCACGCGGATGCTGCCGATGATGAGGGGCCGGCCCGTGTTCTCCAAGGCACCGGCGCCCGGGCCGTCCGATGTCCCTTCCTGGATCGTCGCGCTCGTGGCCAGGACCGCGTCCTCGGTATAGGTGCCCGAGGCGACGTGGATCGTCCCGCCGGGGGCGATCGCATCCATGGCCTGCTGGATCGTCAATTCGCCGGCGCGCACGAAGATGTTCATCGGGTCGAAGGTCCTTGCTTCAATCGCCGGTGTCGCCGGGCCTTGGCCCACCAGGTTCATTGCGTGGACCTTGTAATACCGGGTGTCGAGCTCACCGAGACCGGAGTCCGTGAAGGAGAGGTTCCCTTCGGTCACGGTGCTGATCTCGTTGTAGGGGCCGTCGACCGTATCGCTGCGCAGGACCCGGTATCCGGACACCGGTGCCCGGCCGTCATCGACGGGGGGCTGCCATGAGACCGTGAGTTGACCGAACAATGGACCCGGTGTCGCCGTGGCTGCTGTCGGGGCTGCCGGCAGGTCGAAGGTGGTCGCGGAGACGAGGGGGCTCTGGAGGCCCTCTCCGACGTTGTTGACCGCGCTCACCCTGTAATGGACCGTGACTCCGTTTTCCAGGCCCGTATCGAAAAACTGCGTCGTGTTGGCGGGCAGCTCATCCACCAGTTGAAGAGCACCGTCTACCTGTTCGGTCCGGTAGACACGGTATGCGGCGATCTCCACGCCGCCGTCGTTGGCCGGTTCGCCCCATGAGAGCGTGTTCTCGCCCACGCCGGGGCCGGGCTGGGCGTCGGCTTGTTGCGGGGCGCTCGGAGTGAAACGCACGATGCCGTCCGTGGATTGGTTTCCGAGTTCCAGACCGCCGAAGATGAAGGCGTCCGTGCCGTCAAAGATCGCACTGGCTTGTGTCCGTTCGGTGGGCAGTGACCCCACGATCTCCACAGTCTCTTCCACCGGGTCGAACTTGACGATCTCGTCGATGAACCCGGTCTCGTTCTCTCCACCGATCACGTAGGCGTAGCGGCCGTCGAACACGGCGGTCGTGTTCCATCGTTCACCGGGCAGCTGCACCGGCAGAGGTTCCAGTGCGGACCCCTGCGCAGACGCCTGCATTTTCGGGTCGAACTTGAAAATGCTGAGCGCGCAGTTCGGGTCGCAGCCCATGGCGCCCGCGCCGGAGTCGTGGTGGTGGAGCCCGCCGAAGATGTACGCGACGCCCTCGCCGGGTTCCCACACGGCGCTTGTGCCGCCCAGGGGGACGGGAAGGATCGCCTCATGGTGCTCCAGAGTGTCGGAGGAGGCGTCGAAGACCATGATCGATTCCCCGACCCGGCAATTGGGGTCGCAACCGGCGGTTCCCGCGCCTCCTCCGCCGTCGTCGCCGGGGAACCCCCCGATGATGTAGGCTTTGTTCTCGGTAGGATCCCACACGGCGCTGGTGGCGAACCGCGGGTCGGGGAAGCTCGCGTTCATGATGGTGACCTCCTCCTGTTCAGGGTCGAACGCGACGATCTCGTTGCCTTCCAAGGTGGCTCCGGACGCTTGTTGGGCTTTGAGATTCAGTTTGCTGGAACCTCCGAAGATGTAGCCGGTTCCGATGATGCAGTTGGGGTCACAGCCCTGGGCGCCGGGGGCGCTTGAAGAGACCCCGGGTGCCCAGACGGCGCTCGTGCCGAGCCGTGGTGAAGGAAGGTTCAGGCCGGTGGTGATGGTCTCGCCGGTGTGCGGGTCGAAGCGGACGATGGAATCCGTGGTCTCGTTGTCTTCGGTGCGGCCGCCGAAGACGTAGCCGTAGTGCCCCTGATAGACGGCACTGGTGGCGGAGAGGCCTTGTGGGAGTGGTTCCGGGTCGCCGGGCGGCAGGGTGGTGGAACCCGAGGTCTTGGTGGATTCCCCTTCGCCCATCTCGTTCGTGGCGGTCATCCGGTAGAACCTTGGTTCCGCGTCGCCGAGGCCGGTGTCCAGGTAGCTGGTCTGGGTCTCGTCCACGTCCACCAGGAAGGAGAGGGAGTCTTCTGTGGTCCCGCGGTAGATGCTGTAGTGGTCGATGTCCAAGCCCCCGTCGTCCTCCGGGGGGTCCCACTGGAGCGAGAGTTCACCCGGTCCGGGTCCCGCATGGACTTGGAAACCGGTCGGGGCGCCGGGGATGTCCCACGTGGTCGCGCAGGCCGTGTTGCTCGGGTCGCTTTCCCCGGTGGCGTTGACGGCCGTGACGTGATAACACCGGGTTACGCCGTCGCCCAGCGGGGAGTCCGTGTAGGTGGTGTCGGGGACCTGGACTTCGGCCAGGAATGTGAGGTTGCCCACCGCGTCTCCGCTGGAGACGTTGTAATGCGTGATGTTGGAACCGCCGTCTTCCGGGGGCTCCCATTCAAGGTGGATTTCTCCGTTGGAGGGGGTCGCCACGAGGTTCTGGGGGCCGGGGGGCACCAGCATGACGGTGGAACCGCCCAGGGCGGCCGCCTCGGTCTCTTCCTGTCCAGGGTGCCAGGCGAGCACGTTCAGGAAGTCCGGCCATTCGGTGAAGGTGTCGTGCCAGCAGCAGACGTTCAGGTCGGTGGTGATCCCGATCTCTTGGCCTTCGGTGGTTGGCAGGATGGAACTGTAGCTGAGGCCGGTGTTCGTGACAAAATCCCCGAGGCCGCCGATGAACCCCCATGGATTGTCCAGGCGCGACTGGGATGACGCGAACAGTCCTCCTCCTCCGTTGACGAACGAAGCGATGTCTCCGGCGCGGGTGATCAGGGCGTCGTTCTCGGCGTCCGTGAGTCCTTCGGCTGAGGCGATCTCATGTTGGCTCGTCACGATGGCGATCATCGCGTAACCGGTGAAGTCCAACCCTTCGATCTCGGCGGCGCCGCCGACGAACGTGACCGCGTGGTCCGTGATCGCTGCGTCGATCTGGCTCCAGAAATCCTGGACGTTGCCGGGTCCGTCCTCGCCGATGACGAGGATGTCTTGACCGTTGTTCGTCACGTTGGCCAGGAGGCTTTCTACGACGTCGCGGTAGACGTCGATCGGTCCGTGACCGCCGGGACCGCCGTCCTCTGAATCGATCCCCAGCAGGACCACCGGTCCCCCCGCGCTCGTGCCCTGAGCCGTAACGGTTTCCGTGTTCATGCCGCCGAGGCTGAAAGCGAGCCCCAGGACGATCAGCCAAGTCATCAGTTTCTGTCCATACCAGCGCATTTGCAACCACCCAAAGACCTGCAGGCTTTCGGTGCCGGGGCACCTCAGAATCGCAGGCGAATCAACAATAATAGAATCCCAACGGCATTTTATACTTAAGGGTTGGGTATTGATTCAATTGACAGACCCGCCGCGCGGCGTCCGGGCCGCGGTTTGAAGGATCGGTTTTGGGTCCGCAGCCCCCATTTTATCCACTGTCGCGCCCTGCATCCCGTATGGGTTCCACTTATGTGTTATGGCGCACCAGTGCCTTTACGCTCCTCCTCACGAAGACAGGCGGAATCCCTTCACGCTAAGACTATATCCACAGGATGCGGATAGAGGAGGCGTGGCCCTGGCGAACTGGCTTTTGGGGCTGATGGGGGCCGTCCCCCTGGTCCTTCTCGGGCTCGGTCTGCTGTTCATCCGCCCAAAGCGCACCCCGCAGGTCTTCTTCGGCCTGTTCGCGATCGCATGGGGTCTGCAGCTGGGGCTCATGAACGTGGGGAACCTGCTCGAGGGCCCACGGGCCCTCTACCTCGCGCTCCTGTTGGGGTCTGCCGCCCAACCCGTGGCCACCCTGTTTCTCGTGCATTTCGCGATGATCGTGCGCCGACGGCCAGGCAACGGTTACGTCACCGCGGTCGCGGCCGTGATCGCATTGGCCGCAGGGCTCGTCCTCGTGCTCCGGCCTGAGCTCGTTCTCGTGTCCGTAGAACCCACGACCTGGGGGGCGCTGAACTTTCCTCTGTTCACGGTCCCGCAACGGATCGCGTTCTTCCTCGCGCTCGTCGTGATGTACATCGAGTACCGCAAGGCGAAAGCGGGCACCCCGCGTCGCCGGATCCGTGGCATGCTCATCGCCTTCGCCCTGTTCATCAGTTGGAGCAACACCACCACCTTGTTGCGTCTGCTGCCCGACCCCGGTCACATCGTCCCCCTGGCATCCGGCGAAGTGGTCACGCCGGGGGGCTTCAGCGACTTCCTGTTGATCGGCCTCCTGGCCCTGCTTACGCTGGCCCTGATCGCCATGGTCCTCCACCTCATACTGCGCCCGCCTCCCCCGGAAGGCCTCGATTCACCACTCGTTTTCGCGTTCGTGTTCCCTGCCGCCGTGGCCGTTCTCGAGCTGCTCCTGGGCCGCATGGGCATCCCGTTCGAGACCAGAGGCTTCTGGCATATCCTCGCCGTCGGGGTGATCGTGTACACCCTCGCGAACTACCAACTGTTCGACCTGGAACTGCGCGTGAAACGGTTCGCCGGCCCCATCGTGGCTGGACTCCTCGTGCTTTTTGGGATCCCTACACTTTTGACCCTCGCGCTGGGTGAGTTCGGTACTGAGTCGATGATCTTCGCTTTGATCCCCCAAGTGATCGGGGTGGCCGGGATCGTTGTCTTCCAGGACCGCATGAAGAACGTGCTCTTCCCGGGCGTCGACGAGTCGCCGGACTACATGCACCAGCGCAAACTCGACATCTACCGGGTCGCGCTGGAAGAAGCGCTGCAGCGGGGTGGGACGGCGGACGACCCGGGACTCAAAGAACTTCGTCTGCGCCATGGGATCAGCCAACAGGAACATTCCATCATTTCTTGGATGGTCTCCTCCGAACAGCGGCCGCGCGGCCAAGCGACGGTGCACGGTTTCGACACGGGTCAGACCGTGCTCGATCGTTACCGGTTGAAGGAGGTCCTCGGACGCGGGAGTTACGGCAAGACGTTCCTGGCGCACGACAACCACACCCGCAGTGACGTGGCGGTCAAGACCGTGGGCATGGATACTTTCGACGGCGCTGCGGCTCGGTTGCTCCTGCGCGAAGCGCGGCTCGCTGCGAGCCTGGACCACCCCTTCGTGATCAACATCCTGGACGTGGCCGAGCAACCGGAGGGCGTGATCGTGGTGATGGAGTACGCGGACAACGGGAACCTGGAACAGCGGTTGGAGGAAAAAGGGCGCTTCAGCATCCCGGAGGCCGTGCGGCTGGTGCGCGAACTCCTCATGGCGCTTGACGCGGTGCACGCGAAGGGGATCGTGCACCGGAACCTGAAACCCAAGAACATCCTCCTGGAGGCGGACGGGAGCGTGCGTCTTTCCGACTTCGGGGCCGCACAGTCCGGCCAAAAGGGAGGCTCCCAGCAGCCGGAGTTCGCCACGAAGACGCTGCAGGACATCCTCTACCAAAGCCCGGAACAGATCCAGGGGAAGCACGCGACCCCCCGGAGCGACCTCTATGTGGTCGGGATCCTGTTGCATGAGGTGCTCACCCGCCGGCATCCGTTCCGCATCAGCGGCAAGGACGACCACGGCATCCGGGAGACGATCCTGAAGTCCAGGCCCCATCTGCAGGTCGACGAGCACGACGCCTGGGTGCGCACGTTCCTCGAACGGACACTGGCCCACGAAGTGGAGAAACGGTATGAAAACGCCGCGGCGATGAGGGAGGACCTGGAGCGGCTGGCCGGGCTCTAAGCGACACCCGTGGAGGCGGCGCGGCGCGCCGGTGCGGCCCCGGCGGTCTCGTTTTGCAAGCCGGGCTGGCAGGCCACCCAGGCGCCCCTTTCCACCACCCAAAGCCATTTAAAAGGCACCTCCGTGGCGCGCCCTGATTCTCGATGGCAGAACCAAATGAACCGGTAATGATCGGCGACATCCTGGCCACGAGCGAGGAGTTGTTGCCGGGGGCCGGGACCTACGATGACGGGGAGCACATTCGCGCTTCGCGCTTCGGGGTGTACAAAGTGGATTCGGAGAAGTTCGCGGCGGTGATCGAACCGGCGACGAACACGCCGGTGGTCCTGCAGCCGGGGGACGTGATCCTTGGTGAAGTGTACACGGTGCAGGAGAGCATCGTGGGGGTCACCGCGCGCTTCCGCGTGGGGGATGAACGGCGCGGACTCGCCTCCAGCGACAACGGGACCTTGCACGTTTCGAAGATCGCGGACCGTTACGTGGCCGTTCTTGCCGAGGTGTTCAAGAAAGGGGACATCGTCCGGGCGAAGGTCCTGCAGGGTGAACCCTCGCTTCAGTTGACCACGAAGGGGGAGGAGTTCGGTGTGATCTATTCCCTTTGCGAGTTGTGCCGCAATCCGCTTCGTCGCCAGGGCGACGTCCTGGAATGCGAAGAGTGTCATCACCGTGAGGTGCGCTACATCGCAGGTGATTTCGGCAGCGGGGAACTGATGCCGCAAAAAGAGGATCTTCATGGCGACATGATGCAGCGCGGGGACAAGATCCAACAACCCGCGGACAGCGGCCCCCCGCCGCTTCGACCCGGCCTGCCGGTGATCGCCCCCATGAACCAGGAAGGCGCTCCTTCCCGGCGCAGCAAAGGGCCCGGTGGCCGCAGCGGCGGCGGGCGCGGCGGCGGTGGTCGCGGCGGAGACCGTGGCGGGGGTCGCGGCGGCGGTCGTGGCGGGGGAGACCGGGGCGGCGGACGCGGCCCAGATCGTGGCGGTGGTCGCGGCGGCGGCGGACGCGGTGGAGGAGACCGCGGCGGCGGCCGCGGCGGGGGTCGTGAAGGCGGTCGTGGCGGGGGTGGCCGCGGCGGTGGCCGGGGTGGAGACCGGGGCGGCGGTCGTGCCGGCGGACGCGGCGGGGGACGCTCCCGCGGCAGCGGTGGAGATCGATGACAGCACCTGCGAAGAAATCCAAAAAGAGCCCCCGGTTGCGTCCCGATCTTCCGGGTGGGCGCAAGCGCAAGGGGGAATCGGTTGACGAGAACAAGGACCCCAAGGGCGCGATGAGGGGCGGCGACGACCGTCGGCATGCGCCGCGGGAAGGGAATCGCGGCCGCAAAAGGCGTGGCTTCGGCGACCAGGGCGGCTGGGTTTGAGATTGATCCCTGACGAATGGCGGGGTGGCGGCAATCGCGGCGGTGGTCGCGGCGGAGACCCTGGTGGGGGTCGGGGTGGGCATGGCCGGGGTGGAGACCGAGGTGGAGGTCGCGGCGGTCGCTCGTCGCGGCCCCGGGTTGAGACCACACGTTTCGTCCCGGTGCCGGCGCAGGACCGGCGACCAGCCGGCGGGCAACATTAAATATGGGGCGTTCTTGGCGCGCGAGTAGAGGACTGTTTATGGAGATTCGAATACTGGAAGCCTCGAGCGACAGTCTGGAGATCGAGGTGTTGGGGGAGAACGAGACTCTCCTGAACGCGTTGAAGGTGAAGCTGCTGGCCGACGACGGGGTGGAGCTGGCGGAATACATCATCGAGCATCCTGACCTGTCCAACCCGAAGATCTATGTGCGCACGAAGAAAGGCGAGCCGGTCAACGCGCTGAAGCGGGCGTTGAAGGCGCTCCAGAAGGACTACAAGGATCTGGAGAAGCATTTGGACGATGCGGTCCCGGAAGAGGCGAAACAACCCGCCACCGCGGTGAACCCTGCGGCCAAAGAGTAGCCTCATGGGCCGGGCAGTGGCGACGGACAGCCGGGAACGGCTCGTCGGCATGGAGGTGTTTTACACGGACACACCGCCGCTGGGTGGACGTCTTCGTACCCATGCCGAGGATTTTGTTGTGGATGAACTCGGGGAAGGCCCGCCCAGGCGGGACAAGGGGCGTTTCCTCGCGGCGAAGATCGAACTGGTGAACTGGGAGCACAACCATTTCGTGCGCGATGCGACCCGGGCTTTGCGGTTGCCGCGGCGCAACGTGGGCTTCGCGGGCACGAAGGACAAGCGGGCGGTGACGACCCAGTGGTTCACGTTCCTCGTATCACAAAGCGACCAAGAGGTGGTGGGGCGGCTGGAGTCCATGAACCGCGTGCGCGTGCTGGCCCATCATCGCACGGAACGTTCGTTGCGGCTGGGCCAGCATGAAGGGAACCGCTTCCAGGTGACCGTTCGCGACATCCCGTTCTCTCAGGAGGAAACGGGTCCGTTGCTGGATGGCACTTTGGGGGCGCTGTCGAAAACGGGTGGATTCCCCAATTTCTTCGGCATGCAACGTTTCGGTGCGATCCGGCCGATCACCCATCTGGTGGGGGAGGCGCTCTTGCAGGGCGATCTGGAGAAGGCGGTGATGACCTATGTCACGGGACCCGCCGACGCCGAGTCCGAGAAGCTGAAACAGGCGCGGGCCCGCATCCTTCAGGAGCGTGATTGGCGCCAGGCGGCCAACGTGCTCCCCGGCGAGGCGAAGTTCGAGCTCGCGGTGGCGCATCACCTGGCGCACAAGCCCGATGATTTCAAGGGGGCGTTGCGGCAATTGCCGGACAACCTGGTTCTTCTTTTTGTGCATGCGTACCAGTCCTACTTGTTCAATCGGATCCTGAGCGCCCGGATCGAGCAAGGCCTTCCCATCGCGTCCCCGGTGGTGGGGGACATCGTCCTGCCGGCCAGTGGGTACGACATGCTCAGCGGACGGGACCCGGTGCGTGTGACAGCACAGAACCTGGAGCGTCTGCGCAGGCAGAGCCAGCGCGGCCGCGCGGTGGTCACGGCGCCGCTTTACGGTTACGACACCCCGGTCGCACGCGAGGGGCCCGGTGAGGCCGAGGCGCGCGTGATCGAAGAGGCGGGGATCTCGCCCGAGGCGTTCCGGTCCCCGCAGCT
>CAYVRY010000056.1:0-12167 GCA_964452895.1 uncultured Halobacteriales archaeon
AGAGATCGCGCCAAGGAGAACAATGATTGTCAAAGAAGAGGTGGTTGAAGGGATCATGGGAGCACATCGGGTAGGGACAAGCGGAAAGGGCGTTCTCCAGTTAAAGTAAGTTATGGTGAGCGGGGTGAATCGTCCAACGTCCACCGGAAAAGGCGACCCGGCGGACCCGCTCCTGCGAGCGGTCTGCGAGCGGGGTCCCAGGCAACCACCGGACGCCGCTAGTATGATATGGGGCGAACCAGTGACCCCCTCGATGCCGGACGTCGAAGACGTGGTGTTCCTGCAGCCGGGCCCCGTGAAAATGCATCCTCGTGTACTCCGCGCGATGAGCCGGCCCACCTTGCACCACCGCAGTGAAGAGTTCAAGGAGGAACTGGAAGGGCTGACCGCGGACCTGAAGACCGCGTTCTGCACGGACGCCGATGTGAGTGTGATGACGGGCAGCGGCACCGCCGCCATGGAGGCCGCCATCGGCTGCCTGGCCGGACGCGACGACCGGGTGGTCGTTGTGGAGAACGGGAAATTCGGTGAGCGGATGGGGGAGATCGCGAGCATGCACTGCGAGGCGGCACGGATCCAGTCGCCATGGGGCCAGCCGCCCCGCCTGGACGACGTGGCCGCCGCCTTGGAACAAAGCTCGACGAAGATCTTGGCCTTCGTGCACAACGAGACCTCCACGGGGGTCGTGAACCCCGCCAAGGAGCTCGCGGCCCTGGCGAAGAAGAACGACGCGCTCGTGGTCATGGACGCCGTCACTTCATTGGGCAGCGTGCCGGTCCCCGTCGACGATTGGGGCGTGGACGTGTGCATCACCGGATCCCAGAAATGCCTGGCCGGTCCCTCCGGACTGTCCATGCTCAGCGTATCCGAAGCCGCATACGATGGGCTGCGCCGATTCTCGTATTACCTCGATCTCAAACGCCACGTGGACAAGACCCGGGAAGGGAGCACGCCCTTCACACCGAGCGTGCCGCTCTACCTCGGGATGCGGGAAGCCGTGCGCGTCGCCCTGGAAGAAGGACTGGAAGCGCGTCATGCGCGCACGAAGCGACTCGCCGAGGCCACGCGGGACGCCGGCGCCGCCCTGGGCCTGCCCTTCTACGCCCAAGAAGGGTCTCGTTCCGATACCGTGACCGCGCTATCTTATCCGACACAGATCGCAGACGGGGAGAAAAAGATCCGGGGGCGACTGAAGAACGAGTTCGGGGTGCTCGTGGCCGGTGGACAAGCCGAATCGAAAGGCAAGATCTTCCGGGTCGGCCACATGGCGAACGTGAACGCGATGGAGATCATCGCATTCGTCCACGCCCTGGAATCCTGCCTTGCGGACACCGAGTGGGGATTCGAACGGGGCGCCGGACTCGCCGCGGCGAGTCGACGACTGGGCTCCTAGGTCCATTCCCCCGCGATGGTTTCGCCGTGATGGTGGAAAAGGTTATAGTCCTCGCGACCACGTTGGGGTCGGTTCGGTGCGACCATGCGGATGTCAAAAGCGGCCGCGATGCTGATGCTCGTGAGTGCAATGCTCCTGGGCGGCTGCATCGGTGCACAGATCGACGCGGACCCCGGCGGGAGCGATCCTGGCGGCGAAGCGTCCACCGCCCGCAACGGCACCCAGAACGAGAGCATCGGTGAGATCCAGGCGCTTTCTGCCTCATGGACCGCGGGCGTCTCCGGCTGCCCGAACATCATTTTCCTGGGAGCCACCGACGGGGTGGACAGCGCCTGGGCATCGATCCCGCCTGAAGCGCAAGGCCAGGCGTTCACCGCGCGTTACGACAGCGCCGTCCCCGCCGCGCTGTACGGCATCACCTTCTGGGTGGGCGAAGAACCCGCCGGTTTCTTCGAATCCATGGAGCCCGAGATCGAAGACAACGTGCCCGTGGAAACCGACGAAGCGATCTTCTGGAGCTGCGGCGGCCTGGACGTCACCCTGGAGTTCCTTGTCACCGCCGCCGAGTAGGCCGCGCCTCCTCAAGGGACGCCGGCTTCTTTCGCCGCGCGCAGCACGCGGTCCACCACGTCCCCCGCGACCCCCGTATACGTGCCCGGGTCCGAGAGTTGCTGGATCTTCGCCTCATCGATCAGTTTCGTGACGTTCTTGTCCGCCCCCAGCTCGGCGGCCAGGTACGAGTCGGAATCGATCGCCCGCATGGCCGCCGCACGCACCGATTCATGGGCGTCCTGGCGTGGCATGCCGGCCCGCGTCAACTCCCCCACGAAGCGCTCCGCGAGGGGCAACCCGCGCGAGTTGTCGAGGTTCCGCTTCATGTTCTCGGGATAGACCCGCAGGTTCCCGAACACCGTGGTCATCTGATGGATGATCCAATCGGCGAGCAGGAACGCATGAGGCAGGATGAACCGTTCGCTGCTGGAATTGGCCAGGTCGCGCTCATGCCACTGGATCGCGTTCTCCATGGCCGGGGTCAACTGGGACCGCACGATGCGCGCGAGCCCCGAGACCTGCTCGCTGAGGATCGGGTTCTGCTTGTGCGGCATGGCGCTTGAACCCACCTGCTTCTTCACGTCGAACCCCTCGCGCACCTCGTCGATCTCGCTGCGCTGAAGGTTGCGCACCTCCGTGGCGAACTTCTCCAGGCTCGTCGCGATGTTCGCCAACAAGGCCAAGGCCTCCACGTAGCGGTCCCGCCCCACGATCTGTGTGGACGCCGCGTCCGAGCTCAAAGCAAGCTCCTGCATCACGTGGTCCTGGATCGCCAGCGCGTTCTCGCCCAGCCCCGCGCCGGTGCCCACCGGCCCCGTCATCTTCCCCACCGCGATCCGGGGGCGCAACTCGTCGATGCGCTCGATGTGCCGAAGCGTCTCCGCGAGATAGACGGACATCTTCAACCCGAACGTCACCGGAGTAGCCATCTGGCCGTGGGTGCGACCCAGACAGACCGTGGACCGATGCTCCCCCGCCAACCGGGCCAGCCCCCCGGCCAGATTCCTGAGCCCCTCCTGCACGAGGTCCATGGCGTCGCGCATCTGCATCGCGTTCGCCGTATCGATGATATCGTAGCTCGTGGCGCCCAGATGCACCCATCTCCCCGCATCGCCGCACTGCTCCGTGAGCGCACGCACCACCGCCATCAGGTCATGACGGATCTCCGCTTCGATCTCCTTGACCCGTTCCAGGCGCACGCTCTCCTTTTGGTCCACCGCCACCCGGTGGATCTCTTCGGCCGCCTCCGACGGGATGTTGCCCAGTTTCGCGTGCGCCCGGGCCAACGCCGCCTCCACGGCGAGCAGGCGGTCCAACCGTGCACGTTCACTATAGAGCGCCCGCATCTCCTGGCGGCCGTAGCGATGATCGAGGGGGCATACAAGTTCGCTCATGGTGCATCAAGACGCGCCACGCACCCGGGCGTCGAGCATATAGTTTTCGAGAACGACAGGGCGATCAGACCCCTTCAGGCGATATAGACCACCGCAGTGGGATGATGCCCCGTCTCCCAGGTGTCCCGGATGTTCCGCTTCTCGGTCTCCACCACCGCCACCGTGTTCCCTTCGCTGCTGACCACATAGAGCACTTTCCCGGCGCGCGCCACGTCGAACGCGTTGGGCTTCGCACCGGCCGGGATCGGCGGCGCCGCCTCCCCGCTTTCCAGGTCCACGGGCTGGACGCCGCCCGCGGTGAGGACGTAGGCGCCGTTGCGGTACGGATGGGTCTTCACCATGCTCGGTCCCGGCGCCAGTCCCACCTGGTTCAGGACGTTCCCCGAAGACGGGTCCACCAAGGCAAGCCGCGGCGGGTCCACCATCGTCACGAGCAGATTGCGCTGGTCGCGCGCGCAACACAGGCCCGCCGGCCGCCCGGGAAGCGCGATCTTTTCCCCGGTCTCCTTCGATCGCGGGTCCACCCCGACCAACGCCTGTTCGTCGGGGACCGCCAACATCAACCGCTCTCCGCCCTGCAGTGACGCGATGTCGTTGCAGGCGTTTGCTGGCAGGGAGATCGCATCCATCGTCGACCCGCTCTTCGTGTCCACGAGGTACACCTCCGGCCGGGTCTTGCTCGTCACAAGCAGCCGGCGGCCGTCGGCGAGCGCATGGACCCCCGCCGGTTCAAGAAGCCCCTGCGGTTCAAGGCGGGCCGTCTCCGTCATGCGGATCACGTCCACCACGCTCAATGAATTGTCCCCCGTGTTCGTCACAAAACCGAACTTGCGGTTGCGACCCACCGTGATCCCGTGCGGGGACTTCCCCACCTTCAGGCTCTTGAGGGCCTTGCGCGTCGTCGCGTCATAGAATCCCAGGCTCGCATCGAGCGCGTTCGCCACCAAGACCCGGGGCATACGCGGCAATAACCGGCGCCGGTGTATCAGCTCTTTGCTCGTGGCCCTTCCAAGAAGGCAAACGGGCACGGATCCGGTCACCATGACGCCGCAGGTGGTGCCATGGGCCACCCGTCATGGCGAGAGGGAGCCCACGGCGGCAGCGACCCCAAGCCCGGCTTGCTCGCTGCCCTGCAGCACGCCCCCCGTCAACAAGGGCTCGTGGGGCACCACGGGTTGCTGTGCGAGCAACCAAGCGCCGTCCAGGTCCGCCCAGTCCACCCGGCCCGCCAGTTGCAGCGCCAAAGCGATCCCCGCCCACGATTCGATGAAACAACCCACCATGACCCGGAGGCCGCCGGCGCGGGCCGCCTCGATCAGTTCCAGCCCCGGGCGCAGACCGCCGGCCTTCTGGAGCTTCAGGTTCACACCATGGGCCAGCCTCGAATCCGCGATGCGGCGCGCATCCGCTGCCGTGTGCACCGCCTCATCGAGCACATGGGGAATGTCGTGTTCTTCTAGCGCCCGGTTCAACGCGTGATGGTCCTCCCGCGAGGCCGTGCGGGAAAGGGGTTGTTCCAGGAGCTCCACCTCGAGGCGCGCCAGCGGTCCCACCATGGCAAGCGCGTCACGCAGCGACCACGCCTCGTTGGCGTCCACGCGCAAACGGGCACGCGGCGCGGCCTCGCGCACCGCACTCAAGCGGTCTGAATCCAGGCGGGTCGGACCGCCCAGTTTGACCTTCAGATGATCGAAGCCTGCTTCCAGGAGGCTGCGCGCCTCGGCGCCCATCTCATCCGCCGTACCCAGGCTGATCGTGGCCGTGGTGGGGATCCGTGGACGAGGCAAACCCAATGCGCGCCACAGCGGCTCCCCCCGCTTGTGCGCCCAGGCATCCAGAAGCGCGCCGTCGAGTCCGCACGCCACGGGCCCCGACGGCAAAGACGCGCGTTGCGCCGAAGCAGCCGGGACCGCGGGTGCCGCGGCATCCGGGTCCAGGACCGTCTTTTCGAGCCCCGGTGCCAACGCGTCCAGACCAGCCCGGATCCCCGCCGCGTCGATGTCGAGCACCCGCTTGGAAGGGACCGCTTCACCGAGACCCGTGACCGATTCATCGGACGGGTCGTGCAACCTGAGAAGAATCGATTCGGCCTCGCCGCTGGTCTGCCCCGCGATCGCGAAGCGGCCCGAACGATACGGAGTGCGCAGCGGATGCACATGGAGCTTCATGGGGCGACCCGCCCCTCGGGGGTGGATCCGCGCAAGGCGCGCGCCGTGGACCCGTCTTGCAGTCTCGCCATCACGGCCTGCAGAAGCCTGTCGCCCCCCTCGCGCACCACGTCCGACACGCTGAGCCCCGTCTCCTTTTGCAGGCGTCGCTGTTCGCGTTCATATTCGTCGGGACCCAACCGGGGGGCGTTCAACGCGATCGCCGCCACCTTGGCCGGCCATACGGGAGCCATGAAGGACTCAATGAGAGAGATCTCCCGCCCCGGGGAAAGAACCGGGAACGGGGAGCCGACCGCATGATAATATTTTTCCTGGCGCTCGTGGGGGTGGCACAGCACGAGACAGTCCGGCCAGGAGCCATGCAGGATCGCGGCGGTCACGCCACCATAGACCGGATGGGAAAGCGCACCCTGGCCTTCGACGATGATCAATTCGGGTGTCTTGCTGGTGGGGTCGCCATCCGGGTCCAGACGCGCGGCCGCCTGGACCTGACGCTCCACCTCGCCGGCTGCGAAATCCGCGATCACGCGGTCGATGGGGGCGCCCGCATCGGGTTCCAGAAGAAGGCCGGTCTGCCCCGTGGCCACGAAGGCGACACGCAGCCCCGCTGCCCGGGCGGCGTCCCGCAGTGCCACGGAGGTCGTCATCTTGCCGGAATTGCAGTCGCTTCCCACCGTGGTGACCACCGGGACCGGGATCGAGCGACCCGCGCCCGTGGCCACCACGCCGTCCCGGGGGGGCCGGCGCAGGTCCACCAGCGCGGTGTCATGCTTGCGGGCAAGCCGTGCGAGTTGCGGATCATCGGCCAGAAACGCGTGCATGCCGGCGATCACCGGAATGCCGTTCACCAGCGCGGTCTCGACGTCACGACGAAGACCCACGGGCAACTGGCCGCCGATCGGGGCCACGCCGATCACAAGACGTGTCGGAGGCTGAGTCACGGTGTCCAAGAGCGCATCCAGGCTCTCGTAGATCGGCACGGGGCTTTTTTCCGGCATGTCGACGAGACGGGCCGCATCCAGGGAGACCCGGTCGGGATCGATCACCCCGATGGTCCGGGCGCGCGAGAACCGCAGCACCTGTACGCCGGTCTTCGCGCTCCACAATCCCCACTTCCCGTGCGCCAGGATCGCCACGCGGTCCTCACCGCGCAGCAACTCGGCACGGGGCAGAGCCGGCACCGTGGAGGAGACAAGCGGTTTCTCGTCGGGGTCCGGGTGGGCTTTCATGTCTGCATCCGTGTCGGCGTCCATGATGGGGGGTCCTGGGCTCGTTCTGGGTCCGGTCGTGTACATTTTCAAACCGAGCGGTCGAGCGCGGTGTTGGGGATTCTCTTGCCGTTCGGCCGTCTTTGCAGGGTGGCGAGGATCCGGGCAAGAAGCGGGCCGCCGCCTTCCCGGATGCAGTCCACGGTGAACAGGCCCGTATCCTTCTCGGTCTGGGCGCAAACTGCGCGGTACTCTTGTTGAGATAGATCGGGGGCCGCCAGGGCCACCCCCGCGAACGGCGTCGGATGGACCGGGTCCAGGAAGGCCCGGGCCAATGCGATCTCCGTGGCGGGGGGCAACACGGGGAATTGGGGCCCCCGCGTCCAGACCGTCTTGTTCGCGCGGTCGTGCACGTGCGTCATGACCAACGCATCCGGCCACGAGCCATGCAGCAGCGCGGCCGTGACCCCCGAGTAGGACGGATGGGACAACGCCCCTTGACCCTCCACGAGGATCAGGTCCGGCGTCTTTGCGGTGGGTCCCCCATCGTCGTCCAAGCGGGCCGCCTTACGCACCTGGCGTTCCACCTCCCCGGCCGCGAAATCACTGATCACACGGTCGATCGGTGCACCCGCATCGGGCTGCAGGAGCAACCCGGTCTGGCCAGTCGCCACGAATGCGGCGCGCAGGCCCGCCTCCCGGGCCGCTTCACGCAGGGCCACGGCGACCGTCATCTTGCCCGAACGACAGTCGGTCCCCGTAGTGGTCACGATGGGGACCGGTACGCTTCGGCCCGCTCCGGTGGCCACGACCGGGTCTTCAGGCGGACGGCGCAGATCCACCAGTGGCGTGGCGTGCTGCTTCGCCAGGGAAGCCAGTTTCGGGTCGTCCGATAGAAACGTGTGCAGCCCCGAGAGCACAGGGATCCCGTGTTCGATCGCCGTTTTCACGTCCGCACGCATTTCAGCAGGAAGCTTTCCGCCCTCCGGCGCGATCGCCACGAGCACACGGCTCGGCGGCGTCGCCCCTGCAGCGATCAATGACTCCAGGTCCATGAAGACCGGCACCGGCCCCTTCTCGGGCATGCCCACGGCGGCCGCGGCATCGGTGCCCACAGCCGCCGGGTTCACCACGCCCAAAACGCGAGCCGATGAGAACCGCATCAACTGGATCCCCGTCTTCGCCGTGGAGAACAAGCCCCACTGCCCGTGCGCCAAAAGCGCGACCCGGTCTTCACCGCGCATCCACTGTTCCACCGGGAGTGTGGGGACCGATGCGGCGTCGGGGCTCCTTGTCATGGGGTCCGGTGGGGGCCCATGGTGACACGGCTTTTGTGCGCTTCGGCTCTGTATGTCCGCCCGAGGGGGATGTGACAGGATCGGGCTCGTCAGAATGCAGCGCGCCGCCGGGAACGGAGCGACTTCCTCGCAAACCGGGCTCCAGCATTCATCCATTGGACAAAAACGCTTATATGGCTGCGCGACCGCGACTTGATCATGGGTCCGTCCTTTACACGTGTGCCGATCGTCGTTTCGCTGTTTCTCGTGTTCGCCATCGCAGGCTGCATCGGCGGGGATGAAACGACGCCTGGAGACCAAGGCGGGCAGGACGAGGACGACTCCAAACCATCGGATACGCAAGGCGTGATCACCGGTCAGATCATGGATGCCCGGGACTTCAGTCCCATCAAAGGGGTGCAGGTCGCCATCGTACAGGACCAGCAGGCCGTGGAAGAACTCGAGACCGGTACGAACGGCGAGTACACGACCGGCCCCCTGGAGCCCGGTCTGTACCGGGTCCAGACCAGCTCCACGCGGTTCAAAGGCGACTTTCAGGCGGTGCAGGTCGAATCAGGGAAGACCGCCACCTTGAACATGGTCCTGGAGGCGTTGCCCACGGAGAAACCGTGGTCGGAGCCCCTGGAATTCGACGGACTGATGGGCCTCGGTTACCACGGGGTCGGACCCATCGTGACCTGCTGTCAAGCCGATGAGAACCACAAGATCAGCTTCAAGTTCGAGGTCCGGCCCGACCTGCTCGAGACCATGGTGATCGAGATGGTCTGGCCCGAAGAACACGTCGGGCTCCTCATGAACGTATGGCTGGAACCCAACTGCGACCCGACATGCGCCCCCGAACACGATTACACGGAGCAGTCCGAGGACGACAACCTGGGCTGGGGCGGACTCGAGATGCGCATCGACCGGCCCGAGGGCGGCTGGCCCGAGATCTCCGGGAACGAACCGGTGGAACTGTGGATCTACGTGTGGACGGACAGCGGGGACGAACCGGCCACCGTCGCATACCAGCAACAATTCGAGATCTTCATGGAGAACTTCTATGTCACATCCGCCCCGCAAGGGTATTCCCCACGTGGAGACTACTAGACGCCGACTCGAAACGGCTGCCTTCAAACCTCGCGGGACCGACGGGTCCGGCCCCACAACAAAAAGACGCAACCGACCGCCGCCAGCAAAAGGATTCCGGGTCCCGGGCTGCCTTTGGACTCGTCCTTGATCTCCTCCTGCGTGGTGTCCACGATCTGGAACGTCAACGGCTCCTCCTGGGAACTGAAGTCCCCACTTTCTTCGTAGGGCACGATGAACGCGCCGTCATCGAAGTAGGGGTTATCTTCGTCGCCGGGGGAGATCGTCGCAGGATCGATCGCCCACGGGTCTTCCGGAGCGAACGTGGCGACCCCCCACTCCATGTCCACCTGGGAGAAGGGGACGCTGAAATCCTCTTCAAAGGAGACATCGATCCGTGTTTTCTCCGTGGAAGGGAACGACAGACGCGCCTCCACGTCCTGTGTGACCGTCTCGTTGGATTCCACGCTGCCCAGTACGTCCTCGGACAACCGGATGTCTGTCACTTCCTGGTTCACGGCCTGGCGGCCGTTCACCTTGAACGGCTCGAAGAAGAACGCCCCTCCGAAACGCAGCTGTTCGTTCAGGTCCTCCATCCGGGACTGCGTGAACGCGTCCACTTCATCCTGGGCCACGTCACCGTCCCCGTCGCCATGCTTGTCGTCGATGAACGCGCGCAGTTCCTGGGCATCGGCGCCCTCGAAACGATGGTCCATCAATTCCGCATGGATCTCTTCGGGCCCCAGGTTCACCGTGACCTCTTCGAAGTTGACCTGGGCGCCTGCGGCGGGCAGGGCGAACAACATCCAGGCGACAACGAGCGCGCAGGAAGACCGGGTCAGGATTCCGGGAACGAACCGCATGCCGGCGCCATTCCCGACGCTTTGGGATAACTGTTGTGGTGAGGAAGCCGAATTCCTTGTCGGAACACAAAGGACGATCCGATCCCTGTTGTCGAGCCAGGGCGTCGTGCCGGGCCGAGAGAACGGGACAACCGAAGACGCATGGACCTTGCTCTTCAGCCGGGAACGTCCCGCATGGTCCATCGTGATCGGCCGCGCGTTCGTGGACCGGGCGTGGGTCCAAGTGCGGGGCGTCTCATGGGGGCGTCCACGGTTGTGAGGCAGTCCACCGGGCGTCCACGGTTGTGCGTCCGCCCACCATGACGAGTTGGGATGTGAGCCCACCGACGCGGGCGTCCACGGTCATGGGGCTGTCCACCGGGCGTCCACGGTTGTGGGGCCGCCCACCATGACGAGTTGGGATGTGAGCCCACCGACGTAACGAGGAATGGAACAACCTCAGGTTTGCCGTGAAACATGTTCGGGCCTCCAAATGACTATTATCCGCAGGCGACTAGCAGCGTGTATCGGTCGGCGCGGCGCCGATTATATCCTTGCGACCAACCAGGGCCCAGGGACCACCGCACGAGCCGCATGACCCCTCCCGGGCGACGCGCCGACCGTTCCTTTCCTACCACATTTTTTTTCATCACGCACGTTTTTGTTACGCTGTTTTGTCCTATTGGTCCATTTGTGGCGACGCAAGCAGGCCTGATCGCTCATGAAGACAACAACCTTGCCTCGCGCGAAAACCGTAAGAAAACAAGTGATATGTTCGCCTTTCCAAACGACTATCCAAGACGCCCCCATAATGGGTCTTGACGGCCGGCGCGGCGCCGCTTACACCCTGCGAGCACGCACACACCATTCAGGGACGACCGCACACGCCACCATGACCCTCGCGCGCGACGCGCCGGCCGCTACCCTTCCAGGTTGGATTGACCACAACCGCCGATTTTCACGGTTGTAGGCAAACAACCCGGGTTTTCCACGAAGGATAACGCAAAACGGCTTTCTAAGGTAGGTCCATTGTCCCTCGACCGGTACCGGCGCGACCTACCTCCCACATTTGTTCAAGCCACCACCAGCCACCCACGTTGGCGCGGCGGCCGGTCCCCTCCTTCCTTTTTTCCTTCCTTTTGCGGTCGAAGGGCGGAATCTACGGCTTGCAGAGGCTTTATGTGGCCGGTTCCTCAAATCAAGCATCCTATTGGGGAACCTCCTGAATGACACCCACACCGGAACCGGACATCGAAGAGATCACTCGGAACATCGACCAAATCACCTTTCCTGCCCGCGCCCCGGAAGGGTTGGGGGAGGCCTCGTACAAACAAGCGAAGCAGACGGCGGTCTCTGGACCGCTGCACTTCAAGAAGATCCTCGTGGCCTACGACGGTTCGGAAGGGGCGCGCGACGCGCTCGCCTGGGGCCAATGGATCGCCGATGCGCACGACGCGGAAATCGTCCTCGCGTTGGTCCTCCCGCCTACGCCGGCGGTCTGGAGCGGAGCGCTCACTGGAGTCTCCGAGGACACGCGGGAAACGATCAACGCGATCCTCGACGACGACGAGGTCTTCGGCAGCAAGATGCTCCGGGCCGCCGAGGACGAACTGGCCGCCCGTGGACTCACGTGCGAGACCGTCCTGGCGCGCGGCAGTCCATCGGAGGAGCTCATCACACTGGCACAACAACACGACGTGGACCTGATCACCATGGGGTCCCATGAACGCCGCACCATGGACCGCGTGTTCCTGGGCAGCGTGTCCAGCGCCATCAAGCACCGCACCGACCGCAACGTCCTGATCGCGCGCAACGCGCCGCCCGTGGAGACCATCATGCTCGGCGTGGACGGTTCCCACTATTCCCGCCGGGCCGCCGCCGCGCTGAGCGGACTCCTGGAGAAGTCCAGTGCGCGCGCGAACGTCGTCCACGTGATGCCGGTCCCGTTCGCCGGGTTCTCCGGGCAGGCCCGGGATCTCATGAAGAACGCAGTCACCGACCTGCAGAACACCGCGGAACGGCGCATCGAAGGCGCCGGGAACATCGAGTACAGCCTCCTGTTCGGAAAGCCCGCGCAGCGGATTCTCGAAGCGGCCGAGGAAGAAAAAGCCGGGCTCATCGTCCTGGGCGCCCGCGGCCTCTCCCGGTTCCAAGGCACGGTCCTTGGTAGCGTATCGAACCAAGTGACCCAGCGTGCGTCGGCGAGCGTGTTGATCGTGCGCGATCCGAAAGATCGGCCGGAAT
>CAYVRY010000057.1:0-12038 GCA_964452895.1 uncultured Halobacteriales archaeon
AAATCGAACCAGTGCTCAAAGGAGACACTGGCCGTCGTGGCGCCGGTGAGGTCGAGGGTCGGACTCGCGATGGCCGCGCACTGGTCGAGGTTGTAGTCCCCGTCCAGGTCCGTCGCCCACACGTTGCTGCCGGAGACGGCGCCGCCGGGTCCGCTGGTGGGTGCGCCCCATGCCCAGTCCGGGTTGCGGGGGTCGGGCCGCGTCGGTTCCGGGTATTCGTTGGCGCTCCAGTCGCCGTCGTCTTCGTCGAAGTCCTGCTCATAGATCACTCCCAGGGAGATGTCGAGCAGGGTGGTCTCGCCCAGATCGTCGTCGTCTTCGTCCCTGCCGGTGGGGACCGTGACCGGGTTCGTGTCCAGTTCGTTCGCGGTTCCAAAAAGGTCGGCGTGTCCCATCCCGACCGGGACCAGGATCGCTGCGATCAGGAGAACACTCGCGTTGATTGCTGCAAATTTTGATTTTATGGTATCGCCTCCACGTTCCACGTAGCCCGGTGGACCCACACACAAGGGTCCACGCAAACCTCCGGTGCGGCACACCGGGGCCAGCCCGCGCCACATGTTGCGAGAATCTCAACCCATAAAAGTACTTTTTGTACGAACAGCCGGAATGAAACAAGGGGCCCCTATGGCAGTCCTCCTGGTGTGACGCGAATGCGGGCCGGTCGGACCCGAACTCAACACCTTGTATAAAAATTGACAATTGGCCACTCGTCGATAGGTACAGTTTGCCCATGACTTGGCCCCCGGAGGCCCGCCTTGGCGGTTCTCCTGATGGGTAGTTCAACAACCACCCCGGGACAGGCGCAAAACACGGGATCTGTACGGAATCCAGCAGATCGGCCCTGGAAATCGGTCGTATCCATTCAGTGTGCGCCGATTGCGGACAAGGCGCACCAGAATCCGTCACTGGCCGCTGATTTTGTTCAGCGGCCCGGGGGAGGTACTCGGGAACCTCAGGTGCGGGACCAGCGCGTCGGTGACTTGCGAGTCTGCGATGGATGCGCGCAAGGCGTCCACGTCGTGCGGGGGGTGCATCTTCAGATCCAGCGCCCGTTTCCTGCCGATGCCCGGGAGCGCCAGCCACATGGGGATGCTTGCATCGGCGACGGGGAAGGGCGCCGAGAAGCCGGTGATGCTGCGTTGCCCATGCTCGGTGACGACGACATCCACGAAGGCCTCCAGGGGCACCTCGTAGGGGACGCCGACCAGGATCGGGTAGCTGCCAAGTTGGCGCCCGAACGTGGTGTGCCCGTCGCGCGTCTCCATGTAGACGTCCTTCAGCAGCGTACCCGGCGGGTAGACCAGCGGGAGCATGCGGTGGTCGAAGGTCTCCCGGACCTTCTTCTTGAACGAGACGAATTCGTGGTGCGACAGCCGGGGCCACTCGGGCATGCCTTTTCGCGCCGGCAGCAACTGGCGCAGGTTCACCCGGCGCACCCGCAACCCTTCTTCATGCACGTTGTGCAGGAATTCCAGGTTGTAGCGGTTCGTCTTCTTCGTCTCACCCGGAAGACCGCTGATGAAGTTGTACCCGGGTAGCACCCAGGGCTGTCCATTGGGTCCCTTCCGGCCTCCTTCCTCGTTGAGGATCCGCGTGGCGGCCATGGCGCGCTCGGCGTTCGTGTTCAGGTTGTTCACCCGTTGCACTTCCGGGTCCATGGATTCCAGGCCGAAGGCGGCCACGTTACCGTCGCTCATGTGTTCCACCAACAAGCGCGTGACCTCGCGGGCCGCGTCCGGGTGTTTCGCGACCACGGTGGGGTTCGCGTTGTCGATGTGCAGCACGCGTGGTTCGTCCACCACGTTGCGGATTCCGGTCAAAAGGCGCTTGATCGCGTGCACGTCCGGCTCCGGGTCCGGGTCCGTGCCCACCCCTTTGGCCTTGTAGGAGTAGAAGCACGCCTGCCCGCCCAGGCGGAACGAACGCACGCCGAGCGCCCACAACCGGGCCATCTCCTCATGGATGCGCTCCTCGTCGCGGTAGCGCGGTTTGCCTTCCAGGGGTTCCATGCAGAACTTGCAGCCGCCGTCCACGTAACGCGCGCACCCCGTGTACGTGTCGATCTCTGCGATCAGCGGTTCCGGGTGGTCCGGGTGGTACGTCACCTGGTCGGCACCCAGGATGGCGAAGCGGTCCCATTCCTCGCTGCTGCGTTTGCGTTGACCGTACGGTCCCGGCGGCTCGTCGCCTTTTTCCCGGGCCACGATCAGGTCGTGCAGGAACGCATCGGCGTGGTCCGGGCATTTGCGGTCCAGGTGGGGCTCCAGGGGGGTCAGGTCCAACAGCGGTCTGCCGCCGCCCTGGCCGAACCCGAAGCGCGCGCATGCACCGGCGAGGATCGTGAACGCCCCGTGTTGTTTCGCACCCATGAGGATCCGCGCGGCCTCGTCGCGGGTGATCGGCGCCCCGCGCAGGTATTTTCCCGGCACGACGCAACTGGCAAGGACCACGACGATGTCCGCTTGCAGAAGGCCGCGCAGTCGCTGGGGTTGCGTGCGTGCCTGGTCGATGGTCAGGTAGTCGATGTCGCGGGCATCGTCCCCGGCGCTGCCGTCCAGTCCGGCGGCCCGCGCGGCGCCCCACAAGTAGCGGGCCTGTGGGCTCACATAGGGCGGCACGCCGAACTGGGCGGGTTCGTCCACATATCCGTCCAGGATCGCGACGCGGAGCACAGGACCCGGTCCGGGGTGCCGGTCGCTTAAGTCCATCGGTCGCGACAGGGGGTGGTCTGGATCCCCGTCAACTCCTTGGGTCGCCGTACGTTTATATATCTCCGGCTGGGTGCTGGGCGCCATGAAGGGTGCAGGTGTCTTGGTGGCCGCTTTGTTCCTCGTGGTCGGTTTCTCGGGCTGCATCGGAGGCGATCTGGAGACGTTTATGCCGTCCGGATCGGATTCGTGCCGCGGTGCGGATACAACCGGCGTGGACAACCGGGAAGGGCAGTTCCATTATGGGGGTGCCGCGGTATGCAAGGATGAAAAGAAGAGTTACGACTGGAGCAATCCCATGCCGCGCGCAAGCGTCAATTGGGGCGGGGCGACTTCATCCGGTTCCGTGGATGTGAAGATCCGTGACTCCATCGACCAGGTCGTGTACGAGTTCTCCACGGGGGGTACCAGCGCCAGCGGGGAGAGCGCGACCACGGATTACGGGGTCCCCGGTCCCTCGGGGTTTGCGTGGACCATCGAGGTGGAGTTCCACAACTTCACGGGGTCCGTGGGGTTGGACGTGGGAAGTACGTTGTGAGACCGGTCG
Source organism: uncultured Halobacteriales archaeon (assembly GCA_964452895.1). Lineage (GTDB taxonomy): Archaea > Thermoplasmatota > E2 > JACPAO01 > JAHWKR01 > CAYVRY01. Next base: position 3,259 of record CAYVRY010000057.1, read on the forward strand.
CCGCTTCGAATGTACAAAAGTGGTCGATTTCTGGGGACGTTTCTAATTTGCACCTGGAATCTTCTAATAGAGGCTGCGGCACGCTGAAACGCGATGACCGGAAAAAATGTCCAGCGCCCATTTCGGAGGGGGGAGGCGAACTACCGATCAGCGAAAGCTGCAACGGCCATGTTCGCCCTCCTGCTTCTGAGTCTCCTGGTGCCCCAAGGCGCCGCAGATGAATCACTAGTGGCTGAGGTCCTTGAAGAACCCCCGATCCAGCACGAGTTGTGCCCCGACGAAGGGGCGGTGTTGGTCGTGGAAAGGCGTTTTTCAACCGGGGGATGGTTCCGATTGTACCAGAACCACGTAACCGGCGATGTTTACATTTCATGGGAATTCACTGACAATGTCGACGCGTCATCGAGCAGCGCAGGGGTGTTTGAGGATAATCCTCCTGGCCCTCCCTATACTCAAGACGGCCATCAGTTCGTCATGGAAGAGGCTTCCGGATATTGTCAATTCATCGAATCGATTGGAAGTGACTTTTATTTCCAGGTGTATCGTGCTGGAGTGGGTCAAATGGGCGGGAGATCTAAATTCATGTGCCTGCCCAAACAGATATCTCCTACTGGGTTCCAGATTTGCCTAACCGGCCCGAATTACCAGCAAGAGTGGCTGGAAGGGAAACTATGTGACTTGTATCCTCCGGGGTTCTGCGGACCTCGTCATGGGACGTTTACAATATAGTTGTGAGGTGATAACATGAATGCCAAGAAGGATAAAAAAAGCCAGATATTGCCTGCAAGCATTGGTTACTCGGTTCTCCGGGGACATGTGATTTCGACCGCTATCGTCTTGATGTCCTTGATGATCTTGATGCCGATTGCCCACGCCGGTCAACTTGGCGGCGCGGGTGGATCGGGCCCTGGGGATGAGATGCTGGTGGATGACCAGGCGATCGATGATGCAAAACATTGCGCGTCAAATGCCGGTGCCGTGCCGGTGTACCATCGTTACACCTCGGGTTGGGGTTTCATGTTCCACCAGAATCCCTTTGGTAATGTGTATGTCACATGGTACATGACCTCGGAGATGGGGATCGGGGTGGATGAATGGGTTTTTGGTGCTTACGTTCAAAACAGCGGCGGGCCGGCAAATTACCTAAGCCAAGGCCCGAACGAAAAGTCCGGTGCCTGCAGGTATGTTGGAAACATCCATGTAGGTGATTTTCAATATGCTGTGCAAGGTGGTGGAATGGGCAATCAAGGATCGAGTTCCTGTACGGGCGAGACTTGGTGGCAGACCACGATTACAGCAGAGATTGGCGTGACAGTGGAGGGGCCCCGCGGTAATGTGAAGGGAGAGTTCATGTTTGGTGGCAGTGAATCATGCACTAAAACATCTGAGTATGATTCCGAGATCCTCATTGGCGAAACCGGGGACACGGACATTCCTTCCTTGGGGGACACGGAAACATATTTAGTCACGAATCCGGTCGCGATGATCTAGGGGCCATATGATTGGGTAGGTCGATTTGGTGATGAGAATCATGAGCCGAAGTCCGAGTCCGAATCTGCCGTGGCTTAGCTACCTGCTCTCCCTGCTGATTGCGAGTCTGTTGGTGGCAGGTTGCACGTCGCCTCCCGTTGAAACGGAAGAGGGAGTCCGGCTGGTCGATCGCAAAGAGTGCGATGGAACCTTTGCCGATGGGGTACCGGTCCATTGCGAACAAGAGGGCCAAGAGGCGATTCTGCACGATGAGCCCCCGTTCGGTTGGGTGGTTACGTACGGTCCCAGGGGGGAACATGACTCCACGTTCTATCGTTCGGTGGATCCGTCGGACCCTCCCGGGATGTTCCGATTGGGGTATTCCTATGAGATTCAGCGAGGGGCAATCGATCCCGAGATCTCACTGGACCCGATCCATGGTTTGGCTTGGCAGGAAGATTGGGAGCGAGCGGTGTTCTGGGAGAGCGGTAAGAACGCCTTCGTCGAGTTCCCGGAACCCGTGGCCCAGGGAGACGCTTTCGACGTAATACTTCTCCATCCCCATACGATTGCCCTTGACACCGGACTCTTTAACGTGAGCGTTGAGACGCCTGAACTCCATGACAAAACCCTTGAACCATTGTGGGCAGTGCACGACGATGAGACGCGAGTGGTCCATCGAGTTCATGGAGATGAAGGCCCATATTACTTTCATGCGGGGCAACCGGACACCGGCGTCTTGGGGGATAGCATCAGCCAGGAAGGAGTGGATTACAGCATCATCAGTCGCCTCATAGTGATCGAGCAGATGCCGTTTAGCTACACGCCTTGACCAAATGGAATATAAATCGGTCTTTGATTTGAACGTTTTATTTCCCCCGCCGACTCGCTGTTCCCTTGACGCCGGCTTGCTGCGCTTCGATCAGCCAACGGCTGGCGGGCCAGAGGCTGCGTTTCCATCTCAGGACGAGGAACCCGGCCGCGGCGATGACCTGCAGGTAGGGCGCGACACCGGGGGTGACGGTGGCGTCTGCTCGAATGGTGAGGAATCCTTCGAGTCCCACGACGATGGCGATGACGGCGCCGGCGAGCATGACGGCTTGGGCGATGCGCGGGTCGGGTTTGAGGGGGTAGACGGCGAACCAGACGGACAACAGTGCGACGAACAGGAGTACGAGGGTGCGCGCCAGTTCGATGCCGAAGACGGGGCCGTGGGTGCCGTCCGGGTTCAGCCGGATCGCGGCGTTGAAGAAACCGCTGGCACCAAGAAGCAGCGCCGCCGGCACAGCGATCATGAGGCGTTGTTGACGGTGGGGGTCCTCGGTCTGCGCTACGCCTTCAGGCATGGGTTGGCCTCGCATCGGCCACCCGGGTGAGGGTTATAAGAAAAAGGGTGGGGGAGACGGGAGGAGAATACCGGGGCGTTGGTTTCTTGCTGGGCTCGTTCAGTCGGTCCGCCTTCGCGCCGTGGCGCCGATCAGAGCAGCGATCACCATGAGGACGACGAGCAGCCCGGGTGCGGGGGCTTCTTCCGGGTCGAGGGGTCCAGAGTAGGGCCCGAGTCCGCCGGGACTGCCCTCAAGTCCGCCGTTTCCGCCGGACGGGGCGTCCATTGAGGATCGGTCCATGGATCCACCCGACATCGCGGAATCCGAAGAGTCCTCCTCCATCGAGTAACCGCGTTCCGCCATGGGGTAATAGCCGTCGTGGTGACCGTCGTGGTCTCCGGGGCGCCACCAGCCCGCTTCCACCCAGTCGCCTTCGGTGGCTTCGATGTCGACGCGGTGGGTACCGGATCCAGGGGCGACGGTGTTCACCCCGTTGGGCAGGTATCCATCCCCGTAGAAGGCGAGCGTATGGTAGCCGGCATGGGTCTCGAAGCGGTAGGAGCCGTCTTCATCGGTGACCGCGTTGCCCCAACCTCCGGTCTCGTGGTTCTGCAGGTGCACCTGGACGTCGGGCACGCCCTGGTCGGTCTGTGTGTCCACCACGTAACCGACGATCGTCGTCGTGGGTTCGCGTTCCGGGACCAGTTCGATGTCGAGGCTTGCATCGCTGTCCGCCTCCGTCATCAGGCTGCGCACCGCAGGGTAGAATTTTCCTTCATCACGGACGCCGGGCATGGGCTCGACCGGCTGTGCGCTGGACGACCCGCTGCTGGATACGGGGTCGTCCCCGTCGTGGTGGGCGGCTTCTTGATCAACCGCTTCGGCCCGGTCCTCCATGACCTCGTAGTCCCCGTACCCGCCTCCGTAATGGTGGACATGGACCGTCGTGTAGCCGGGGCGCACGTTCACTTGCCATTTCCCGTCCGCGTCGGTCTGCGTGTACTCGTAGTCGCCGGCGGCCGGGACCTGCACGTTCACCTGGGCCCCGGCGACCCCTGCGCCGTTTTTGGCGTTCTTGACGGTGCCCGAGATCGTGACGCTCTTCTCGGGAAGGGCTTGCAGTTCGAGCTCGGTCTGCTGCTCGTCGCCGTCGGTCAGTTGCAGGGAGCTGCGTGTAATCAGGTAGCCTTCGCGGTTGGCCTCCAGGACGATGTAACCGGCGTGGGCGTTCATCCGGAAGCGGCCGTCTTCGTCACTGATCGTCGTGTTGTAGTTGTTGCCGCCTGGGTGTCGGGGCATGATCATCGGTTCCGGGGCGTCGGCGCCCGAGCTCTGCGTGGTGGCCTCTTCTTCCCGCTGCCAGTCGGGTCGCAGGCTCACTTGCGCCTGCACGCCTTCGCCGGTCTCCGCGTCGATCACGCGGCCTTCGATGACTGCGTCCTGGGCGGGGGCCGGCCAGAGACGGATCTCGTCGCGTTGGGCGTCCCCGTAGGAGCCGTGGGTCCAGTCCTCGTGGTTGGAGTAGCCTTTTTTCGTGATGACGATCTGGTTCTCCTGCGGGAACAGGGTGATCGAGAACGCGCCGTCGGCGTCACTGGTCGTGCTGCGCTGCAAGGGTTCGCCTTGGGCCCAGGACTGCACGCGGATCTTGGCGCCTTCGATGGCTTCCCCCGATTCGCCGTCGATCACCTTGCCCGTGAACGTTGATTCGAAGAGGGATTGCAGTGTGACGTTGTGCTGGGTGGACTCGTTCAGGTCCAGCTCCAAAATTTGTTGGTGCGTCGCATAACCGTCTTTCTGGTAGCTCAGGTTCCAGGCCCCGGGCAGGTCGAGGTTGTCGAAGGCGTATTCCCCGCTTTCGTCGGTCTGGGTCTCATGGTATTGCCAACTGCTGCCGGTGACCTGCTTTTTCGCGATCACGGTGACCCCCTCCAGGGGGGTCCCGTTGGGGTCACTGACCATGCCGTCGAGTCCGCTCAAGGAAGCCTGTGCGGTGGCTCCTCCGGTGAAGACGGTCCCCGCGCCCAAGGTGAGCACGACGATCACGGCGAGAAGGGAGGTCGGGAACCGGGTACGGAGCATGCTTGGACGCTGGCGGCCACAATGGGTCATAGGCTTTCACTCCCTGATGAGGGCCCCGGTGGATAAGTCAGATGGGTTTTGGTTGGGGTCGGACCGAACAAGCCGGAGCCGTCTTCAGGGGGTCTTCGCGGCGACAAGCCTATCCCGGTCCCCCGCTTCGCCCGGCCCGATGGGCGTCGACCTGGGTTCACTCGTCACGGCACGCGAGACCTCCATGCAGGAACTCGCGGGCAGGACGCTCGCTGTGGATGCGCACAACACGATGTACCAGTTCCTCTCGATCATCCGGCAGCCGGACGGCACGCCGCTCAAGGACACCCAGGGGCGGGTCACGAGCCATCTCTCCGGTCTGCTCCATCGCGGCGGGAACATGGTGCAGGCGGGGTTGGACCCGGTGTTCGTGTTCGACGGCAAGCCCAACGAACTGAAGTTCGCAACGCTACAGGACCGGCGCACCCGCAAGGATCAGGCACAAAAGGAGTATGAACAGGCCCTGGCGGAGGGCGACCTGGAGCGGGCCCGGTCGAAGGCGTCGCAGACGAGCCGGATCGACAAGCCCATGATCGAGCAGGCGAAGCGGTTGATCCTGGCGCTCGGGATGGGCTACGTGGAGGCCCCGGAGGAGGGCGAGGCGCAGGCGGCGCGCCTGGTCGCCGAAAAGCGGGCGTTCGCCGTGGCGAGCCAGGATTTCGACGCCCTTTTGTTCGGGGCGTCGCGACTGGTTCGCAACCTGGCCGTCACAGGCCGGCGCAAGCTGCCGCGCAAGCAGGTCTGGGTGGACGTGGTCCCCGAGGAGCTCCGGCTCAATGAGGTGGAAGAGGAGCTTGCGCTGCGCCGTGAGCAACTGGTGGACCTGGCGCTTCTTCTGGGTACGGACTACAATCCCGGCGTGAAGGGCATCGGCCCGAAGAAGGCCCTGCCTTTGATCCTGGAGCACGGCGGCCTCGACGGCATCAAGAAGGCGCTCCAGGACGGGGTGATCAAGGCGGAGTCCGCCCTGGCGCGTGATCTCAAGGCGGGCTGGGAGGACCTGGGCGACCCCGACGAGTTGCGCCGGATCTTCCTGGACCCGGGCACGACGCCGGATGCGGTGATCCATCGCGGCAAGCTGGACCCCGGGGCGGTGGTGGACATCCTCGTCGAAGAGCACGCGTTCCAGGAGGCCCGGGTGCGCAGTGCCTTGGAACGCTACGAGTCCGCCGTGGAGTCAAGGAAACAACGCAGTCTGGATACGTTTTTCTGATTGAGTGAGGCAAGGGCCTATTCTTGCTCGTGGATGCGTTTGTCATGTCGTTTGATGGCTTTCAGATAATCACTTGGCCGGCGCTTCATAAAGGCGGTAGTGAAGACGATTACGTTCTCGCCAGGGAAAAAAATGAAACAGATGCGGTAACGACCGACTCTTAAACGATAGGAGCCGGGGTAGGCGCTGCCTTCCAACGGTTTTACTTGTGACACAGGGCCTGGTACGATTGCGTTTTGGACTTTTCGCATATCCTCTCTTGCGGTGGAATGAATCGACGAAGGTAACTCCTTCCATACCCGTTTGTTTACTAGCGCCTCGCGGGACATCCTCAGAGGTGTTCGTACTCGTCGCTACGGCGCATGTGCTGGAGGACACGATTCTGCCAGGCGCGGTATTCGGTATGAAATTTGTCGGGGTCCTCGTGTTCCATTAATCTACGGATCACGTCGGCAAACGTCATGCCGCCTACTTTGTAGGAGCGCAAGGCCTGGTACGTAGCATCATCGACCTGGATCGTTTTCACCATTATAAACCACTATTGCAACTGCAGTCTTATAAACTTATGGCTAGGATCTCTTGCAGCCAAGGAGTTTCGTCCGAGTCGCTTCAGGTCCGCAACCGCTGCAGGCTCTCCACGTCCAGAACGGCGTTCGGGAGCTCGTCCGTGGTGGGGGCGGGCCCGGCCACTTCCGCTTGCACTTTCTCGCCGGGGGTCTTGGCGAGCCCTTGCGCGAGCCGTCCTTTGGCTTCCCAGGGGTTGACGCGCATCACGGGGAAGTCCTCCGGTTTCAGTTTGGGGTCGTCCAGGGTCTTGGTGAGCAGGCAGACGCGGCTTGCTTCGTTGTGGTGCCGGAAGTGGTAGCCGGTGCGTTCGGCGAGTTCCTGGCTGAAGGCGAGCACGTCGTCGTTGGAGGGCATGTGCCCGATGGTCAGACGTTGGCGGGAGTCGCCGACGAACACGTAGCCTTTGGCTTCCACGAAGTCGGGTTGGGCGATCTCGTCCTGCTTCGCGTAGTCGCGCACGTATTCCGGTCCGGAGCCCTTGACGAGGGTGTGGCGGCAGACGGTGCGGGTGTCCAGGCTCGGCAGGAGTTCCAGGGTCTCCTGGATCTTCTCCCAGGCGTTGGGGACGGTGGGCACGCAGATCTTCTTGAACACGTCCTTGTTCGGTGCGTCCACGCTCACGTAGAGCTGGGTGGGGAGCGGGTCCAGGTCCTTGAGCACGTCGGGGTGGGAGCCATTGGTCACAAGGAACGTGGTCATGCCGTACTTGTGGCACTCGGCGATGAGTTCACCCAGGTGCGGGTACATGGTGGGTTCCCCGGTGAGGCTGATCGCCACGTGTTTGGGCGCCTGCGCGGCCCACCATTTCGGGTATTCGACGGTGGGATGCCCTTTGTAGCCGGTCAGCAGCATCCGTTGGCCTTCGAGGGCGTCGGCGATGATGTCGGCGGGATGGTCGAGCCCTTCGTCCATGGGGAGGCTCGTGAAGCCGTGGTGGCGCCAGCAGTAGACGCAGCGGAAGTTGCAGTGGTCCACGGTGGGGGTCATCTGCATGCAGGCGTGGCTTTCGATGCCGTAGAAGTCCCCTTTGTAGCAGTGCCGGCCCTTCTTGAGGTCCTCTTTGGTCCAGTGGCAGAGCTTGACGCCGCTGTGCTGGTGCTCTCCGACGATCCGGTATTGTTGTTTCTCGAGTTTCGAGCGCACGCGGGGGTTCATCGTTGGGGTCTCCCGATTCTCCTCAAAGGCAGTCGGCCCGGACGGTTCAAGCGGGCGTCGTGCGCCGCTGCGAGCGGAGGGCCGGTATAAGAGGCTGACCCCTTTGAGGGGCGAGGGCGAGAGGCGCCGTGTCCGTATTGGCTTCTCGGTCGCCTTCACCATCCTCCGTAGTCGATTCCCAGCCAGGTGAAGCCAAGAGCAGGGGAAGACGAAGAGGGGAGAGAAACCGTTGCCAGGGTTTAGACGAGAAGGTGCACGAGTGCGTCTGCGAGGTTGTCGGTGTGGACGAACTTCACGCCGGCCGTGCCGCCGCCGTACGAGGCCCACGACTCGGTGGAGATGTCGCCCGCGAGGTAGATGAAGCAGTCTTCCCCTTGCAGGTATGTCTCTGTCGGGGGGTCCGTCGTCCAGTCCACGATCAGGGCCGCCGGCTGACCGCAATTGACGAAGCGTTCGGCGAACCCGGTCCCGTCGTTGGACCAGAGGCTTGTGTAGCCGTTTCTCTCGGGGTTTTTTACGACGGTGTAGACGACCTCGCCGGCGAACCGAGCGCTGAAGTCGCTGCAGCCCCCGTTCTCGGAGGACGGAACGCCTGCCTGGCCATAGCCGAACACGTTGCCGTCGCCGATCAGTTCACACCCGACGGCCTGGCCGCCGGTGCCGCCGGTGGTCACGGTCTCCTGGGGCTGGTCGATGACATTCGCGGTCCCGACGGCGGCGCCGGTGAAGAGGAAGGCGAGCAGGATGCTGGTCAGTGCTGTCAAGCTGGTTTTCATGGGTTATGCCTCCGTGATGGTAGGGTGTCGCTCGACCGATGAAAGGTGCCGTGGGCGAGCAGCGTCTTGAGGGTAAAGAGAGAGAAGGGAAGAGAAAAAAACGTGTCGTCCGGTCTAGGCGAGCAGGTGGACGAGCGCGTCCGCGAGGTTGTCCGTGTG
>CAYVRY010000058.1:0-5748 GCA_964452895.1 uncultured Halobacteriales archaeon
CCCCAATGCACGTCCAACCGCCGCTGCAGGTACATCTCGACCGCCTCCACGAGCACCTCGGCCTCCGTGTCCCGCCCCCGCTTGCGGATCGCCTGCACGCTGTCGTCCGGCGCCACGCTGAAACTTTTTTGCATGATGATCGGCCCCTGGTCCAGGTCCGGCGTGACGAAGTGCGCCGTCGCGCCCGAGACCCGTACCCCGCGCTCCCACGCCTGCCGGTACGGCGTCGCCCCCGGGAACGCGGGCAGGAGCGACGGATGGATGTTGATGATCCGATTCTTGAAGTGCCACACGAAACCCGGTGACAGGATCCGCATGAAGCGCGCCAGCACGATGAAATCCACATCCGCCTTGTCGAGCAATTGAAGGAGCCTCTCTTCCGCCCGGCTCGGTTCGTCCCACGCCACATGATGAAACGGCAGACCGGCCTCTTTGGCCAATGGCTCCAGGTGCTCGCGGTTGCTGGCCACCAGAACAGGCTGCGCCGACAACCGGTCCTCCTTCGTCGCCTTCAGGAGCGCCTCCATGCAATGAGGCTCCCTGGTGACCAGGATCGCCATGCGTGGTTTGGCCCCCGAACGCACGAACCGCACCCGCGTCTGCATCCCCACGCTTGTTCCCACCGCCACGAGTTCACCGCGCAGCCGCTCCTCTTCCCCCGGCTCCAACCGGTCCGCCGGCCAGGAAGCCGTCAGACTCATGGTGAAATACCCGCGGGCCGCCCGCTCTTCCAGGCTCTCGATGTTCGCCCCCTCTTTGAACAGCGCCTGCGTGACCGTGGCGACGACCCCGCTCCGGTCGTCCCCCATCATGGTCACGTTCGCCAAGACCCGCTCCTCTTCAGGCATCCGACAATCGGCCCAGACCGCGCCTCGACTAAAAGGAAAATGGTCGCTCCCGTCACGAGCGCCAGATGAAGAGCTGCATCCGGACCTCGATCACCTCGCCGTTGGGCAACTCCAGTACCGTGTTCGTCGACGAAGCCCGCACCGCCCGGTCCTCCGGCACCTCCGGCCCATAATCCAGGTACGCCGTACGCAACAGGCCGTAATTCAGCAGGTTCGAGAAGACCCGGGAGACGTCGTCGTCATCGGCGGAGGTCAAATCCCAGTTCGCGAGGATCACCGTGCCGCCCTCATCCCCGTAACGGTCCGACGTGGTGGCGCCGAGATGCACGTTCATGTGTTCAATGGGCGCTGTCGCCTCAACTTCGGTCCAGATCGGAGTGTCCACCTTCACGGGGATGAAACCATGCGATTCGTTCAACGGCGTGTTCTGGTCGTTCCAGACGTTCCAGGGGTCGGTGCGCTGGACCAGGTCCGACGGGATCCGGTTCGGCGCCGAAAGGATGTGGTTGTTCTCGTCCGGGACCTTCAAGGCCTCCAGTTCGCCCGTCTCGCTGAAAAGACAATGGCTTTCCGCCGCCGCGCACTTCGTCACGAAGTCATCGCCCCCGGTGCCCCCGTCGCTGTCCATGAAGATGACCGTTCCACCGGATTGGACATAATCCAGGAACAATTCCTTGCCGATATCCGCATGGTCCGCCGCGTCGATCCATTCCTGCAGGCTCACCCCATTCCCGAAAACGAGCGCGTCGAAACGATATTCCCCGCTGCTGGTGAAGAAGTAGTTTTGCAGGAACCAATGTCGGTAAGACTGGTCCTCTTGATCGCTACAATCAGCACCTCGGGGATGGCTGCGGACCAACGTACTGGTATCAGCAACGACGGTCCCGTGTTGCAGGTCCTCCTCGGGCAGTCCCAACTCACACGTATTGGGGAAGTAGGGCACGTTCGTAAAACCCTCTTCTCCCGCCTTGTAATCCAGACCAAGCGCTTCCAGGGCATCGATCTCTTTTCTCGCCTGGGGCTCCAACTCCCCGTACGCACCTTCGAAATCGCCGGGCGGATCGTCGTCGTATTCTGCGATGTACGCAACATGCGCGTTCGCCAAGGCCCGGGTGCCGTAGGGATCCACGCCCTTGTCGAAACCAATGGGCGTAAGCTGCAGGTGGAAATCGAACCGGTCGTCAAGCCCCGTGGCGTTCTTCAGCTCCGGGTAATCCACGAACAGGGTGTCAATGTTGTGCTCGATGCTGCCGCGTTGAAGGTTCCCCAGTTTCTCCTGGCTCAACCTGAGCCGGTCCAGGTCATGCCGGATCCCCGCTTCCACGAGGGCATCGGTCCCGTCCGTGCGGTTCTGCCAGAAGGTCGTGCCGTTGCCCAGTGCACCGGGGGACCCCACCAGCCGCTCCAACAGGTTGCGGGCCTTGGGTTCCAGCCCGGCGTCCTCCTGGATCTGGGAGTCGGTCACATCACGCATGAAATAGAGCATGCCGCCGATGAGGGGAAGGAACAAGGCCGCGGAGACCAGGAAATAGATCATGTGGGCCGCGGCCACCTTGTCGCTTACGAAGAACCGGGTGCCACGGCGCAACCGGGCCAGATGGCGCCGCTTCTGCCCTGAAAAGAGCTTCGGGACCGCGCGTGCAGGCGGGTCCGGGTCGCACCGGCGACCAGGCGCCAGGGTTCCTGTAGGCGTCGCAATCCCTCCAAAAGAGACTATCTCCACCAAGCGACTTAAAGCTTGGTCCCGGGGCGACGGGCCCAGGGGCGTTTCGGGTGGGGTCCTTTTCGTCCCAAGGGGCCGGGTCCTGCCTATGGCCAATCCGGGACCTGGTCCGAGCCCGGGTTGCCCTGCAAGTAGACGAAGCCGTATCCACCCAAGCTGTCCGGGACCACGCCCGGTGTGCGCAGATAGACATGCGCGAAATCCGCCATTTTCGGCACGGTCCCCTCCTCCGGCCCGGTCCCGTAATGACGCTCCCCGACACTGGCATCCGAGCCGCCGCTCTCGCGGTAGAACGCGATGTCGAAATCCGGAATCTCGACGCACGTGGCGCCGAAACAGGCCGCCGACCGGTCCACCTGGGCGCGCAACAGGAACGGTGCGTCCCCTTGTACGTTGACCCGGTAATGGGTCACACCGTGTTGGGATTGCAGCGTCTGCCAACGCGCCGATTCCGGTGTGGCCTGGTAGATGTAGCCCTTGATCGTGTTCTCCGCCGGGCCGGATGAGCCGCCGGGCGGGGAATCGTGGGCCTCATCACCGGGCAAGGGTGAATTTGCTGGTTCTTCCGGTGCCACGGGATCCGTGGCAGCGCCTGATGCAAGCGCGATAAACAGAATCACAAAAAGGGATACAAGCATGCCCTGCCGTCCGGGCCGCAACGACCCCGCTGTCTCTTGCCGCATCATGGTCCTACCCACTGGCACTCCATCAGAAGTCCCAAGACCCCGACACCCAGAGCGCTATATAGCCCACTTGACAGCAAGACCCGGGCGTACCATCTCCGCTTTACGGGCCGGCCCGCGTGGTTTCGACCGGCTCCGGCTCCGGGGCCGGTTCCGGGTGGGTCGCATTGTACTCCAGGCGATGTGCCGCGGCGGTCACCAGGGCTGGATCGCCGAGATGGAAAAGCAGGACCAGCTCCCGCGTGGAGACATGGGGACACTCGTTTTGCAGCCGGTCAAAGACCTGTTTCGAAGCCGGGTCCTCCTGGAGAACGGCCTTGCCTTCCAGGTAGCAAAGGTTGCGAACGCGCTCCAGTTCCGGCACCAAGGCCGGTCCATCGGACCCGGACATGAGTGTCATGTGATGACATGATGGGTTTGTTGATGAATGCTTTGCTCCCAGCCGGTGGATCCCACCCGGAGGGTGGCAAAACCTTACCCCGGGCCGTGCCGTTTCATTCAACGACGCGGGGCTCCGGGACGAGTCCGTTCAGCCGCTGGAGATGGCGCGTGTTCACCGGCACCCGGATCCCATGGTCCCGGGCCCTTTTGACCACCTGGCCGGTGATCGCGTCGGTCTCCAGCGGTTGACCCGCCTCCAACGCCTGCAGCATGCTGGAGCGGTTGCGCGCGGTCCGCTGGGCCACGCGCACCGCGTCTTCTTCAGCTTCCTGTGCCGTGAGAGGAATCCCTTCGGCACGCGCCACCTGGGCCACTTCCCGGGCCGCTTCACGCAGTTCCCGTTCCAAAGGACCACCATCGAGAAGTCGGCCGTTCTCGATGCGATGGATCGCCGTGGGCGGGTTGATCGCGGCGTTCACGGCCACCTTGCGCCACAGCACCTCCCTGGGTTCGTCGACCAACGTCGTCCGGATGCCGGCGTCCGCCATGACCCGCGCCGCCTCCATGGCGACCGGCCGGGCCGCGCTCACCCAAGGCCCCAGACTGGTGTCCCCGGCCCCCGTATGACGGACCCCCGTGGGATGCAAAGCGGTGACCCCATGACTCGTGGCGCCGGCTGCCACGACGTCCTCCCCGAACACCTGCGACAACGCTTCCGCGTTGCCCAGACCGTTTTGCAGCGTGACCACGCCACCCGGGTGCACCCCGGCGTCCTTGAGCCGCTGCGCCGCCTGCGCGGTCTGATAGGCCCGCACCGCGAAGAAGACCAACGCATCGTCCGGGATCTCCCTTTCGTGCCCGACCACCCGCAGATTCCTGCCCGGTTCCAGGCGACCATCCCCGGCGTCCGGGTCCACACCCGGCAGCACGTCCACAAAGACCCCGTTCTCACGCAACGCGGCGGCCCGATCCTTGCGCGCCAGCAAGATCACCTCCTGCCCCTGATCGAGAGACTGGCTGAACCGGACGGCGAACCATGTCCCCATGGCGCCGGCGCCCACGACGCCCACGGCGCCCATCAATCCTCCTCCCTGGCCCCAGGGACCATCAGCGCCGCTCCGCTTTGTTGCGGCAGGCCCACGAGGGCGCGGTAATGATCGATCGTCTTGCGGTCCAGTCCCAGAAGCGGGCGCAGCGTGGGCACGTCCCCGCCTTGATGCACTTCCGGCAAACGGGCGACCCAGGGGACCTCACGGGTCTCCGCCGTCACCAGCGCATGGGCGCGGGTCCTTTTCACCAGGTCCAGGCCGCAGCGGATCGCGAAACGGGCCAACGGGACGCTGCTTTGCCCGCCTTCATCCACGTCCTTCATGGTCCCGGCGTCCAGATGCATCGCGTGCAGGCGTTTCGGTGCCCCCCATTCACGCAGGACCGCATGGACCCGCTGGGCGACGTGTGCCTCCCGGGCGTCCGGGGCGATCCTCGCCTTGAGGCGGTCGTCCACCTGCGGCAGATAGAACGGTACGATCTGGGCCCCCCGACGCATCATCAAGTAGGCCGCGACCCCGCTGTCACCACCCGTGAGCCAGACCACGACGCGCCCCTGTGAACCCAACGGCAACCCACCCGGGCCCGGGACCCGGTCGTGATGGAGGTACGCCTGCTTGTTTCGCACTTCCACATGGAGCGCCCAATCCGGGCGGTCCAGGTCCACGCGCACGTCGACCCCGCGCGCCTTCATCGCGTTCCATACGGCGGAACCGATCGCCGCGCCGGCCTGCTGGCTCGTAAAGGGATGGTCGCCGGTCCTCCGGGCGCGCACCGCGAACGACCTTGCACCGGCCGGCCAATGGGTCTTTGCGTAGTCCGCGGCGGCCGGCTCCAACTCGGGGAGCTTGGCCGATGCCGGAGTGACGACACTCAGGCTCGTGATCCCGAAGACTCGGGAGACCGCATGGACCGCGCCCTCGAGGTCGGTGGCCTCCACGAGGTGACGGGAATGGGTCTGTTGCACGATCCCCTCGATCCCCGCGCGCTCCAGGGCCTCCTCGATGCGCCGGGTCAACGCGCGCATCAACCGAGCCCGCACGCGGGTGGATTTCAGGGCCAGCTC
>CAYVRY010000058.1:5848-11510 GCA_964452895.1 uncultured Halobacteriales archaeon
ACGGCGCGCACGAAGGCCGGCACGGTGCATCGCTTCGATGCGGCACAGATCCAGCGGTTCGCCGAGCCGCTGTCCCCGCTCGTTCGCGTACAGCTTCAAATGCCGGTGCGTTTCGTGACGGACCACCGGATGGACGGCTCCGCCTGCGTGAGTGACCCCGTGCTGCGCGAAGCGCTCCTGGAGCATGGATTGCATGTGAGCGAGTTCAGGGGTGCCCGTGCCTGGCTGTCGCTGCCCCGTGCCCAGGCGTTCGCGCAGCAGTATCCGTCGCTCGTCCAGTTTGTCCGTCAGTAGGCGGGGGTCCGCGCGGCGCCCATACGTGACCGCTTTTTTGCAGCGAGGCCACCAAGGCGGGGGTCGCCGTGGCAAAGAGCACCATGTTCACCAGCGCAGGACCCAGGTTGAAGACCAACCCCATCAGGACCATGGGGCCCAATGCGCTCGTTCCAATGGTGGCGCCTTCGGGGGTGAGGACGAACTGGAGCAGGAACCCCATGAGGTCGCCCAGCACACTGAACGCGAAGGTACCGAAAAGTCCGACCGCTCCCGCCACCGTGAACCGCAAAGCGCGGTCCAGCCGGGTCCGCACCGGCGACAAGAAGAGCGGGCGCATCGCGCCGCCCATCAGACCGAGAAAGGCCATGCCCGTCGCGTTCGCAACGAGCACCGGGTGCAAGCCGGAAAGAAGCAGGTTCGTGCTCGTCATCGCGATCACGCCCACGCCGGCACCGGCAAGCGGGCCCAGCAGGACGCCGGCGAGAAAGACGACGAAATAAGTGAGCGCATAATTGGGGGCCCACAAGAACGCGATGCGGCCGATGATGGCGAGTGCAGCGAGCACCGCGACCAGGGAGATCGTGCGCAGCATGGACGCCCGGGCCGGGCGTGCGACCGGGTCGAGACCGCGGGGTTCCAACAAACAACGGAGATGCCCAACCCTTATCAAGTTTACTTGAAACAAATCAAGCTTCCTTGAGAGCGTGGTCGCGGTGGGTTCGCCGGGCTACAGGGCGAGCCAGAACCGCGGCAGGAGGGCGAACCCGGCCAAGACGAGGCCGCCCAGGACGAACCACGCATCGCCCCCCGTGGCCCGGGCGGCGGCGACCGGTCGCGCCTTGGCCTGGCCCCAACCAGAAAGGAGCAGCGCCGTGGAAAGCCGGTCGGCGCGCTCAAGGCCCCGCGAGAAGAGCGGCACCAGGAACACAAGGGGACGCCACGCCCGCCTTCCCACCAATAGACCCCGCCCCTGCTGCGCGGCCCGCAAGCGCACCGAATCCTGGGTGAACTCGGGGATCTGCCGCATGGTCAACATCAACGCGAGCGCCAAACGGGGGAAACGATGAAGCGAGGCGAACCAACAAGCCGGCGAGACCGCCGCGGTGAACGCAAACCCGATGAAGAAAACCGCACTCAGACGCACCGCCAACGCACCGGACACGAGCAGCGCAGGGATCCACTGGACCCCCACAAGCAAGACCAACCAGACCGGCGTCACCAGGAACGTCGTGACCAGGATCGTCAGACCGATGGATCCCGCCGAACGAAGCGGCGTCCCGTCCGCCTCTATGTCCTGCAGACGCCACAAGACGAAACCCGCCCCCACAGCCACCAACGGGACCAACAGGATCGGAGCAAGAAGCGCCACCAGGGTCGCCCCGGCAGCCAACACGAGACGCGGCCACACCAGCGCAAGCCCCCGGTTCATGCACGCACCGCCTGCAGGTCGTCGCCCAGATCCGTCGGGACGTGTGACGGTTCCCGCCCCCATGTCGTGAACCCCGCTGCAGCGGGTTCACGCGCGCCGGGTGCCGCCTGCGCCCCCGTGATGAGACGGCCGTCGCCCGCCAGGTAGAGCCAACGCGCATCCGCCGGCAACACCTCGGGTTCGTGCGTGGCCACCAGCACGAGATGCCCCTGCTTCGACAGGGCGTCCAGAAGCGCACGCAGGTCCGTGCGCAGGTCCGCATCCAGGCCGTGCGTCGGTTCATCGAGAAGCAGCACACCCGGGCGAGCAAGAAGCGCACCGAGCAACTGCACGAAGCGCTGTTCGCCCCCCGAAAGCCGTTGTGGGCAGCGATCACCAAGCGCCGTACGCCCCGAGGCCACCAGCGCCTCCTGCACGCTGCGGGCGTTCGCTTTCTTGCCCGCCTTTCCCAATGCATCCAGTGGAGCCTGCAGCTCCTGGTGCACGGCGTTCGAAAAAAAAGCCTCCCGGGGTTCCTGGAACGCCACCTGCAATCGGGAGCGAAGCGGCCGTTCGTGCCGGCGGGGCCGCACCCGCTTCCCGGCGCGCCAGACCGGCACCCCGGCGACGTCCACGCTGCCTGCCTGCGGGCGCAGCAGACCCGCCAGCGTCCAGATCAGCGACGTCTTGCCGGCGCCGTTCGGTCCGATCAGTCCCCACACCCCGGGTCGCAGTCGCAGGTCCACGTCCTTCATCAAGGTCCGCCCGGCGCGACGCACGCCCAGGCCACGGGCTTCCACGCCGGGTGTGGCGGCGGTCCGCGGGGCCGATGCACACTCTGGCAACGAGGGCGTCATGGCGCCGGCGGGCCGCGCCTCGTGGGACACCAAGTGCAGCGTGACATCCATGAGGTCCTGGACCCAGCGCGGGCGATGTTCCGCGATCACCACGGTGCGTCGACCCACCATCCCGGCAAGGTCCGCACGCAACCGCCTCGCGCTCAAGGGCTCGAGGTCCGCGAACGGTTCATCCAGGAGCACCAACGGGGCGTCCTGGGCGAGCACCCCGGCGAGCGCAACACGACGCGCTTCGCCACTGGAAAGCGACGCCACGTCACGTTCCATCAAGGCCGACAAGCCCGCCCGGTCCAACGCCTCTTCCACGCGCCGGGTCGTTTCCGCAGGTGCAACGCCCCCCTGCTCGAGCGGCATCGCGAGCGCAGAGAACACATCCAGGCCCACCAGGGCGTCGCGAGGGGATTGCGGCACCAGGACCACGCGGCCGGGGTGAGGCGACGGCAAGGGGGAGGAATCCGTCGCAGCGGGATCGTCCCCGGCGAAGGTCACCTGGAGCCGACCGGCGGCATGCGGGTCCGGATAGAGTCCGCCGAGCCCCGCAATCAGACGAAGCAGAGTCGATTTCCCGGAACCCGTCGGTCCTGCCACGAGCATCGCCCCGCCCGACTCAAGCCGGAACGACACGTCGCGAAGCGGCGTGGCCCCCTCCCGGGCGGCCGGCTGGAACGTGAGACGGTCTGCCACGACGCGCGGCGGGCGCCGCGGGCCGGGACGTGCGTGCGCGGCCTCTGGCCCGGGTCCACGGGGCCCCGAAACGACCCGATTCGCCCGGGCCCGCTCACCCTGTCTTCGGACCCGCCATGGAGGACTTCCCGGCACGGTTCGTTTGCACCCCCCGGCTCCTGAAAAAGCTGCCCAAGTAGAAAAGGGAGGGGCAGTGATGCAAAGAGGGTCCATAAACATTAAGAGGAAGAAGGATACGGTGGACCCATGAAGAGGCACTTTGTACTCTTTGTTGCGCTCCTGTTTGCGGCCGCCCTTCTGGCTGGATGTCTCGGTGGAGACGACGAGCCGGGCGTCGGCAAGGATGATGACGATAACGATTCAAACACCGGCACCGTAAGGGGCCGGATCTTGACCCTGGACCTGAACGAGGTGGCCAACGCCCGCGTGGCCCTCGTAGCAGACAACGAAGTCGTCTCGGAGGCCCGCTCCGAAGACAACGGAAACTACGAGATCAAGGACGTGGAACCCGGGAGCTACCGCCTGCAGGTCTCCGCGGCCTGCTGCAAGGAGAACGTCCAGAACATCCAGGTCGAAGCAGGAAAGGTCTTGGACGCAGATGTCCAGCTGCAACGGTTCACGGCGAACGACCTGAAAGACCCGTACATCGACGAGCGTGAATGGGAAGGGTTCCTCAGTTGCGCCTTGGGTACCCCCGTGCTCGTGATCTCCGTCTGCTCCCTGGAGGAGCTCGACGACCCGAACGACTCCTTCATCGAGTTCTTCGACATCGAGGAGGGCATCAAGACCGTGAGTGTGGGCATGGTCTGGGAGCCGGCCGGTGGCGTCCTCGGGGACACCATGCAGATCGCTTTGGAGGACGAAGGTTGTGGCCTCGAATGCTCGCAAGTGTATGGAGATGCCGAGGGTACGAGCCCACTGGTGTTCCACGCCGGCAGCCCCGGTGGGGACAACGCGTACGACGAGATCACGAACGACAACCCCCGGCCCCTTCAGTTCAGGGTCTTCCCCACCTTCGATGTGAACGTCTACTACCAACAACCGTTCACCGTGTACTACCACCTGCACTACCACAAGGCGGCCCCTGAAGGGTACGACCCGATCCCGGATGCATGAAAGCGTACACCGATGATCCTCCTCCCCTGTCTCAATCCCCTTGTCTCAATCCCCTTGTCAATCCCCCTGTTTTTTGGGTCCCCGTCCCCCCACGCCGCGGGGCTTGCGCGCCACGCGCCAAAAAAACTCTTATAGGTTGAATAAGAGCCAGGACTCATGATGCGGCAGTCCGTCTTTTTATTGGGGCTCCTGTTGACCACAGGCCTGCTCGCGGGTTGCCTCGGCGGCGATGACGAGCCGGCGCGCGGCGGAGACGACGCCGACGACGAAGCGAACACAGGCACCGTCAAGGGACGCGTGCTGACCCTGGACCTGAACGAGGTGGAGAACGCCCGGGTCGCGCTCGTCGAGGACAACGAACTCCTCGAAGAAGTGCGCTCCGATGCGGAAGGCCATTACGAGATCAAGAACGTAGAAGCCGGGACGTACCTCCTGCAGGTCTCGGCGGTGTGCTGCAAACAGCACGTACGCAGCGTCCAGGTCGAAGCGGGGCAGACCGTACCCGCCGACGTCCAGCTGGAGCGGTTCACCGCGGATGACCTGAAAGAGCCCGTCGTGAAGGAGTTCGAATGGACCGGCTTCATGGCGTGCGGGTTCGTGACCTTGATCCTTGCCGGGGACGCGTGCGAGGACGTCGATGAAGAGTCGAACCGGACCAACGGCTTCGAGATCGAGCCCGGACTGGAATCCCTGACCGCCACCCTGGTGTGGGGTTCCCCGGGGCTCGCAGGAGACCGGCTGCAGTACGGCCTGGCGCGCGACCCGTGCGATGGCGCCACCTGCAGCACGCCCGGTGACTATTACGGATACAACTCGGGCGAATCCCCTGTGGAACTGCGCATCGACGCCGGTGAAGGCAACGGCGATCAATCATGGGAGGACATCGAGGAGACCACGAACGTCCAATTGCGCGTATTCCCCGAGTTCGACAACGTCAACGTGTTCTACCAACAAGAGTTCACCGTGTACTACCACCTGCACTACCATCAGAAAGCCCCCGAGGACTACGACCCCAGCCCGGACCTGTAGACCACCCGCGACGGCTCCAGGATCGGCACGGGCCGCATCCCCCTCCAGGATCAAGACGGGCAGACCCTTCGCCTCGGATGACGAAGCGGCGTACCGCCCGAACCCGACGGCCCGGTAGACCACACGCCGTCCCAGCGAGCACCCCCGTCCAGTGACCACCGACCTCTTCCGCAAACCTTTATGAGCCGGCCTGCCGGCTCTCGCCGCACGGGTGAACCCGGAGCGACCATGTCATCGATTCCGGAGCAGATCAAGGAACTCGAGGAGGAACTCTCCCGCACGCCCAAGAACA
>CAYVRY010000059.1:0-11440 GCA_964452895.1 uncultured Halobacteriales archaeon
CGATCACGGCGAGCACGACGCCGTGCAGGATCGTCGCGAAGACCGCGAACGGGTAACTCGTGTAGACCTGCAGCCGCCTGCGCATGAGCGCGAAGGCCGGGCGCAAACCCTTGATCCCGGCCGTGGCACTCACGGCGATCGCCGGGATGGCGAGGATGAAGAAGACCGGGATGAGCAGGTCCAAGGCGGTCATCGGGCGCCTCCTGCGCTGCCTTGTTCTTGTTGTTGCGTGCGCGAGGCGGCCACCAGCGTGAGGAACGCATCCTCCACGTCCGGCGGTCGCACCGTCACGGAGAGGGCCCCCGGGCTGCCGGCGCGCAGGGCGGCGACCACCGCCTGGATCACGTCGTCGCGGTTCTCCGTGTAGAACAAGAGCCGCTCGGCGCGGGTCTCCCAGTCCAGTACCCCGTCCAGGGCCGCCACGGGGTCCACGAAGCGCCGCTCCCACGGACCCCCGCCGCGCTTTTTCACCTCCACGACCTGTTGGCCCTTTACAAGGCGGGCGAGTTCACTGGGGCTCGCCTCCGCGATCCGTTTGCCGCCGTCGAGGACCAGGATCCGGTCACACAGGACCCCCGCTTCATGCAGGCGATGGGTCGTGTAGATCACGGCGGTCCCGGCGTCCGCGCGTTCGCGCACGAGCTGGGCGATCCGGCCGCTGGAATCCGGGTCGAGCCCCGCCGTGGGCTCATCCAGCAGGAGCAGCTCGGGGTCCGGCAAAAGCGCCCGCGCCAAAGCGAGCCGGTGCTTCATGCCGGTGGAGTACGCGTTGAACATGTTGTCGCCCACCGAGAGCAGATCCACGGCCTCAAGCACGGAATCGACCCGATCGGCCACCTCGCGTTGTGGGATCGCGTAGAAGGCGGCGAAGAAGGCAAGGTTCTGGCGGCCCGTGAGGCGCCAATGGAAGGTGCGCTCGTACTCCCCGAAGACCGTGCCCACCCGGTGGCGCAACCGGTGGGCCGCGCTCACCAGGTCGTGGCCCAGCACTTGCACGGAGCCGGCATCCGGAAGGAGGACCGTGGAGAGGACCTTCATCAGGGTCGTCTTGCCGGCGCCGTTCGGGCCCAAGACGCCATAGATCTCCCCCTTGGCCACCTGGAACGACAACGCGTCCAATGCGTGCGTCTGCGCGGGGGGCGCCTGACCCGTGAGGCGGTTCAGGCGGCGGCGGGTGGCGAGCGGGACGTGGTAACTCTTGCTCAGGCCGCGTGCCGCCACGGCGACGGATTCAGGGTCCGATGAAGAAGATTCCACGACCATGTCGGTTGCCAATATTCGGTCCAGGGGGCGCCCCGAGGCGACCCTGGGTCGAAGGTGAGCCGGCGCTGGGTGGTTTCAAGCTGTCGAAAAGGCGTGTTGGTGGAACCGCAACGGCCTCTTGGTGCGCGGGGCCCCACCAGCGGCAATGGGACCCGCCGCCAGAGCATTGCACAAAAAAGCGCAAACCACTCGGAGAGTGGTCGAAGGGACAACTGGGGGCGGAAATGGGGACAACGCCCCGACGCCCCCTTAGAGGCGCATCGTGCGAGGCCCTATCAGACCACAAATTTGGAGCAGGTCTGCTCCTCGGTGAGGAATTCGACAAACTCCATGATCTCTTCCAGGGTCAGTACAACAGCCATAAGGCACCATATCTACAGCCTGCAGTTGCCTATTTAACAGTTCGGTGCAGCAAACCTGGTTCGGAAAGTCGGTACTTTTCGGCCAGTTGCCCCAATGCGCCCAGCCTTCTTAACGAGGAAAAGATATATACGCCGATGCAACTCAATATTTCCAAGCAGGCGTGTCTGACGCACACCGTCGGTCGGTGGGCAAACGACCCCCTGTTACGGGCCCTCTGGGTCGTTGGGTGAACATCATGGGCGGACAACAAAAACCGGAACAACAGGCTTCTGAGCAAGCGGTGGAGATCCAACCGCAGCACATCGTCACGGACATGGCCCAGGTGAAGGCCATCGTGGACCCCGTGCGGCTGACGGTCCTGGAACTGCTCGCGGAGCAGGAAATGACGAGCCGGGAGCTCGCCGACGAACTGAACATCTCCCAGCAGCTGACCTACCACCACCTG
Organism: uncultured Halobacteriales archaeon; assembly: GCA_964452895.1. Taxonomy (GTDB): domain Archaea; phylum Thermoplasmatota; class E2; order JACPAO01; family JAHWKR01; genus CAYVRY01. Next base: position 2,072 of record CAYVRY010000059.1, read on the forward strand.
CAGAAGCTCATCGAAGCGGGACTCACCACGATCACCCGCACCGGCAAGCGCGGCAACCTGGAGATCTACTACTACCGCGCCATCGCCTCCAGTTTCGAGTTCGCCCTCCCGCCCATCAACAAGGAAGCGATCGCGAAAGAGATCGAGCGCCACGCCCTCGAGGACCGCGTGCTCGAACAACGCGACTGGGAGACCGCCGAGATCCTCGACAAGATGGGATTCCAACTCTCCAGCATGCCCGAGTTCGTGGACTGGTCGAACAAGGAAGCCTCCTTCTTCATCGGCTCCTACCAACGCCTCATGGAGCGCATCGACAAGGCCGAACTCTCCGCGCAACAATGGGAATCCGTCGTGGCCGCACTGCGTCTGGCGACGCTGGCCAGCATGGACGAGAAGGAACTGGAAGCCTGGTTCGACACCGTGCGCCACGCCAAGAACGTGATCCAAGAACCCCAGGAGTGAGCCCGTGGCGCGGCGCAGACCTGCGTCCCCATCCATCGGCTCCCCCCTGAGCGGTACCCATCGCCCGAGCGTCCCCGCGGAGCATTGAGCATGCAGATGAAGAGCCTCGACCTCGACTTCACCCGGGGTTGCAACATGAACTGCAACCACTGCTTCGCGGACGCCCACTCCCCCATGGAGAACGAGCTGACCACCCAGGAATACAAAGACCTCCTGGAGACCGCCAGCGCATGGGAACTCTCCCGGGTCTCCTGGGGCCTCGGCGGGGAAGCGCTCACCCGGAAAGACATCTTCGAGCTCCTGGAGAAAGGCAACGAGCTCGGCTTCCCGCAGGTCTTGACCACGAACGCCATGCTCGTGACCGAAGAGGGCGCAAAACGGATCGCCGCGACCCGCACCCGCGTCTCCGTCTCCATCGACGGCGCCACCGACGAGACCCACGAAGCCCTGCGTGTGATCCCCGGCTCGCTGCAACTGGCCATCCGGGGCATCAAGCGCCTGCAGGCCGCCGGCGCGGTGACCGGCGCGAACATCACCCTCACCCGCCACAACGTGCACGAACTGCCCGCCATGCTGAGACTCGCCCGGGAACTGGAACTGGACTACCTCTCCATCGGCAACATCCAACCCTTCGGCCGCGCCCTGGCCAACCCCGACCTGCTCCTGACCCAGCAGGACCTGGACTTCGTGGTCGCCGTGGCCGCCGAACACACCGCGAACCCGATCCCCACCACCACGTTCGACAACGTACTGGACATGCTACTCAACCTGGAACGCATCCTCGAGACCGGGAAACACACCCCCCGGGCGACCAGCGCCGGGCGCGGCAAGGTCGTCGTGCGGCCCAACGGGGAGGTCTGGCCCTGCCAACTGCTCGCCATGCCTGCCGGCAACCTGCGTGAACAGCCGCTCGAAAAGATCCTCCAGTCCCCCGTCTTCGACGAAGTGCGCGACTTCGTGGAGACCGAGGAATCCAAGGGACAAGCCACCGGGGGCTGCGCCGGCTGCGTGTGCAGCAAGCTCATGAACAACGAAGAGCAGTCCTACCGGGCCACCGCAGAGAACGCCTGGGCGGAGATCCAGGTGCGCGTCCCGGACGCGCTCGGGCAGAAGGTCAAGAACGTTCTCGCCGCACGAGCGGCCCGCGAACCGACCGGCGTCCAGGCCGCGTAACGGGCGCAGCCCAGGCACGCGAAACTTGGGCGCGGGTGCCCAGGGTGTCACTGTTCAACCAATGACGCCGAGGCGGATCGGGTTCGTGTAAGCCGGATGATCCACTGGAGTCCATGATCCCTGTAGCTTACCCCGGCACCACCCCACCCAAAGCTCCAAAGGGGTCCGACTGGATGCCTGTCCATGGCCTTGCCCCCCTTGCAGCAATCAGAAGCCCTGCAGCTTGAGCCCACCCCGAAATGGATCCGCGCCATGCTCGAAGGGCGCACCGTGGTGGACTCGAAGCGGGCGAAGATCGTGCGCCCGGGAAACCCCCCGCCCCGCACCTACGCGTTCCCCCCGGAGGACGTGGACGACGCCGTCCCGGAGGCCGCCCGCCTCGAAGTCGACGGCCACGTCGCCGTGCAATGGGACGCCATGGACCATTGGTACGAAGAAGCCGAGGAGGTCTTCGTCCATCCGCGCGACCCGAACAAACGGATCGACACGCTGCGCTCGAGCCGCCACGTCCTCTTCGAAAAAAACGGCGAGACCCTCGCCGAAAGCCGACACCCCGTGGTCCTGTTCGAAGGCGACCTGCCGGTGCGCTACTACCTGCCCCACGACGACGTGGACATGAGCCGGTTGCGACCCATCAAGAACACCACGCAGTGCCCCTACAAGGGCGAAGCGTCGTACTACGCGGTGCGCGTGGGCGACGAATGGATCGACGGGCTCGCCTGGGTCTACCACGCGCCGCTTCGCGAAGTGGAACCGATCCGGGGCCTGATCTGCTTCTACAACGAGAAAGTGGAGATGACCGTGGACGGCGAGCCGCAGGCCACCGCGAAGAGCCCGTTCGGTTGACCCCGCCCCGGGTCGCAACAGGAGTGGACGTCGTACTTGCTCCGGCACACTTAAAAGCAAGACCCTCTCTGGACGGCCCGAGATGGCAGCGGAGCCGAGCTACCCGAGCCGCGGGAAAAGCGCCCCTCCCGGGCAGAAAAAAGGCGTCGTGGACCGCGCCTGGGACGTGCAGCACCGGCTCGAACACCGCGCGAAGCGGATCGGCTCCGGCCGCTACGCCCGTGTCCTGAAAATGGCGCGCAAGCCCGAGCCGCAGGAGTACCGCCAGGCCCTGTTGATCGTGCTCGTGGGACTGGGCATCATCGGCTTCATCGGCTTTGTGATCGCCTACCTGCTCGACATCCTCTGGGACGCACTGGGCGTCGTCTGAGCCTGCCGGCGCGTCAAGACGGGCCCTCCCGGGGCCGCAACGTACATGACCGCTGCCCAGTTGCCCGAGTCAAACCATGAAGCTCCTTCTCATCCACAGCGACTACATCGAGTACGAGGTCACGAAGAAGGCCGGGAAGTTCGCCGAGGAGATCGGCGACGAGGCGCGCGAAGGCGGCCTCAAGGACGCCCTCGCCGCGTTCATCGCCGTGGAGAGCGCAGATGAGACGGACACGGCCGGCGCCATCCAGACCGGGGCCAAAGAGATCCGCGCCGTCGCCAAGACCGTGAACACGAACCGGGTGATGCTCTACCCGTACGCCCACCTCTCCGACGACCTCTCGAAACCCGCCGCCGCCGTGGAAGTGATGAAAGGCCTGGAGAACGAACTCTCCGAACTGGAAGTCAAACGCTCGCCGTTCGGCTGGTACAAGGCCTTCCGGTTGAGCTGCAAAGGCCACCCCCTTTCCGAACTCTCACGCCACGTCCTGCCCGACGGAAGTCGGGTCACCGCCGCGAAAAACGGTGCACAGACCTCACAGACCGGCCCCCCCGCCGCGCAGGGCACGCAGAAGGAACACGAGACCGGCGCCGCCACGGTCTCCAAGGCGCTCAAGGCCGAAGAAGGCCTGCGTTCCACCTGGTACGTCCTCACCCCGGAAGGGGACCTCGTGGAGGCCGACCGGTTCGACTACAAGGCACACCCCGGCCTGAAACGGTTCTATGAACACGAGGTCAAGGGCAGCCGAAAGGTCACCCAACAACCCCCGCACATCCAGACCATGCAGGAACTGGAACTGGTGGACTACGAACCGGGGAGCGACCCCGGCAACTTCCGCTGGTACCCCAAGGGCCAGATGATGAAACGCCTCATGGAACAACACGTCTCCGAGATCTGCCGCCGGCAAGGCGCCATGCAGGTCGAGACGCCCATCATGTACGACTACCAACACCCCGCGTTGTCGAAATACCTGCAACGGTTCCCCGCACGCCAATACGTCGTCAAGAGCGAGGACAAGGACTTCTTCCTGCGCTTCGCCGCCTGCTTCGGCCAATACCTGATCGCGCACGACGCGACGATCAGCTACCGACAACTCCCGTTGCGCCTGTACGAACTGACCCACTACTCGTTCCGCCGGGAACAACGCGGGGAACTCGCCGGACTGCGCCGCCTGCGCACCTTCACCATGCCCGACATGCACACCCTCGTGGCCGACCTGCAGCAGGCCAAGACCGAGTTCCACGAGCACTTCGAACGCTCCATGGACTGGATGCGGGACCTGGAGTTCGAATACGAAGCCGGTGTCCGGTTCGTGCGGTCGTTCTTCGACGACCACCGGGAGTTCGCCGTGGGGCTCGCCAAGACCCTGGGGAAACCCGTCTTGATCGAGATGTGGGAGGAACGGTTCTTCTACTTCACCATGAAGTTCGAGTTCAACGTCAACGACGCCTCCGGCAAGGCCGCCGCGCTCTCCACCGTGCAGATCGACGTGGAGAACGCCGAACGTTTCGACATCCAGTACACCGACAACGAAGGCCAACGACAACACCCCTACATCCTGCACACCAGCGTCTCCGGTTCCATCGACCGCTGCCTCTACGCGATGCTGGAGAACCAGCTCGCCAAGGACAAGAAGACAAAACCCGCGCTCCCCTTCTGGCTCAGCCCCACCCAGGTGCGCGTGCTGCCCGTCTCCGACGACCACACGGACCTCTGCCTGGACCTCGTGGAAAAAATGCGCACCCGGGCCCAGGGGCAAGGGGCCCAGTTGCGCGTGGACGTGGACGACCGGCAGGAAGGGATCGGGCGCAAGATCCGCGACGCCGAACGGGAATGGATCCCCGTGATCCTTGTGGTCGGCGACCGGGAAAAAGAAAGCCGGCGCTACACGCCCCGGCTGCGCACCGAGACCCTGACCGCCGCCGTGGGAGACGCCGAAGACGGGGTCGGCGAAGGACCACTGGCCGACGCGCTCGCCGGACTCCTGCAGGGATATCCCCAGGCGCCCCTCCCCCTGCCCGAACGGCTCACCATGCGCCCGCAGTTCCGGTGAGGGTCTCCTAAATCGGCAAGCAGGGATCGAGTACCGGGCACCCGTTGACCTGCACACCCAGGTCGGATTGGGCGTCGTAGGCGATCGTCAGGAAATCGTATGTCTCTTCCCCCGTGCTGGACCCGGTCACGAAGAAACGGGAACCATCCGCACTCACCACCAATGCTTGCCCGTAGTCGTTCCCTTCTCCGGGCCCGTCGTATCTGTCGACCCAGATCTCTTCTCCGGTCGCCGCGTCATACACCCCCGTCGCGTAATCGAACGCCGTTTCGTCTCCCCAGCTGTACCCCGTGACATAGACCCGGGAGCCGTCCGGAGCCACCCCGAGCCCCTGGGCGATGTCCCTCAGGTTGTCCGGCCCGTCATATCGGGCCACCCATAACTCGTCCCCTGTCGCCGCGTCGTAGGCGACGGTCGCATAATCTTCCACGGTGCCCTGTCCGGTGCTGGACCCGGTCACGAAGACCCGGGAGCCATCGTGACCGACAACCAACGCGTACGGCATGTCCGTGTTGCCCGCGGGACCCTCGTAACGGGCGGACCAGAGCTCCTCACCCGTACCCGAGTCGTACGCAATCGTCATGTAATCGAGTCCGGAACCCGTCCCTGCACTGTAACCGGTGACGAAGACCCGGGAACCGTCCGGGCTCACGCCGATGTCGATCGCGCCGTCCGTGGCACCGGCCGGTCCGTTGTATCGAACTACCCACAACCCTTCACCGGTGCGCGCGTCGTACGCCAATGTGGCAAACTCGTTGCTGTCGGCTCGGGTCCGACCGGTCACGTAGACACTGGAACCATCGGGGTCCACGGCCAAAGCGAACGCGTGGTCGCAGATCGCCAGGGGGCCGCATTCATGGTCCGGCCCGTTGTAACGGGCCAGCCAGAGTTTCTCGCCGTCGGCCGCGTCGTACGCGATCGTCGCATAATCGTACTGCCCGTCCCAGCTGTGGCCCGAAACGTACACCATCGTGCCGTCGGGACTCACACCCACATCCCACGCGATATCCCTCCACCCACCAGGCCCATTGTAGATCTGGTACCAGAGTTGCGTCCCGTCCTCCGCGTCATACGCCACGGTCGCAAAATCGGTCCCTGTGCCCGTGTGCGCGCTGTGACCCGCGACATACACGAAGGCACCGTCCGGGCTCACCGTAAGAGTGGTGGGAAGGTCGGCGCGGTCGTTGGGGCCGTTGAACGAGGCCATCCACAACTCCTCCCCGGACCCGGCATCGTACGCCACCGTCGAATACACCTGGGAATGGTCGTCCGCGCCCCCCTCCCCGTCGGGGGAGGACCCGCCGACCGCACTGAACCCCGTCACGAAGACACGAGACCCATCCGGGCTCACGCCCACCGACGTCGCACTGTTGACAGGGGCGCCTGGCTTGGCGTAGCGCGCGACCCAAAGCCTCTCCACCCCGCAAAGAAGTTCCTGGACCTCCTCGATGTCGCACAATACCGCGTTCACTTCATCCACGACATCGTCCACCGGGTCCGCGCTGCCAGTCCCCAAAAACGGCACGACCACGAAAAGAAGCGCCACTACAAGAACGGTTGGCCTGCGTCCTTGTCCTTTCGTTCGAACCTTCTCCCCATCGGACTCACGCCCGGATCTCCTCGGTACGAGCCTTTTTTCCGGGAATTTTATACTTGCCATCGTTTCGACTCCACGCCCTGGAGACCCGCACGGCCCGCATGATCATTCGGTTTGCCAAATGTCACTGCCTTAAAACGCAGACTTATGCGGGATCCAATTACTCACGCAGGACACCGCCGGCCATATAAGTTTGCTGAAACGATGCGGAAGCTCCGGGTTAATACCTTGAAAAGGATCCCAGACTCGTTCGCAAGCCACCGCACAACAACCCGCGCGGACGGGACGACCCGGATTCCTTGCGATCCATCGAACCAAGGAGATCACGAAAACCATGAGAACAATCACCGTGCTGGCCTGTGTACTGCTACTGTCGACCGTCGCAACCCCCGGGACCGCTCTGGATCCGGACTTGGACCTGGAACCCCTTGATCCGATCCCCACGTCCCACCCCCTGTCACTTGGCGAAGTCCTGGGATGCGGGTTGGACGGATTCCCCTACGGCTATTTCACGAGCCCCCCTGCACAGGACGAAGACTGCGTGTATGAACCGGCCGGACACAGCGTCACGATGGACGTGCTGAGGCTCGACTGCGAGAATGCCTGCTTGCTCGCCTTGTTCGGTTTTGACGAGAACAACTTCTACAGCGAATGGGTCGTCCAATGCCAGGCGGGCTCGGGCGGCACCTGGGTGTTCACCGACGATCCGCTGGCCGATGCTTTCCTACAGGATGAATCGCAGGGCGATTGCTTCAACTGGTACGGCGGCGACCCTCCGCTGGAGGACTGGGACCGCTGGTACGGCTACATGGAAGACGTGAGCCGGACCGGTGGTATCACGGCCACCGCGTACGAGAACTGGGTCGACGCCGCGCTCGACACCCTATTGTAGAACTGGGCTCGACCGGGACCGCAATGCGACGCCGAACGGGAATGGATCCCCGTGATCCGTGTGGTCGGCGACCGGGAAAAAGAAAGCCGGCGCGACACGCCCCGGCTGCGCACCGAGACCCTGACCGCCGCCGTGGGAGACGCCGAAGACGGGGTCGGCGAAGGACCACTGGCCGACGCGCTCGCCGGACTCCTGCAGGGATATCCCCAGGCGCCCCTCCCCCTGCCCGAACGGCTCACCATGCGCCCGCAGTTCCGGTGAGGACCGACGGTCCCCGACGACCGCCGCGGCGACAACCGCCGCCCCCACCCTTTTCAAGGCCAGGGAGTTTCCGCCGACGCATGAGCCTCCCGGCACGCCGCGCAAAAACGGTCTTCCAGAACATCCAGGACCTCGAAGACCTGGAACGGGACCCGGAGGTCGTCTTGATCCGCAACGCCACGGAACCGCTTCTGGATCTTTCGTTCTTCTACCTCACCGGGGTGCCCGGAGGCATGTTCGAAGGTTCCACGGTGGCCGCCTTCCCCGACGGAGACGTGAACCTCTACACGAGCCCCCTGGAGGAAGAAAGCGCCCGCCACGGCAGCGGCTACAACGTCCACGTCTTCGGAGGCGCCAAAGGCCAAGGCGAACTCGTCACCGAGACCCTGCGCGAGAAACTCGGCAACGACCCGGACACCATCGGCGTGAACGCGCGGGAGATCACCTGGGCCAACGTGCGCGGCCTGGAACGATTGTTCCCGAAAGCCGAACTCGTGGACGTCTCCCCCGCCATCAAGGCCGCCCGCATGATCAAGGACGAAGACGAGATCGCCGCGCTGCGGCGCGCCGCGGACGCCGTCTCCAAAGTGGGCGACCGGATCCCCGAATTCCTGGAGCCCGGCATCACGGAAGCGGACCTGGCCGCCCGCATCGACTACGAAGTGATGAAATCCGGCGGCGACGGCAAAAGCTTCCCCACGATCGTCGCGTTCGGCCCCCGCTCCAGCGAACCGCACTACCACCCCGGCGAGCACCCCCTGGGCAAGAACGAATACGTGCTCTGCGACTTCGGCGCGATCGCCGACCGCTACGCCAGCGACATGACCCGCACGTACTTCCATGGCACCCCCACGAAGAAACACCGCGAGATCTACGACATCGTCCTGCAAGCACAAAACGTAGGGATCGAAGCGCTCGTCGCCGGACAACCCGCCGGCGCCGTGCACGAGAAAGTGGAAGCCGTGATCGACGCCACCGCGTACAAGGGACGCTTCATCCACTCCACGGGCCACACCATCGGCCTCGCCGTGCACGACGGCGGCACCCTGCACCCCGCCGTGGACATGACCCTGGCGGCCGGGCAGGTCTGGACCTGCGAACCCGGCATCTACGTGCCCGGTTTCGGCGGCGTCCGGATCGAGGACGACATCCTGGTGACCCAAGGCGGCCCCGAAGTGCTCACCAGTGCCAGCCGGGAATTCACCGCGGTCTGAAGGCGCGGGAAGTTTCCAAACCACCCCCCGAACCCCCATATAGGGAAAGCGGTCCGAGAGACCCGTGACGGACGTGGACCCGCCCGCATCCTCGAGAACCCTGTTCCTGCTCACCGTGCTCGGGCTCGCCGGATGCGCACTCGTCGCGGTGGTGCATCCCACGGAGAGCTACGACCCCGAGCGCAGCCTGGAGCAGACCGGTCGGCAACTGCAGGTGAACCTGGAGATCACCCAAAGCCGAAGCGGCGACGGCTGGGCCCGCGGGGAAGCCCTGCCCCTGAAAACAGACGGCCACCCCCACCCCCAGCGCGTCGCCTGGACCTGGTTCCGGGTCCCCGAGACCGTGCCGCAGCCCGGCGACCGGGTGCAAGGCCGCGCCCTGTTGAGCCAGGAACAAGGCGGCGCCGGACTGCTCCTTGATGGACCGCGCGCCGCGCAGGTCACACCGGGGCCCCTGCCGGTACCCGTGCACTGGGACGTCCTGCTGGAACACCCCGAACC
>CAYVRY010000060.1:0-11320 GCA_964452895.1 uncultured Halobacteriales archaeon
TCTCCACGGCCTCCACCTTCACGCCCCAGCCGTCGGTGGCCTCGTCGAGCGTGTCGCGGAGGTTCGTGTTGATCGCCTCGCGGTTGTACAGGACCTCATCGAGCTCCATGTCCCCGATGATGCTCCGCAGCGTGGTCTGCGCCAGCGCCATGGTCGCGAGTTTGTAATTGGCGACCTCGAAGTAGGTCTTCTCCGGGTCGATGATGCGCAGGTAGATCACGGCGTCCACGTTCGTGGGCGAGTTGTCCTTCGTGATCACTTCCTGGCGCGGGACGTCCAGTACCTGGGTACGCAGGTCCAACTTGATCACCTGCGAGACCATCGGGTAGACCCAGTTGAACCCCGGGTTCAGCTTGTGCTTGTACCGCCCGAGGACGATCCAGAGGCCCTGCTCGTACGGCTGCACGATCCGCACGCCGCTCATGAGCAGAACGATCACGGCGATGATGAAGAAGATCGCCAACACGACGATGATCGTCTGCGTGTGCGAACTCAGCAATACGCCCGGCAGGAAATCCAGAAGTCCGCGAGCCCCTCGGGCGATTGCGTCGTACACCGTGTTGTCCATCATTGATTGTCGCTCCTTGAACGCCTAGCCGGCCGCCATGACCGGCGGTCCCTGCCCGCCCCGACTTGAGATCAAACGCTTTCCTCCCGACCGCCCGCTTGTGCCCCCGCCGGCCCGGATTGTGTCGGGGTCTGCTCCCCCGCGCCGCCCACCGGTTCCACGGGGGCGACGAGCACGTGCACGCCGCGGACCTCCTTGACCGCCACCCGCGTACCCTCGGGGATCACCCCGGAGTCGCATTTCGCGCTCCACATGATGCCCTGGATGCGCACCTTGCCCTTCGTGGTCTCCGTGTCCACAGGCACCGTGACCGTGCCTTCGCGCCCCTGCATGGACTCCGCGCTCGTCGTCGTCGGGGCCGCATCGGGCGGTGCCCAACTGCGGTAAACCCTCAAGGTGATCATCATGGTGGGGGCCACCACGAGCAGACCGATCAACAAGGGCCAGATGACCCCCTTCGTGAAGAAGCCCTCCACGGCCAGACCGATCACGCCGAGTATCAAGAGCGGGATCGCGGCCACCGCGATGAAGAACCCCGGCATGCTCAACTCCCAAAGAAACAACATGGCACCCGCCACGAGGAACGTCATGGGGATCCAGAAATCCGCGCCGGCGTCCGGGCTGACCACAGCGAGTGCCGCAAGCAGGGTGAAGCCGGAAGCCGCGTGCCACATGCGGGGGCGCGAAACCATCGCCGCTTAATAAGGGTCGGGGCTCCGAGGGGCCTTGCGCCTCGATCGGGAGCCACGCCACCCCCGGTCCACGCCCTGGTTCGAATCCGGAGGGGCCTCCCGCCGGATCACCCCGATCTCGTGCCCTCGACCCTCGAGCGCGAGGTCGACCATCGGGCCCGTCGGGTATTCCGCTGGGCACGTCCGTCGTCCCATGGTCTCGAACCTCATTTCACCTCCTTCCTGGGTGCATGATTATAAGTACCTCTGCAGAGGAGGCTTCAACGCGTGTCGGGCCATCCATCTCCGATGCAACCAGCGCCGGCGGGCGCGTATCCCAAAGGTCGGCATCGGTGGAAACAAATGCTGCCCCAGGGCGGTTCCCTGCCCTTTGCCGACTGGAAGGGACGCCACCGAGTCGTGCTCGCCCTGCTTTGGCTCCATGTGCCGGCACTGGCCGTGTTCGGACTCTGGCGCGGCCAGGAACTTCCTTCCCACATCCTGCTGGAGTCGGCCCTTTTGGCCGTCTTTCCCCTCGTGGCGATGCTGCCCGGACTCCCGAGACGGGCACGATCCATCTTGGCGAGCCTGGGGCTGATCACCGCCAGCGCTCTCTTGACGCATCTGTCCGGGGGCTACATCGAGGCCCACTTCCATTTCTTCGCCATGCTCGGCATCATCGTCATGTACGAAGACTGGATCCCGTTCGGCCTCGCCATCCTGTATGTGGCCGTCCATCACGGCGCGATGGGGACGCTGGTCCCCGGCTCCGTCTACAACCATCCGGCCGCTTTCGCGAACCCTTGGCTCTGGGGCGCGATCCATGCCTTCTTCGTACTCGGCCTGTCCGTGGCCCTCGTGATCTACTGGCGCATGGTGGAGACCGCCCGCTCCCGCACGAAACGCGTCCTGGACAGCGCGGGTGAGGGGATCATGGGGATCGCACGGGACGGGACCATCAGCTTCGCCAACCCCGCCGCAGGGGAATTGACGGGCCACGCGCCGGCGGACCTGGTGGGCCGGGGGCTCCACGAGTTTCTCAACACGCCCGCCACACACCGCGGGCCGGCAACCAACGAGGAGTGGTTGACCCGCGCACATGGACCCTCGATCCCCGTGGAATGGAACGCCACCCCGGCCCAGGGAGACGACGACCAATCGGAACGCGTGATCGTCTTCCGGGACGTCTCGCAGAGGAAACGCGCCGAGGCCGAACTGCAGAGCAACCTCTCCCTTCTGGAAGCGACCCTGGATTCCACCGCGGACGGCGTGCTCGTGGTGGACGGCAAAGGAAAGATCACCCGGTACAACAGCCAGTTCGCCCGCATGTGGCGGATCCCCGAGGAGGTGCTCGCACGTCAGGACGACGAGGAGGCCCTGGCGAACGTGCTCGAGCAGCTCAAGGACCCGGCCGGATTCATCGCAAAAATGGAAAAAGTGTACGCACACCCCGAGGAGACCAGCTTCGACGTTCTGGAGTTCAAGGACGAACGGGTGTTCGAGCGGCACTCGAACCCGCAACGGATCGGCACCGAGGTGGTGGGCCGCGTCTGGAGCTTCCATGACGCCACCCGACGCGTCAAGGCCGAACAGTCACGCCGGGAGGCGGAGATGCGCCAGCGGGCCGCCGAGGAACGTGAGTATGAGATCGCTCGGTTGAAGGAACTGGACCGGTTCAAGACCGAGTTCATCAACATCACGGCGCACGAACTGAAGACCCCCTTGACCCCGATCAAGATCCAGTTGCACCTCCTGCACAAACAAGTGGCCGAACTGGAAGAGAACGCACGCGTGAAGAAGACCATCGACGTGCTCGAACGCAACATCAACCGCCTGGACAAACTGATCGAGGACGAACTGGAGATCGTACGCCTGAACAGCGGACGCATCGAACTGAAGCTGGACACCGTGCACGTCCACAACGTGGCCGGCGAAGTCGTGGAAAGCTTCTCCGAGATGGCGCAGCAGAAAGGGATCACACTGGAGAACCGCGTCGACGCCGGGGTCCGGGTGCGTGCCGACGAACCACGCCTGGTCCAAGTGCTCTACAACCTGGTGAGCAACGCCCTGAAATGCACCCCTGCCGGCGGGCGGGTTTTCATCGACGCCAAGAACGCAGAGCAGGTCCACATCAATGTCCACGACTCAGGGATCGGGATCACGAAGGAAGAGATCCAGCGTCTCTTCCAACCCTTCGGCCAGATCCACCAGGACCAACACGACGGACCACAAGGCATCGGCCTGGGCCTGTACATCAGCCGGTCCATGGCGATCCTGCATGGAGGCGTGCTCGAAGCCCACAGCCAAGGACCCGGAAAAGGATCGACCTTCACGTTGAAGCTCCCCTTGCAAGGCCCGAGCGCCGCCGGGTCCGTGCAGGCCCCCATGTGGCGGGGAGACCAACCGGCAGTGGTGACCACGCAGGGAACAGGATCCGCGACGGCGCACGGCAAGTCGGGGTTGACGCGCGTGAGCCGGAACGGACTCTAAATAATTGGACCCGGTTACGCCGGTCAGCAACCACGGGACCCAGCGCGCAATGCGTAAAAGTGGAATGGGACCCCGGCCGGGGATTGAACACCCCGACCGGAGAACGAAGGGTAGGAAGAGTGGCTGGCCTCACGAGGAGGGGATGGGATGCACTCTAACAACTACCAGCCAAAGGCCTCTTCCTAATCCTCTCGACAAGCAGTAGCCTATATATCGGTTTTGCCCCTGGCCCGGGGGGGTTCCCGCAATCTACCCCTTAGGACCCAGTTTCCTCCGGCACTGACACGAAATCGCACATCCGGTGGCCGTGCTCTTGGCACGCAGCCAGTTTCCACATCCTCCCCCACGGCGGAATGTCCCTGAGGTTTTTTCCGCTCCCGCACCCAAGAGGACCGTGCGCGCTCGGCCCGCGCGGTGAATCGAATGGAGAAGGAGTCCCCCGCGCGCACAACCGCCTTTCTCGCCGGCCTCCTGCTCGCCGGCTACGGGCTCCTGGTCGCCCTGCGGGTATTGGCCCATGAATCCTTCTGGCTCGGTCTTCTCCTGCTCGCAGCCGGGGGCCTCCTCGTGCTGGCGGCCCGCCCGGCTGCCCGAGGTCCCGCCGAGACGCACGGCCCGAGCCCGCGTGGCCGGGTGATCGCGACCGCTGCGTTCGGCGCAGCCGCAGCAGGCGGCGTGATCGGGTACAACCTGGTCGCCGCCTCGAACCTGAGTGCGTGGGAGATCGGCATCGTGGTCTACGGCGCCCTGCTCCTTTTTGCCGCATCCCGGCTGGACCAGATGGTGGGACCCACCAGCATCGGCAACCTCGTGGCATGGAGCTTCCCCCTGATCGCTGCACCACTGGGCGTGTTCGCACTGGACGCCGCACTAAAGTCGCAGACCGGAGGTTCCCCCATCGACCCCTTCCTCATGTACGGGCTCGTCGCGCCCATGGCCTGGTCGCTGGACCTGCTCGGGTTCGACGTGCAGACCCTCGGCCAGACCGTGATGCTCGGCACATCGCGCGGTACACTTTCACTGAGCGTCGGAACGATCTGCGCCGGGTTCCAACCCGGGATCCTCTTCCTCGGCATCCTCGGCCTGCACGCATGGAAACAACAGACCCCACCGGGACGGCTGTCCCTGTACCTGGGCCTGGGGCTCATCGGGATCTACCTGGCGAACCTGATCCGTCTCATCGCCCTCGCGCTGGTGGGCCATCAATGGGGTGGGGCCGCCCTGCAGACCGCACACGCACACTTCGGATGGATCCTCTTTTTTGGCTGGATGCTCCTTTTCTGGTGGATCGTCCTCCGGCGCATCGAAGGACAAGGCCGCCCCGTCAAGAAGCCGACCGCGTGAAGCCGCGGTCGACCAACCGGGGCACGCCCAACATGAAGGACCGCGTGATCGCACAGGGCCTCGCGGCCCGCTCCTCCGGGGCTGAAAAACGGATACCCCGTCCGCGACCCCCCGTTCTCCAACTTCCAAAAGCCGGCGCCGTCGTTTCACGCAGCAACAAAGGAAAAAGGGGGCGGGGGCGCCAACCGCTGTTGTCGCGCCCCGCCATGTGCTGGGGGGTGGTGGGGGCTGTTGATCCTAAACGCAGAAAAAGGGGACGGGGCGGCGACCGATATCATCGCGCCCCGCCACTGTGCTGGGGGTGGTGGGGGCTGTTGAGCATACAGGAAATATGTCCAACACCACGAGGAAAGGCGGTGGGGGTTATGAGTGTGATTCTGTATGCCACGCGGGTGACACGAGGGGTTTTTCCTGGCCGTTTCGGCCATTTCGACGGGGTCGGGTTTCTATTCCCGAACATGAGCGGGATTCTTGCCACACGCCTTGAATCCGAGTCGGATCCAGCCGCCATGGGGTGTAACGGAGGCCCATCCCCCCGCCTCACCCCCCCGCTGGCCCGCCCGCCGGGCGAGCAAGCCATGAGACCGGCTTCATGACCCCGGCGCGCGATCGATCTGGAGGCCCGCCCCGGTCAGACGCATCAGATGGACGTCGTGGTCGTGGTCCATGCCGCGCGTCTTCACGATGCGCAGCTTGCGCAGGATCCGCGGCCCCTCCCGCTCCTCCTCGAGAAGGATCAGATTGTCCGCCAGGCGACTCAACCCCAGACTGTACTCTCGGAACGTGTCGTTCGCGGCCAGATCATAGGTCATCACCGACGTGATCCCGCGGTCCTTGAGATACTGGATCAGACTGTACACAAAATTCAGGAAACGCTCCTCATCGTAGGCGCCTTCCTCCAGATCGCTGAGGCTGTCGATGACGAGGCTCTTGGCACCGATCTGCTCCACCGCATCCACGATCCGAAGGACGTGCTCGTCGAGATCGAGTTCCACCGGACTGACAAAGACCAGCCGCAGGTTCCCGCTCTCCTCGGCCGCGCCGAGATCCCCGCCCGCGTTCTCAGCCAGCCGATCCAGTTGATTCGGGTCCTCCTGGAAGCTCGCCATCACGACCGGCTCGCCCCGGCTCGCCTGCGACAACGCGAAAGTCAGGCCGAGGATCGTCTTGCCCAGACCCGTTCGTCCGCCCACCAACGTATTGGAACCCTGGAGAAAACCTCCGTCCAACAGCCCGTCCAGATCAGGAACCCCCGTGCCGACGCGTTGCCTTGACGGCTTGTAGGTCTTCGGCACCGCGGGAGTGCGGAACCGAGGGAACACCTTCAGGCCCGATGGGGCGATCCGGATCCGATGCCGGCCGTCGACGAAGTCGCTGCCACGCAATTTGACGACGGCGAGATATCGGTACGTCCGGATGCCGCGCCGCTCATTGGTCAGATCGAGGATCCCGTCCGCCACCGCGAACTCGGGGAGCGCGCCCACTTCGTGGGTGTCGTACTCGCCCAAAAAGAAGGCCGTGCATCCGCTGGCCGTGAGCACGCCGGTAAGACGGTAGAGGGCCCTGCGGAACTCCGTGACGTCGGAGACGAGGTCGCTCAGCGCCTTGAAGGAGTCGACGATGACGATCGCGGGCGACTCCTGCAACACCAGCTCCTCGATCCGCTTCATGACCGCCTGGACGTCCCCCGTCTCAAAGACCTCACCGACGTCCTCGTACCGAACGGCCAGTTCGAGCTTCTCGTGATTGAAGAAGCTGAAGTTCTGGACGTAACGGAGCACCTTGTGCATGGGCTCGTTCACGGTGGTCAAATAGAGGACCCGTCGATCCGGGGTCGCGTTTCCGTACACCAGTTGCTGCGCGAGCACGGTCTTCCCGGTCCCGGGGCTGCCCGTGATGATGTTGATGCTTGCTGCCGGGAACCCACCGTGGAGGATCTCGTCCAGCGCGGGGATCGTACTTGGAACGCGGTTCATGGTCTTTCCTCACTCGATTCCGGTCTCAACCCCTCCACGACGGTCTGGAGGTACGGCTGTTGCGTCATGGGCTTGCGGACGAAACTGTCCGCCCCGGCCGCCATGGCCCGCGTCTCCGCATGGAGGACACTGAAGACGACGATCCGGCACCCCTGGAGGGCGGGAAGCTCCCGGAGTTCGCGGATCAGATCAAGACCGTTTTTGCCGGGGAGCAGGATCTCGGTGACGATGAGCCGGGGCTCGAGACCCGCAATGTACTCCGCGGTGAAGTCCTTCGGCGCCACAGGCGCCTCCACCTGAAAACCCTGGCCTGAAAGCAGGAACCGCTGGAAATCCCGGAAAAACGGGTCTTTGTCCAATACTACGACGGTCGATGAATCAGACAAAACGGCACCTCCCATGAATCATGCGTGCACCCTCCACCCCATGAAGCAGTGCGCGACCATCCGGGGAGCCATGGAGTGTTCATAAATGCTCGTTTCCACGGGAGTCGGACGGTCCGGCGCTATCCTGGTCGGGGATCTTGCCACGCGACGCCCCCGCGAAGCCCATCCCGCCTTTTCGGCCCCTCGGTGAAGCTCACCCGCGCCGCGAAGCGGCGCCGGGCGGAGCGACTTGTCGGGCGTCTTGTTCTCTTTTTCCATTGTATCCTTTCATCGTTGTATTGCTGTGATCAATCGGCGAATCTCCTTGAGGAAACCAGGAAGGTCGTCTTCAACAACATTCCACACCTCTTGATAATCCACGTAATCATATTGGTGGACAACGATGTCACGTAGACCTGCAATCTTGCGCCAAGGAATCTGTTGTTCGCGGTCGCGTAGTTCTTGACTGAGGCGTTTCGCTGCTTCCCCGATGATTTCCAGGTTGCGAACCACGGCGTCACGGGTCCGGCGATCATCCATGAACGCGTCGTGCCCATCCACCGTGTATTCGATGATGGCTTCTCCGGCGTCAAGCATGTGCTGCAGGTGGAGGAGATCCCGGTCACCCTTCATACCGGCACCGCTTCGGCGAGAACATTGTCTCGGATCAACGGATGCAATCCTCGCCGTGTCACCACATCCACCTCGACACCAAGCAGATCTTCGAGTTCTTGTTGAAGTCCAATATGGTCCAGAAGACTGCGGTTTGGTTCCAAATCAACAAGGAAGTCCAGGTCGCTCGAAGCTCCTGCTTCCCCACGCGCGACAGACCCAAAGATGCGCACATTCGAAGCCCCGTTGCGACGGCAGATTTCAAGTATCTCGGTTCGTTTGCCGTTGATGAAACTAGGCAATTCCGGCCCTGGGGCGCCCTGCGTATGGCGACTCGCGTGGGGTTTTTGGTGGTTAGAGGGCAAGTCTCTTGCCATAGTCCCAACTTATTACAGCCAGTCTCTACTTATAAATGGCGGCCCAGGTTCATGTGGACCTGGTACTCCCGGGAGGGCTTCACGTTACGGACAAGACGCCCATCATGCCGATCCGGTCCTGGAAAGCAGTTCGCTTTTCCCCCATGCCCGGACGCTCGCTTCGCTGTTCGTGAACTTCGCGAACCCGATGCTGTCCAGACGCAGGACACCGTCTGCTGAACGGCCCAGGCGCGGCTGTTCGATCACGACACAAAGCCCCTCATCCACGATGATGACGAACGCGGACCCTTCCGGTGCAGTGGACGTCTCCACGCGCACATGGGACGGCGCGCTCTTCAAAAGCGACGGGATCAGTCCTTCGGTCTCTTGCGTCGCCTGCACCGCCACGGAGGAACTCGCCGTGGTCAACGCCTCGCGTGCCCAGCCGATCGCATCGTGCGCCCGGTACGAGGTGAACCACCAATCCCCGGAGTCGAACCGCGTGGCTGCCTCATGAAGGCCCAACGCCTCGTTCCAGACCACCTCGAACTGTCCTCGGCTCGCCGATACAAGCCCGCGTTGGTTGCTGACGATGACGCTCTCCCAACAAGGGGCGAATTCATGGGGCCGGGGGTCCACGATGGCGATGAGGCACTCCTCATCGTCGCGCACGAGCGTCGCATGGTTCTGCAAGCCGGACGGCGCTTCGCGGATCTCCATCACATCCATCAACCGCGCCAGCGTCTTTGCCACCGGCGTCCCCGGCCGCGGTACGGGAAGGAGCATCCGGCAATCCACGAACTCCAGTCGGCTGCACAGGCGGTCCCAGTCCAACAAAGGGACCGCCGCCAAGGGAAGCGACATTTCGATCTCTGATTGGGTCCCGTCGATCAAGCGCAGCGCCGAGTCGAGAAACGCCAGTGCGTTCGCCTGCGGATCGCGGTCGTACGCCGCACCCAGAAGCTCCGTCGTGCGCGGCGCCTCTCCCCCTTCCAACTGCCTCTTGCGCGCCTCCAACGGCATCCCGCTCGTCCATGCCGCCTTCAGCGCAGCGACCTGGGCGGCGACAAAATGCGGCTCATCCGTCCACAGACCCGATGTCGGCGGTTGTCCAGAGGCCCGAGGAAAAACGATCAGGCATTCCTTGTCATCCACGATCAGCACGCTCAGATGCTCCGGCGAAACCGAATGCTGGATGACCGCCCCCGCATCCTGGAGACGGAGAAAGGACTTCATGGCCGCACGGTCCACGTCGTGCAACACACGGACCTCCACACCGGAAGCGCACGCATCCAGCAGCCGACCCACCAGGGGGACCACGTCCTCGCCCCCCCGCACCAGAATCCCCTTCTTGGCGTCCGTCAAGAGCGAAACCAGTCGGCTATTGACCCGGTTCCCGCCCGTAAGCGGAGTGAAAGCCCCCGTGGCGCCGGTCGCGCCCTCCGGGTCCGCCTTCGGGAGCACACGTTCGAGCTCCGGCAGGCGCGCCGAGAGCGCGGCCTCCTCGGCCCGCAGGCGTTGCCGCTCATCCTCCACGAAATGACGGATCTCCCGAGACCGGAACCGCCGCGGTGATTCCAGGGTGGTGGTGACGAGCCCTTGCTCCTGCAGGGCCTTCATCAACTCGTAGACCCGGGTCCGGGGCACACTCACGGCCTCCGCGACCTCAGCCGCCGCCAAAGGCCCTCGCCGCAACAGGAGCAGGTACACCTCCGCTTGCTGCGTGGTGAGCCCCAAGCCTTCGAGGACCTTCAGCGCCGGCCCTGCACCCTCAGCCATTCGTTTCATTCAAGGCGTCTCGTTATTTGACCGTTCCCCCGTGAAAACGCCCGCCGCCGGCGTGCCCCGCGGCCACGGCGAGCCGGGAAGAGACCCCACTGCCACGGTCAAATGTGGTGACCGAGCAACCGTGGCAGGGGGCCCCGCGCCCGATTCATGACGAATGCAATGCGAACAACCGGGTGTCGTGCAATACCCTGCCTCTCCATTGTTTTCCAAGTCCCCGATCGATGCGCATTGCAACCTGGAGTTCGCCCTTGACCCTTATCAATAGTTTGGATACCAGCGAGAACCCGCTTTGTCCCAACCCCCGGATGCCATGATGAATCGTCTCAAAGATCCCCATCACCCCGTCTGGCCGACCCGTTTTGCAACCACCTGGACAACTCTTCTCCCACGTCTTCCTCATCCCCCAACCGCTCCAGGCGGCCGAACTCGTGCGCCCATCGACGATAACGCGAGTCGAGCAGGAAGACGATCCCCGTATCGTCCTGATCGCGCACCACACGGCCCATGGCCTGCAGCACCCGGCGCAGCGTGGGCGCCTCCACCGTGTACGCCCAACCCTTGGAGAAACGGATCTCGTTGAACTGCAAAAGCGCCTCATGACGCGCCGAGGGCCGCGGATAGGGGACACCGACCAGACATAGCGCCTGCAACGTGGAACCGGGGAAATCCATCCCTTCGGAGACCCGACCGCCGACCACGCCGAGCCACAACCCGCCCTCTTCCCCCTCGGCCGAGGGACCCTGCAGACGCCGGCCCGCGGACCGGAACGCCTCGATCTCTGCATGCGACTCTTTCTGCGTCTTGGTGCGGGCTTCCACGAACACCCGCCGGTCCAATCCGTTCAGGGCCAACCCCCTCGTCTCGCCCAAAAGCGCATGACTGGGAAAAAGTACCATGGCGTTGACCCCCTTCACGCGCGCAAACCCCTCAACGTGGGCGGCAAGCCGATCCATCATCGCCCCGTCCCGGTTGCGATCATCGAAGCGGCTCGTCACATCATCCACCAACACCAACCGCAGGTTCTCCCTGGCAAACGGTGAGGGGAACGCGGTACAATCCGTAGGCCCCTGAAGACCCAACAAGTCCCGATGGGCGTCCAACGGCCGCAGCGTGCCCGAGATGTGGACGCTGCCATGCGCCTCCTGCAGGA
>CAYVRY010000061.1:0-11298 GCA_964452895.1 uncultured Halobacteriales archaeon
CGCCCAGACCCCGTAGAGCCACATGGCCCCGTTCTCAGCGGTCGTGCCAAGATGCCCCGCCCAAAGTTCCGGAAGCCAGACTGCGATCGAGTGAAAGAGCACATAGGCCATCAGGAAATTTCCAACCAGATCCTTCGCCATGCTGAACGCCATGAACTTCGGAGTGGGTTTGTGATCGAGCGGGATCCCCATCTCCTTCGCCCAGCGGTTTCCGAAGAGCAAGGTGAACCACACGAACCCGATGAAGAACGCCGCCAGCGTGGCCAGTGCCACCCCGATCCAATCGCCTGCACCCAACGTGATCACAAGATCGTCAGCCATGGAATCTCCCTGCCTCTCAAAGGCGACTTGACGAACCCGGTCCGGTTTTTAATTGGTGCAGCCATGGCCCGTTTTTGCCTAACCGGAAGCGAATGCCGCCGCGAAGTTCTCCAACGCCTCCGTCCAACCACCGACATGACCCTCGACGGTCTCACGATCCGGAAGGCCCTCGTGCACGATCGTCACCTCGGTCCCGTCGGGCACATCCCGGAACGTGATCGTGACCTTCGTCTCCTTGGACGGGGACTCCTCGTCATCGGTCTCCCATGCGTGCGTCTGGACGATCCGCTCGTTCGGCACGAGTTCCAAGTAGCGGCCGTACGCCGTGTATGTGCCCTTGTTCGGACCGTCTTCGGCGATCATGCTGGTGCGGTAACCGCCACCGACACGAGGCTCGAACCGGTGCAGCTCGGTCCGCATGCGCCTGCCGGGTGCCTGGTCCGGTGCGAAGCGTTTCATCTCGGGCGACTCCGGGTCCATCCACGCGCCGTAGACCTTCTCCCGTGGCGCCTTGATCACCCGGGTCACCCGCAAACTCGTTTCCGTCGTCTGTGCGTTCGTCATCGTCACTCTCCTCCGTTCATCCACCCTTGCTGTGCCAACAGACGATCTCCCGGTCGGCCGTGATCTCGGCAGCGGTCTCTTCGGCCATATCACGAGTCACCCGTCACGACGTCGTCCAGCTTGTCGAACACGGCACCGAAGCCCTTCTTCGCCTCTTCGACCGGGAACTGCGGCGGCAGACCGTTCTGCTCGAATACGAGCCGGGTCCCCTCGTCCACCGGCTCGATGGTCGTGGTCGCACGCATCGGATAGCCTGCGAAGATGTCGTCGCGGTCGTCGTTCTTCTCGAACATCACGATCTTGTTGGGCTTCTCCAGCACCTCGAAAACGGCGGAGGTCTCCGGGAAGCGCGTGCCGTCCGGGCCGACCATGGTGAACCGCACCTTACCACCCACCCGGACGTCGAACTCGTGGATCTCGGCGTCCTGGCCCGGGAAGGGGCTGATCCATTTCGCGTACTTCTGTGGGTCCGTCCACGCCGCCCACATCGCTTCGGGCGTGCAGGCGAACGTGCGTTCCAGGCTCCAGCTTTGTGTCTCGGTCTTTGTTTCGGTCATGTTGGTACTTCCTTGTTCTCTTCCTTTTCCAGGAGACTGTCCAGTTTGTCCCAGGACAACTCCCATCCCCGCCCGGTATCCTGTGCGAGCTCTGCCGGCAGGCCGAACTGCGCGAAACGGAGTTTTGTCTTGAACCCTTCTGCCTCGAAGCGGACGTGCACTGTGGAGACATGGGGCGCGATCTCCTTCGCTTCGGCGACGAACACGAGTTGTGTAGGAGGGATCACAACGAGGTATTCGCCCCAGATCGGGTGTTTCTTGCCCTGCTCGTCGTTCATCGCCATGTTGAACCGTCCGCCGGGGCGAACGTCCATCTCATCGACGTCGTTGTCGGGCTCCATGGGGCCGAACCATTTGGCGAACCGCTTCGCATCGGTCCAGGCCGCCCAGAGCCTCTCGGGCGTGCAGGCGAACGTGCGCTCCAGGCGCAATGTCCTAGTGGATTGTCCCGTCATGTGTTGCACCTTCCTTGTGTCTCACATCTCCACGAGGCGTGCGAGATTCTCCAACGTGGATGTCCAGCCGGTGCGGGCGTCCTCCAGCGGGATCACTTTCGGGATGTCCTCTTGGACGACGGTGAGCCGGGTGCCTTCCGGGACCTCTTCCAAGGTGACGGTGACCGTCATCTCGCCCTGCATCTGGGGGGCGTCCGTGTCGAAGCGGTCCGTGTGCACGATTCGTTCGTGGGGTACGAGTTCGAGGTACTTCCCCCCGAAGGAGTGGGACTCTTTCTTGTCGATGGAGGTGAAGCTCCCGTGCCAGGAGCCTCCCACGCGCGGTTCCAGCTTGTCGATGCGGCCCGTGTACCCACTGGGAGGCATCCATTTCGCCAGTTGGTCCGGGTCGAGGAACGCATTGTAGACCCGCTCCGGCGCAGCCTTGATCACGCGGCTGATCTTCAGGGTGTTCTCCGTTGTCTTTGTTTGCGTCATGTGCATGATCTCCATTTTCCGGGAAGAGCAGGGGAAAGAGAGGGGGTAGACGGGTTCAGAAGACCGCTGCGAGGTTCTCCAAGCAACCGACCCAGCCCTGGGTGTGGCTCTCCACACTCTGCTTGTGTGGCAGGCCTTCGTGCAAGAGCGTCACCTCGGTGCCGCCTGCGACCTCTTTGAGCGTGACGGTGACCCTGGAGTCGGTGCCGGACATCGCCTGCTCCTCCCCTTCCCAGGCCCACGAGTGCACGATCTTTTCGTGGGGGACGAGTTCGATGAACTTCCCCGCGGACGTGTGCTTGCCCTTCATCTCGCCTTCGTCCGCGATCATGCTGATCCGGAAGTCGCCGCCCTTTTGCGGCTCCACCTTGTGCACTTCGGTGCGCATGGGGCCCGGGTGGTACCATTGCGCCAGCATCTTCGAATCGAGAAAAGCGTTGTACACTTTCTCGCGCGGGGCCTTGATCACTCGGCTCACTTGCAGGCTTGTCTCGGTGGTTTGTGTTTTCGTCATTTTTCATCCTCTCCTTCCACTTGCCTCGCCAAGGCGTCCAGACGGTCCTCCCAGAACAAGCGGTACTGCACGATCCAGGAGAACGCGGCCGACAGGGGCGTGGCCTTGAGCGCACAGCGGCGCACACGGCCCTCCGGGGTGACCACGAGAAGCCCCGCCTCCTCGAGAACGCGCAGGTGCTTCGAGATCGCCGGAGCGCTCACGTCATGGGGTTTTGCGAGGTCCCCCACGGAACAGTCCCCAGCAGCGAGGCGCTCGATGATCGCGCGTCGGGTCGGGTGCGCCAGCGCGGCAAAGACCGCGTCCAGATCGACCGCTTGAGGCTTAACCATCTGGTTAATCGTTAGAGAGGGGGCTTATTTAACCTTTTGGTTAACTGTCAATCTGCGGCCCCGGTGGTCGAGCGATCCGGAGCCGGTTTCCGGTCCCGGCGCGGCTGATTGCAGGGTGCGAACACCGACCCGCATCCATCCGGTCACCTGCTCACATCGCCCCATCGCGGGCCCGCTGCAGCAAGAGGCCAAACTCCGTATCGACCACACGACCACCCCCACCCCGTCCGGCCCCTACGTCAATCCAATCACTTCAACCCTTGAACGACGCTTTTGACCTCAGGAAGGTGAAATAGATTAGATAGGGCCGGTTGCCCATCCTTGATGACCTTCAAGCTCCTAACCGACCGCAGAAGCTGGCTCGTTCTTCTGCTGTTTCTCGGCGTCGCCCTCGCGGGATGCCAACACGCAGTGGACGACGACAATGGCGATGTCGGCGCAACAGACGAACCGACGGACGACCCCACTGGCGACGACCCGGTCGCCGATCCCGCGCCCCCGGGCGAAGCGCTCAGCCAAGAAGACATCCAGGCCCTTGTGGAAGCATTCGACGACCAACCCTTCCAAGGCGGCCAAGGCTCCCCCGAGCACGTCAACAAATGGGTCACCGACGACACCTTCATCAGCCTGCATTTCAACAACGAAGACCCGGCGGAAGCCGACCAGCTCCTCTGGATCGTGATCGGGCAAAAGGGGGTCTTCTGCTCGGAGGCCCAGCCCGGCGGCTCCGACGGCGGATTCACCCACTTCCACCAATGGGAATCCGACAGCTGGGAAGGCGGCCACGGAGGCGACGCTGGTGACCCAGGTTATTGGCTTGTCCACCTTGGCGTGGACGAATTCAGCGCGCCCGCTTGGGACGTCGTCCCCGGCGTGGACTACAACTTCATGCCCACAGACCCCCCGGAATGCGGCGGCGACGTCCCCGACGTCGATTTCGACCCACCCGGATCCGGACCGCTTGGCGATGAGGACATCGAGCGGTTGAATTCGCTTTTCGACGACGAACCGCTCCAAGGCGGCCAAGAAACACCGGAGCATGTGTGGAAATGGGTGAACGAGGACGTTTTCATCTTCCTTCACTACAACCATGAAGACCCGAGTGAGGCGAGCGAGCTGAACTGGTATGGGCTTGGTGTACGCGGAGAATTCTGCGAGAGCGCCCAACCGCACGCCGACTTCACACACTTCCACCAATGGGAATCCGACTCCTGGGAAGGCGGCCACGGCGGCCCCGCACGCGCACAGGGCTACTGGCTCCTGCACGCAGGGGTCCACGAATTCAGTGCTCCTGCCTGGGAAGTGGAGATCGGACCGGACCGCAACTTCATGCCCACGGATGCACCGGAGTGCTGAGATTTGGGAAGGAACCTCCCCCGGGTCCCGCATTGCGCGTACGCCATTGCCCTTCTCGTCCTTCTGGGCGGGATCGCCGCGATCCTGGCGACGCCACCCGGCGATGCCCAAGAAGAGGACATCGTGGATGTGACGCTCGTCGACCTCCGGGATGACAACGAGACGGAAGACTTCGCCTTCGAGCCCAACGTGACCACCGTGGACCCCGGGACCACGGTGCGTTGGACCCTGGATCACGACGTGTTCCACACGGTGACCTCCACGGACACCCAGGAACGCCGCCGTCCGAACGACCTCTTCCACCAGACCCTCTCCAGCGAAGGGGACACCTTCGAGTTCACGTTCGAGCAAAGCGGCGAGTTCCACTACTACTGCCAACCGCACGCGAACTTCATGTTCGGCACCGTGATCGTGCAAGGGAACCAAACGGACCCGGGCGGACCGGAGGAAGAGGACACCCCGGGCCTCGGCGCCGTCGTTGTCGGTCTGCTGATCGTCGCCCTCGCCGTCACGGTCGCCCGGCGGCGCTGAACCCCAAGCCTAGAACAACCCCTCATAGAAGCGCACGAACGGGTTGCCGCTTTGCACCTCGATCTCGGTGACCCCCCACTTGTAGTCCTCCGCCTGCAGCCGATAGACACCGAGCGTGTCCAACTCGAGCTCGACGGTCGCATTGGGCGGCACCTGGAACGTGGAGTTCGCTCCCCCCGGCGGACTCACCACCAGACCCAGCGGCACCGGGTCGTCGTTGACCACCACCGCGATGCTGTTCTCGGTGAACCGGTACTCCTCCTTCTCGAACTGGAAACCCTGCCAGGCGACCTCCCCGCGCTCGCGCTGGAGGTTCTCGTCGGGCGTCACGATCGTGAGCGCCGCGAAGAGAAGGAACGAGACCACGATCCCTGCCGCCGCAGCAAGCACGAGACGGCCGCTTCGCATCACGCGGTGCACCCCGCTCCCCCTGAAAACCCGCCCGGTCCCGGTCCCGGCACGAAGGGCTCAAGTAGGGCGCAGCGGCTCGCGAAACGACTCCCGTGCCCAAGGCGACAACGAAACCCTTCCGCTTTGCACCCACCGGCTTGTGGCGCCGCCTCCCCTTCGTCGGCGGGCTGCTGCTTCTGGGCGTCCTGCTCGCCGCCTGCGCGCACCCCGTCGAGGAGGACCTTTGGGGCCAAGCCCTGCAGGCCGACGCCGGGGAAGTGCGGGGCCTGAGCCCCGACCATCAGCGCAGCCACCCCACCGCCATGCACCTCGACGAACAAGAACGCGAAGCCTATGTCACACTGGGCGGCACGACGGGTCGACCGGACAACCGGATCGCCGTGGTGGACCTGGAGACCGGCGCCCTGCTGGAGGCGATCACCGTCGGCGTGCGCCCCTTGGACATCCAGGTCGACCCGCAAAACGCAAAGCGGCTCTTCGTCGCTCATTCCTACAGCCCGAGCCTGAGCGTGATCGACACGGAGACGAAGACCACCGTGCAGATCCTCGAAGCCCCGTACTACCTGGAACGCATCCAGTTCACCACGGACGGATCGCGCCTTTTGGCCACGGACCGCGCCGGCGACCGCCTCGTCGTCTTCGACGTAGAGCGGGACACCCCGGGCTATGAACTGGACGAACGGGGGCACATCCCCACCGGCCCGAACCCCGAAGAGATCCAGATCGTCCCGGCGCCCGCCGATTCCGGCTGGGAAGACGACCGCCTGGTCGCCATAACGGACCGCCACGGCGGCAGCATCACCCTCGTGGACCTGCAGACCCAAAACCATCGCCGGGTGCCGATCCAGGGGCCGCCGCTCGCGCTCGCGGCGCGCGACGGGCTCCTGTTCATCGGCGGCGTCGGCCCCGGCGACGGCCAGGACGAAGCCCGCTCCGGCACACCGGAGACCGGCACCGCGGACCTGGAGAACAGCCTGCTCGTTTTGGACCTGCGCGCCGGGCCCAGCCTGGCAGGCGACGACAGCCCGATCCCGCAGGTGCGCTACCTCAGCGACACGGCGCGCAGCGACAACGCCCCCGAAGAGCACCGGATCCTCGGCGGCGCCCTCGTGCGCTCCTTGAACTGGGACGACGAGCCGCTTCCCGCGATCCCCGGTTCGTCCACGGACGAACGGCCCGTGCTGTGGGTCGGGCACCATTCCAGCGATCAAATGCAGGCCCTGCTGTACAACGCCCCGGAAACGGAGGCAGAACTGGACGCCACCATCCTGAGCACACGCAGCGAAGACGCCGGAAAACGGCTGAGCCACCTGCCCACCTTGACCCCCCTGGGCCCCGGGAACCTCACCGACACCGTCCATGGACTCTTCGAGACCCCGCCCGGGCCGCGCGAAAGCGCACGCCTCGACGACCTGCTCCTCGTTGTCGCCCAACTCCCGGAACAGCTGCACATCACGAACCTCGCCGATTGCGCCGGGCCCGAAGAACCCACGGCCCCGTGCACCACGCGCACCATCGACCTGGTCGCGGAACCGGTCGCATACCCCAGCGGGGACTTCGAACGCGGAGAGCGACTGTTCATGAGCGCCTTCCCCAGCGCCGACCAGGACCGCTCCGCGATCATGTGCCACCCGGACGGCCTGGCCACCGGCGACAGCTGGGCCCTCGAGCACCGCGACCTGCAACCCATGAAGATCCCCCGCCTCGACGAAGTCGCCCAGAACGGCCCCTGGCTCATCGACGGCAACGCCACGCGCCCCCAGGACTACCTGGACGCCGCCGCGGGCGACCTGCTCAAACCGGACAGCGAAGACCCGAACAACCTCGCCCACACCGCCCGGCTCCGCGCACAAGACACGCAGACCCCGGACAACGAAACCGAGCCCGGTGACCCCGGCGAAGGGGTAGACGACGGAAACGACACCGAGGCGCGCTTCCCCGGCGCCATGGACCGCCTGCGACGCCTGGACCCCGAGATCGAAGACCCGGACCACTGGATGCGGCTCACGTTCGCCTACCTGATCGGAGAACGCCGCGTCCCGCCACCACCGCCGTTTGTGTCCACCCCGGAAGGCCAAGACATGAAACGCGGCATGGAGCTCTTCAATGACGCCCAGGTGGGCTGTGCGAACTGCCACATCGGAGGAGACACCGGCAACCTCCTCGAAGAAGACGACAGCAAAGAGATCCCGCGACCACCCAACGCCGAACGGATCAAGGCGCCGCCGCTAACGAGCATCTGGGACCGGGAAGTCACCGGCCTCTTGTGGGACGATCGGTCCCAGCGGATCCCATCCGCCCTGCTGCCCACCGGCCACCCCTGCCTGCAAGAAGGAGAAACGGGCCTGGATTCGCCCTGGCACGGCGAAGTCACAGGACGCACCTGCGAGACCGTGGACGACCTCGCTGCGTACGTGCGGGCCCTGGAAGCCGAACGGTGAAGACAACCACCCCAGCAGTTAAATATACACCCTAAAATCGACATGCGACTCCATGGCTCGAGACAAGAAACTCCGGGAAGTACTCGACAGCCTCAGCGGCGACCCGGCACGCACCCTGCCCACACCGGACCGCGAACTCATGGAGTCCGTGCTCCGGCGGCTGAAGATCCAGGAAAACCGCCGCCTTGCGCCCCACGAACAACCCGCCGAGCTCGACGCCGCGCAGGAAGAAGCGCGCATGAACGAGGAAGCCATGCAGGCCCTGCGGGAAAAACAGGAGCACGACTCCGAGGAAATGCTGCGGTTGCAGGATGAACGGGAACGGCTTCTTGAACACCAACGCGAACTCGAAGAACGCCTGGCGCGACTGGAAGCCGCAAGTCACGGCGGCCCCCTCAGCTACGTGGACGAACCGGAGACCGTGGAGTTCAGCCGCGTCGACCTGGACGAGGGAGAAGAGGAACTGCTTGAGTTCCAGTACCTTGGCGAAGGCGAGCGTCAAGCACCGCAAGCGGACGCCTGGGAAGAAGAACCCGCCGCGGACCGCGGCGCGGATTGGGGCGACTGGCCGCAAGCCGAGGAAGGCGCCTCCGCGGTGAGCTGGGACGACGAAGAAGAAGTTGCCTGGCAGCCCGAACAGGAAGATCCATCCACGCCCCGTCCCGCCTGGGAAGAACCCGGCGAAGCCGCATGGGAAAGCGAAACCGAAGAACCCGGCACGGCGGAAGAGACCCCGCCCTGGAGCCAACCCGCCAGCGAGAAGGCGTGGCCGCAGCAGGAAACGCCCGCCCCGCAAGCACCCGGTCCAAGTCCCGCACCCACGGCCGATGAAAACCTGGACGACCTCGACGACCGCACCCGTGCCGAACTCGAAGAACTGGAATCGCAACTCGCGGACCTGGAACGCGAGATCGAGAAACGCGGCGAGAAAGACCGGTCCGAATCCGAAGAAGACACCGCATGAGCGACCCGGAGGGGTGAGCCATGGACCTGCCCCCGCCCCGGATCCCGCAAGAACGCATCCCGTTCTACGTCGACGGACTCATGGACATCCAGAAACGCGCCCTGTTCTGGAGCCGCCTCGCCGTCTACGCCAGTGTCCTCGTGAGCCTCGTCGTGCTCTGGGCCGCCTGGAACAGCCTGATCCCCCTCTACGTCGCGATCCCGGTCTTCCTTACACCCCTTCTTCCCATCGCCGCCCAGACCCGCATCGAGGAACTGGTACGCAAGACCGAAGAGCAGGTGCGCGACGTCCTCCTGCAGCAATCCGAAGAAAAGGACGCCGAGTGACCCTCAGCGCCGTTTCTTGCCCAACGACTCCATGAGGCTCGGCAAGTGCAGGCTGTAACTCCCGTCCTTGTGCACCACGATGGGGTTCTTGTCCAGCAGACGACGCACATCCAGATCGTAGACACCCTGCTCCACGACCTCCACGGTCTCCGGCCGCCCGTCATGGGACTCCGACGGCTCCTCTTCCGGCGCATCGTCCCCCTCGAACGGCTCATCCCGAAGCGGACGCAGACCCGACGGCAGGCCCTCATCCTCCGTCTGCGCCTCCGGCCCCCGCGGGGCAGCCGGCTCCAAGGGAAGCGTCGGTTCCACGCTCTCGGTGCCCCCGGAGCCGCGCCGCGCCGAGCGGCGGGAACGACGATACACCACGTCCTCCGGTTCCCGCACGGAAGGCGCCTCGTCGCCCAGAACATCCGACGAAGCAGGCTTACGTTTGGCCGGCGTGCCCGGGTCCCGCTTTCCCCGTGCGGGCTCCGGCCAGGGCGGCCAATCCGATCGCTTACCGCGAGCGCCGGGTTCCATGGTCGGGCCTTCCCCTTCACCGGGCGATGCCTCGTCGTCCGTGAGTTCCTCCTGGCGCCTACGCACCCAGTCCTCCAGCGACGGCGGCGCACCCTCCTCCTGCGGCGTGTGCGCCACGCGGAAGGTGGGTTTTTTCTCGTGCGCCCGACGCACCACGTCCTCTACGATGGTCCGGAGGTTCCCGGGCCCCATGGAGACCCAATCCCGGTCCTCGCCCATGGGCAACTCCCCCTTGGTCGGGATCCGCCGCTCCCGGCCCGGCTCGTCGCCCCCCGAGGCGATCTCGTCCTGCGTGCGCTCCGCCAGCTCCTGACGCTCCCGCTCCCCGATGGGCGCCTGCGTGTAGAAGAAACGGGTGCCTTTGCACCCCTCACAGCCCTTGAGGATCTGAGGGCTCCCGTCCGGGTAACTGCGACCACATTTCAAGCATTGATGCGCCAAGGACTCACCGGGTGAAGATCAATCTGGAATGACGGGGAAAGAAACCAGGAGACCTCAATGGACCGCGACGCCCTCGGCGGTCAACACCCGCGCCTGGATCTCGTTGGAGTCCTTGCGCACCGTGGTCAACCGGTTCGCCGGTCCGATGACCGCCATGCGCGTGCGCGGCACGTTGCCGAGGATCCACTTGGCCAGCAGGTTCTTCTCCCGCTCCATGCCGTAGGACTGCATCTCGATCCCGATGAACGTGTCCGGGTTGATGTGAAGCATCGTCGCCTCGATCAGTTGCGCCTCCTCGTGCGCCGTGAGACCTCGCTCCAAGACCAGGATCTTGCCGGCCTCCACCTCCTCCAGGATGAACTTGATCTTCTCCTCCGGCGACATGTTGTCCAGCCGCTCCGAGGAGACCAGGTTGATGCTCACCTCCTGATCGGAGCCTCCCATGAGCGCCTCTTCAACGGGCTTGTCGTTGCTCTCCGCTTTCTTTCGTTTCGCCATCGAATCACCGGAAATGCTTCACCATGGTGGCATAGAGGTTGTCCACGTTGTACCCTGTGAGGGCGCTGATCGGGACCACGGGGTGCTGCGGGAACGCCGTCTTCAGCGTCGCCGGGCTGGAATCCTCCATGTCGATCTTGTTCGCCGCGATCAACACGGGCAGACGCCGCGCCTCGAGGTTGCCCAGGATCGTCACGTTCACCTGCGTGAACGGGTCCTGCGTGCAATCCATCACGAGAACGACCCCGTCGACGTTGTCGAGCCAACGAATCGCCTCGATGACGCCCTCCGTGGCCTCCTTCGCGCGACGTTTGCCTTCATCGTCATCCATGCCATGGTCCTCGACGAACTCATGGAAATCGATCTTCGTCGCGATCCCCGGCGTGTCGATGATGTCCAGAGTAAGGCTTCCGCCCCCGTTCTCGATCACCACGTTCGCCTTACGGCGCGCCCGGCGGGTCTCGTGCGGCACCTGTGACGCCGAACCCATGATCTCGCCGGTCCAATCCCGCGCGATCCGGTTGGCCAGGGTGGTCTTGCCCGCGTTGGGCGGACCATAGATCCCGATCTTCACATGCTTCTTGCCGA
>CAYVRY010000062.1:0-11069 GCA_964452895.1 uncultured Halobacteriales archaeon
CCGTCACGATCCGCGAGGAAGGCGAGATCGGCACGGTCGTCGCGTTTCGCAATGCCGGACCCGTACACGACTACGCCCTGATCGCGATCCACGACGAGAAGACCGACCGCGTGGACCCCACCATGATCGGATGGGGAGGACCCACCGGGCTCTACACCGGCGGACCGGGAGGACTGCAAGGAACCCAGACCCTCAAGCACTACGGCTGGGGTACGGCCACCTGGATGGACCACACGAGCCGTTGCCGGCAAGCGGTCGCCAGCGCAAGCTCATGGAGCAGCACGACCTTCAGCATGTTCGGCACCGTGCTCTGGGGCGACTCCGGCAGCGGCACCATGACCGCCGACGGCCAGGCCCTGGGGATCAACACACACCTGAACGTGGCCGCCTACAACGGCGTCTCCATCGGACCGCGCTTCGATCACGCGCTCGACGAGCTTTCTGCAATGACCGGCCTCCAACTGGAGCTCGTCGAAGGCGACCCGGTCAACGATGTTTGCGACCTGGAAGACTGAACGCCCACCACTGAAGGCGCGCAAACCGCCCGGCCACCAAAACCTATGAGTCGACCCCGCCATGCCGCGACCATGGGGGACCTCGAGGCCCTGCGCGAGACCTTGCTCCGGATCGATTCCCGGGGTTACAAAGCCTACAACGACGTCCAGGGCGACTGGACCGGCCCCGGGTTCACGCTGGGCATCGAACACGTGCAACGCGACCCGTTCGCCAGCCCAAGCCGAATCCGGATCGACCTACCTGCCGACACCCACCGGCTGCCTCGCGCATGGTGGCGCACCCCACCGCGACGGATCGGACTCGAAGACCACCTGCTGCGTCGGTTCCGCTCCCGCTGCAAAGCGATCCAGCGCGGACCCGGTTCCGGCAAGAGCGGCGCGATCCTGGTCGCCGTGGACGGGCCCGAAGTGCTCGAACGCGGCGGTTGCCATCTCGACGAAAAACAGATCACGCTCCGCTTGCGCGTCGGGCTGCCCGCCCAGGGCCGTCGCGTACTGGGCCGCGCCGCTGCACGGATCCTCGTGGAAGAACTCCCGCAGGCCGTGCAGGAACTCACCTTGGACCGGCTCGACCCGTCGCAAGCGGGCTGGGCCGCGTCCGTGTGCGAAGACCACCAGCATCTTGTGTCACAGCTCTCCGATGCCGGGCTCGTTGCGTTCGTCGCCAACGGCAGCATCCTGCCGCGCGCCACCGGCGTGAGCAGCGCCCCCATGAAAGGCGCCGTCGCCTTCCGTTCCCCCAGCGAACTGGAGACCACGCTCGACGTTCCCAACCAGGGGACAATCACCGGCATGGGGGTCCCGCGCGGCGTCACCGTGATCACCGGCGGCGGCTTCCACGGCAAGACCACGCTCCTGGAAGCCCTGCAGGCCGGCGTCCACCCCCATCGACCCGGCGACGGACGTGAACGCGTGGCCACGGTCCCCGACGCGGTGAAGGTGCGCAGCGAAGACGGACGGGCCGTTTGCGATGTGGACCTGCGGCCGTTCATCCACGACCTGCCGCACGGGCGCAACACGGCCCGGTTCTCCACGGCAGACGCCAGCGGCTCCACGAGCCTCGCCGCGAGCATCCTGGAAGCCCTGGAAGTGGGCACCTCGCTGCTCTTGATCGACGAAGACACCAGCGCCACGAACCTCCTCGTGCGGGACGTGCGCATGCAGAGGCTCGTCGAACACGAAACGATCACCCCGCTCATCGACCGCGTGCACGAACTCAAAGAGGCAGGGACCAGCACCATCCTCGTCACCGGCGGGAGCGGCGACTACCTCGACGTGGCGGACACCGTGATCCTGCTCGACGACTACCATGCCTACGACGCCCGGACGAAAGCCCGCAAAGTCGCCAGGGAACACCCCACCCAGCGCGACGTGGGCGACCCCAGCCATCCGCTCGTGGTGCGCGAACGCCGAATCGACCCCACCAGCCTCGACCCGCGCGGACGAAAGGGAAGGCCCCGTGCCAAGGCGCGTGGACGCCGCACGATCCTGTACGGCGAAGAGACCATCGACGTCTCCCATGTGGAACAATTCTACGATGACGGCCAACTGGACACGGTGGCCCGGGTGCTGGAACGGCTCTCCGGCCAAGACGACGTCGGAGGAATGCGGGAAATGGTCACCAGCGCCGTGGCCGAACTGGAAAACGGCGGACTCGCACGGCTGGACCCCGCCCCGGAACTCGCCATGGTCCGCGCCCACGAGGTGGCCGCCGCCGTGAACCGGTTGCGCGGGTTGAACACCAAGAAGTGACAAGAAACGGTCTCTTGCACACGCGTGACCAATCCGCCCACCCGGTGGGCCTCCCGGGCGTGCGACGAGCAGGCGGGGTCCATCCGAGGATGCGGCCGGGCGGCCCCACCGCCTCCGGCGGCGAAGAAACCGCGAAGCAAGCCGGCGATCGCGGCACAAAACGCGCGCGGCCCCGGACGCATGAAAGCAGCCCGGGACCCCAACCCTCCAATCCACGGTTCCGCCCACCGTTACGATATAAATACCGGGCCTACCTACGAAGCGGTGTCCAATCCCCGGTACAGGGAGTGAGGAACGGTCGGTCATGTCGCGGATCCGAATCGGCATCATTGGCGTCGGAAACTGCGCCAGCAGTCTGATCCAAGGCGTCTCATACTACCGTGATGCGTCCCCTACCGAACGGGTCCCTGGGCTCATGAACACCGTCCTGGGCGACTACCACGTGGGGGACCTGCAGTTCGTGTGCGGATTCGACATCGACCCGCGCAAGATCGGGCGGGACCTGTGCGAGGCCATCTTCGCACCGCCAAACAACGCACAACGCTTTTGCGACGTGCCCCGCCTGGACGCGCCGGTCTACCGCGGGCCCACCTTTGACGGGTACTCCGCCGCCATGGATCCGCTTCCCGAAGCACAACGCTTCATGGTCTCCGACGAACCGCCTGTCGACGTCAAAAAGAAGCTCCAGGAACACGAGGTGGACGTCGCGATCCTCTACCTCCCCGTGGGAAGCGAACAAGCTGCATGCCATTACGCCGAAGCCGCCCTCGAGGCCGGCTGCGCCGTGGTGAACTGTCTGCCCGTATTCCTCGCCTCCGACCCGCATTGGGCGAAACGGTTCGAAGACGCCGGTGTACCGATCCTCGGCGACGACATCAAGAGCCAGGTGGGAGCCACCATCGTGCACCGCGTATTGACCCGCTTGTTCGAAGACCGAGGCGTGCGTCTGGCGCACACCTACCAGCTCAACGTCGGCGGCAACACGGATTTCCTGAACATGCTCGAACGCAGCCGCCTCAGTTCAAAGAAGACCTCCAAGACCGAAGCCGTGCAATCGGAACTCGAATCCCCCCTGGACGCCCAGGACATCCACATCGGCCCCAGTGACTACGTCCCGTTCCTCAAGGACAACAAAGTGGCCTTCATGCGCATGGAAGGACGCGGCTTCGGCGGCATGCCCCTGGAACTGGAAGTCCGGCTTTCCGTGCAGGACAGCCCGAACTCCGCCGGCGTCGTGATCGATGCGGTACGCTGCGCGAAACTCGCGCTGGACCGCGGCGAAGCCGGAGCGATCGCGGGTCCCTCCAGCTACTTCTTCAAACACCCCCCCGTGCAATACAACGACGCAGAAGGCCTGCAGATCACAAAGGGCTACATCCTCAACGGCGCCCACACCAAACCGCCCCTGGCCCCCAAAATGTTCACAAAGACCTGACGGACGGACCATGTCCCCCTCGCCGCAACCCACGTCGCCGCGACGTCACCCGCTGGCCCCGCTCGCTACCCCCTTCGTCTGGTTCTGCCTGCGACTCCGACTGCCGCCCATTTTCTTCACCCTGCTGTCGTTGCCCCTTGCCGGGACCGCGCTCTGGTTGCTTGTCCAGGAACACTTTTTCCTCGCCGTGGCCGCCGTCTTCGCCGCCGCCGGCGCCGACGCCATGGACGGCGCGGTGGCGCGCGCACAAGGCAAAGCGAGCCTGGCCGGCGGCTACCTGGACAGCATGACGGACCGCCTCGTCGACCTGCTCGTCCTGTTGGGCATCATGATCGCGGCCGGAGAGACCCGCAGCTGGATCGCGGGCAGCCTCGCGCTTTTCGGCACGCTCACCACGAGTGCCGCGAAGTGGCGACTCCAGCAGGACGTGTCCGGGCCGTTGCCGCTGGGTCGCGACCTGGTCGCCCGCACGGACCGGTACGTCTTGATCCTCGCCGGGATCCTGCTCACCGGGTCGCTGGAATCCACGGATCAAGCAGCCGGTCTTTTCTGGTTGCTCGTCGTCCTGGCGGGCGCGACGATCTTGAGCACCCTGATCACCGGCTGGAAGGCATGGCGGGCGCTGCGCCGCGCAGACCGGGACCATCCGTGACGAACCGAGGCCCGAGCCCGGCCGCAAACCCCATGCACTGCGACTCCCTGGCGAGCGCGATGAGCATGGAGAGCGCGCGAACCCGGTCCGAACGGACCTCGACGATGAGCCACCTGGAATGCAGTGGTTGCGCCCGCAGTGAACCGGACGATCGGCTCGTCGGCGTCTCCGGGTGTTGCCAGGCCACGCTGCTGGTGCGCTACGACCTGGAATCCGCGCGTGAACGCGTCACCGGAAGCGACGCATCGCGGCTCTTCACCGATGAAGGCTCCTTGTGGCGCTACGCCGCCTTGCTTCCCGATGCCGGGCCCGACGGCGCGGTCACACTCATGGAAGGGGACACGCCCCTTCTCGACGTGCCGCACCTGGCCGAGAAGCACGGTGTGCGGAGCCTGCTCCTCAAAGACGAGACCCGCAACCCCACCGGGACCTTCAAGGCGCGCGGGATGGCGCTCGCCGTGACGCGGGCACGTGCGCTGGGCGCCACGCACCTGCGCGCGCCCACCGCGGGCAACGCCGGCGGCGCCCTGGCAAGCTACGCGGCATGTGCCGGTCTGCAGGCGACGGTCGCCATGCCCAGGGACGCCCCGCTGGCGAACAAGACGGAGGTGCGCGCTGCGGGAGCGCGGCTCATCGAGGTGGACGGGCTCATCCCGGATTGCGCGCGCGCCCTGGATCAGGACACGCAGGCCAAGGAGGCGTTCGACGTGAGCACGCTGCGCGAACCCTATCGGATGGAAGGCAAGAAGACCATGGGGTTCGAACTGTGGGAACAACTCGGCCAGAGCTGGCCCGATGTGGTCCTTTTTCCCACGGGTGGCGGCATGGGGATCCTGGCGATCAAGAAAGCCCATGACGAACTGAGCGCGCTGGGACTCGTCGACGGGCCGCCGCCGCGCCTGGTGGCCGTCCAGTCCGAAGGCTGCGCTCCCCTGGCCAACGCCTTCGAAACGGGCAGTGAGACGGAGGTCATTGTGAGCGATCCACGAAGCGTCGCACCCGGAATCCGCGTCCCCACCCCGAAAGGGGGGCGTCTCGTGCTCAAGGACCTGCGCGCCACCGACGGCGCCGCGATCGCGGTGGGCGAAGACGCCCTGCTCGCGGGGATGCGCACGCTCGCCAAAGAGACCGGGATCCTTGTGTCGCCGGAAGCCGGGGCCGGTTACGCCGGGATCGAGGTCCTGCGGGAGGACGGTGGGCTTGACGCGCAGGATTGTGTGGCGCTGTTTTTGACCGGGACCGGGCTGAAACACATGGAGTTGTACTGACGGGCTCAGGCATACTCGGCGGCCGTGGGTCGATCCAATGTACCGTACACCTGGTTCAGGACCTCGAACGCCTGCCAGTCTTTTTCCTTGACCCGGCGTGACGCGACCTTGCGAAGGCGTTTCGGACGGATCTGCCGTATGAACCGGTCCACGTTGTGCCAATCCGGGTGTTCATCCAGACCCCAGACGCGGGCGACGGGCAGAAGCGGCTCCATGAGGGCCGCCGTGGCGATGTCCGCACCCGTTGGATGCGTGGCGAACAAATATCCTCTTTCCGACTTGTTCAGCTGATCGGCGATGCGGTGCACGATTTCGGGCAGGCGTGCATCGTCTTCGTTCGCGTTCTTGTACACCTTGAGGTAGCGTGCGACGGATCGAAACATGGGGCGCTGCAACCGGAGCGCGATGCGTGCTCTCGCGGTGCGTGCGTAGACCGTCGGGTCGCGCGCGAGCACGCGATACGCCAACCGGCGCACAACCGGCCCCACCTCCTCGTTCGTCCAATCCTCCCACGCCAAGATCGCCTGCGCGGACTCTGACGGGTAGAACGGCTGGACCATCGGGGTGCGGCGTTCGTCACACCAGCGGAGGACCGCGTGACTGCCTTGGACGAGCCTCGAGGCGTCCACCAGCACCGGGACGGTCCGTTGCACCGGGTTCGCCCGGCGTACCTGGCGCATGCGCGGCAGGGTGACATCGAGCGTGGTGTAAGGGACCCCCGCAATGGAGAGCCCCCATTCCGCCTTGCGGCAGAAATGCGAGATCGGCAGGCGCAACAGGACGGGCGTCGTGGCGGAACCGAGGCGTTCCACTGCGCGGGGCGTGGAGTCCGCGGCCGACGCGTCGCCATGGTGGGCCGACTTTTTTGCCACAACGATCCCAGCCCGAGCCGCCATAAAACCGGCGCGGTGCCGATGCGGGTCCACGGCCTGGGCGGGGAGTGGCTCAGGCGTCATGGCGGGCACGGGAGGGCTGCCTGGCGACGGCAAACCGGGGGCGGTTTCGACGAGGCAGGACCTGGAAATCCAGGTCGGGGGCGGCGAGGCCGTCCAACAGCGAGCGGTGTCTCTCAGAGGGTGGCAGTGACATGGTGTCCTAGGGAAACTCTATGTGCTGGAGACACTTAAGGGGGAATGTAAACAGGGGGACATCGGGTGTCATCCAAAGCCCCCGGTAGCCCCGGCGACACCGAGCCCCTGCGACCTGAAACCGACCGCGCGTGACCGATCCCCATGACCCGAGCCCACCCCACCCAGAAAGCACAGCCGCCCCCCGTCGGCGCATCACGCGACGCCGAATCCCCGAGCGCCTTGGACATCTCCCCGGAGCTCGAAGACCAGCTCGAGCAGGTCCTTGCCGATGCGCAACGATTCGGGACGTCCCTGCGCGAGACCGTCCTGCGCCAACACGCCAGCGACGCGGACCGACTGATCGAAAGCGCCGTGGCCTCCACACAACGCCTCTTGGGCAAATGGAAACTCGAGATCCTCTACTCGCTCACACTCACCGAAAGCGCCCGCTTCAGTGAACTGCGCCGCCGCCTCGGATCGATCAGCTCCCGCACCCTCTCCAACAAACTCAAGGAACTGGAAGAAGACGGTTACCTCAACCGCTCCGTCACCACGACACGGCCGCTGCGCGTGGATTACACACCCACCGCCGAAGGCCTTCGGGTGGCTGCGCTCACCGTGCCCCTGATCGCCTACCTGAACCATCACAGCCACGTGGACCACAAACTCCCGCGCGACGGCGCCGGCCCAGAAACGCACCCCGATGACGCCGCGCCCGAGCCCCCGTCCCACGCCCACTCCACGACCCTCACACGCGGAGACCCCGATGCCACGGCATGAACCGTTCCAGAAATGGAACGAGACCCCGGATCATAACGACCCCGCCGCCCGAGAAGGCCGGCGCCCGACCGGCGAGACGCCCGCCGTGAAACTCTGGATCGTGCGGTTCGCCTGGGTGATCAGCACCAGCATGCTCGTTCTCGGCGCCCTCCTGATCATCCTGATCCTGGCCGGCCAAGGCCACCGCATCGGGCTGTGACACCCTGGCATGACGGGGTCACTCCGCTCTCACCCAACCGTTTTAAAAAAGGGCGGGGTGGCCGCCGCGCTGGAGCTTGCCCGCAGAAACCCCTCCCCGTGAACCCAGAAGCCCCCGACGAGGCCAGCCGTGCGGAGGCACCCCCTGATGTGCGGCATTGCAGGCATCCTCGGCGCCGGATCCGACGACCCCGCGCTGGTAAGGCGCATGACCGCTCGGCTGCGTCACCGCGGACCCGACGACGAGACCACGCACCGTCAGGGCCACGTAGCGCTCGGGCACACCCGGTTGGCGATCATCGACCGCGCAGGCGGTCATGAGCCCTTCCTGGACGACGAAGGCCGCGCCTTGATCTACAACGGCGAGATCTACAACCACCAGACGCTGCGCGAACAGCTCGAAGCCCAGGGGACCCGCTTCAAGACACGAAGCGACGGCGAGGTCCCGCTGCATCTCATCGCGAAAAACGCGGACCCCGCCCAGGCGTTGAAACCCCTCGACGGCATGTTCGCCTTCGCCCACTGGGACGAAGAGAAGAACTGCCTGCTGTTGGCGCGCGACGCCTACGGCATCAAACCCCTCTTCTACACCCAGACCCGCGACGCGTTCCTGTTCGCCTCGGAAATGAAGGCCCTGCTCGCTCATGACGACGTGGAAGCCACGTTGAACCCGGAGGCGGTGCGGGAGAAGACCGTCTTCGAATACCTGCTGCCCGGCACATCCTGGCTGCAGGGGATCCACAGCGTCCCACCCGGACACTACCTGGAGACGAACGGGCAACAGACCCGGATCGTGCGTTACCACGAACCGCACAGCCTCCATGCCGGCCACACCATCCAAGAGGCGGGCAAGACGATCCACGCCGCGCTTGAACGCGCCGTAGCGAAACAACTGATGAGCGAAGTCCCGCTCGGTGTGATCCTGAGCGGCGGTCTGGACTCCAGCCTGATCGCAGCCCTCCAAGACGCCATCTCGGACCAGGAAGTGCTCACCTTCAGCGCCGCCTGGGACGAAGAGAACGCCGATTTCAAGGCCGCCCGACGCGTCGCCGAGCACTTGGGCACCCGCCACCACGAGACCCTGTTCACCCGGCACGACATGGACCGCGACCTGGCGGAACTCGTCTGGTCCATCGAAGACATCGACCACGAGACCTACTTCTTCCATCCCCTGTTCCGGCTCACCCAGAAACACGCCACCGTGACCCTGTGCGGTCAAGGTGCCGACGAGGTCTTCGGCGGCTACCCGCGCTACCACGACCTGCAGGAGCTGCGCCAAGAGATCCGGGCCCGGACCCAACGCGCCTGGCCCGACGAACCGGGACGCCACGACGACCTCCTCAAGACGCATTACCACGACCTGCACCGCCTTTTGGCCTGGGAACGCGGCGCCCAACTGGAACAGTTCCAGCTTCGGCTGGTGGACCGCAGCAGCATGGCGTTCTCCACGGAGACTCGCGTGCCGTTTCTGGACGAAGAGGTGGTCGCCCTGGGCCGCGGGCTCCCGACGCGAATGCTCATCGACCCGCCCCGGGAAAAGATCGCGCTGCGCGCGGCCGCCCGGCACGTGGATCTTCCCCGCGACATCGTCGAACGCCCGAAAGTCCCCGCCGGACGACGCACCGGAGGCGACGTGATCGCTTCCTTCAACCATGATGCCGAACGCGCTTTCGACGCGCCGCGCACGAAGGCACACCCCTACGGGAACCTACTCGAACCCCCCGGACTCCTCCTGTATGAGCTGTTCAAGGAGATTTTCGTCGAACGTCGCGGGGAACCCCCCGGCGACCTTCATTGGAACGACCTGGTATGAGGTCCTGCATGACCCCTGACGATGACCGCGCCGCGCACCTGGAGGAACGCCTCGACGATTCCTGGGACCGGATCGAGTCTTTCCTGGAGACCGCCCTGGGCGACCATACGCCCCCGGTCTACCTGAGCAGCGACGTGCGGGATGCCGGCTACAAGACGGCAAGCGTCGACACGAACGCCTTCCCCGCCGGGTTCAACAACCTGTGCCCGGGCGACCGGTCCACCGCCGCCACCACGATGCGGGAATACCTCGACCGCCACCATCCCGATACCCGCCGGGTGCTGCTTCTGCCGGAGAACCACACCCGCAACCCGCACTACCTTCACAACGTCGATCACCTCTCCCAGATCCTTGAAGAAGCCGGCATCGACCACACCATCGGAAGCGCCGACCCGGAGGTCGTCTACGCCGTCCAGGGGACCGCCACACCGGAAGGCCACATCCTGCGGTACGAACTCGTGGTCTGCAAGGACGGCACGCTCGTCGCCGGCAGCAAGGAGATCGATCTCGTGCTCTCCAACAACGACTTCACCACCGGCGCCCCCACCCCCCTGAGCACATGCGGCACGGCGACGATCCCCTCCCCGGACCTCGGTTGGGCCACGCGCTCGAAGGCGAAGCATTTCGCGCTCTACAACCACCTCGCGAAGAACGTCGCCCGGGTCGCCGGGCTCGAACCGTGGCGGTTGACCCTGGAGACCCAATCCGTGGGGCCGCTGGATTTCAAGAAACGGGAAGGGCTGGAAGCGCTGGCCGACACCGTAGACACCATGATCGCCGACATGAAGTCCCGCAACGAGACCCATGGGATCGACGAGAAACCCCACGTGTTCATCAAGGACGTCGCCGGCACCTACGGGATGGGGATCATGGTCGCCTCCAGCGGCGAGGACGTGCGCACGATGAACAACCGGGCCCGTCAGAAGATGGACAAGGGAAAATACGGCCACAAAGTGAGCCACGTGATCGTGCAGGAAGCGGTACCGACCCAGCAGAAAGTGGACGGGGTGAGCGCGGAGACGGTCGCCTACCTCATCGGGACGGACCCCGTGGGGGCCTTCATGCGGCTGCACGACAAACGCGGGGACATGGAGAACCTGAACCAACCCGGCATGCGGTTCATGCCGATCTGCATCCACGGCGACTGCGCCGACCCGACCCAGGCCGGATGCGTCGAGCGCAGGCTGACCCGCCGCGAGCAACTGGCCAGCCGGCTGGCCGCGCTCGCCCTGGTCCACGAGACCACGGGCGGGAACGTCAAAGCCGAAGACGCCGCCCGGGTCACCCTCCCGCCGCTCGAAGAGCCGACGGGCTGACGACACCAGACCGAGGGGGGCCCATTGGGGCGCAAAGAAGGCGCCGACCCGCGAAGACTTCGCGGCCAACATCCGCGGAATTGATTACAACGCAGAAATCCAGGCAACCAGGCGAACCCGCAGGCCCGATCGTCTCCAAGTTTGAGTCAATCACCCGCACAAGTCAAAAGCGAGCAGAACCCCTAGAAGACCTTTGCCGCTTGCCAGGGCCCCGGGGCCAATCTGGCAAAGGCTTTGTATCCCACAGCGAGCCTTTATATAGAAAATCTC
>CAYVRY010000063.1:0-11055 GCA_964452895.1 uncultured Halobacteriales archaeon
CGGCCCTCTTGCGTCCAGTTGAACGTGACCTCGGTGACATCCAGCGTGGGTTCCTCCCAGCTGAACTCGCGATGGACCGCATCCCCTTCCGGGTCCGTGATCTCGGGCCCGTCCGCGGGCGCCGCAGAGACGCCAAGGGCGACCAGATTGACCAGGACCGCTGCAAAAAAAAGACACTTTACAGACTGCCACCAGTACCGCATGAGCGACCAGGCCCCGTGGACCTATTTAGTCCTTGGTGTCCATCGGGGACGCGCACGGAAACCAGCGGGATCCCCGGCCCGCGCGGCCCATCGGGTGTACGCAGGGTTTCAGGGCCAACCCCGCCGCACGCGAAAAGGATTCATAAAGGGGGAAGATTAGCCCGGCTTATGGGTGACGAGCGGTATTACCGGGACGCGCCGCGGTTCGACCGCCGCGACCCGCTTACCACATGGTCCATCGTCTTCCTTGTGATGGGCGCCGGCGCCGTCGCCTGGATGCTTTTCGTGTTCTTCCTGACCGCCGGCGATTTCGTCGGCGGGGCGCCGGACTCCGCGTTCGGGCTCACCGTGAACGCCTGGGTGATCATCACGGCGCTGCTGTTGGGCGCGTCGATCGTGGGGCTTTTGTTCACGATCTTGGCCCGTCTGGGCACCACGGAAGGCGGAAGGTATCTTTCCACGTTGGAGTCATCCACTGCTTCCCGGGCGAGCCCGGCAAGGGCGCGGGAACCGGAAGCGGATTCCCGCCAAGGCACCACGGTTCAACCTGCGCCCCGTTCCCCTCCGAATCCTCCCGAGGGAGGTGGAGAGGCTTTGCCTGCGGCCCAATCCGTGCAGAGTGCCCAGGTGCTGAGCAGGGAGGCGGCCCGCATCGAGACGACGAACGGCCCGGACGGTCGTGTGCTCCTGTCGTACACGGTCCCTGAAGACCAACCGAGGGGGCTTTACGGCGACACCTATGTGCCGGTGGACTCGGACGCGGTCTTGAACATCAAGACGCTGCTTGCGAAGACCCCCACGGCGTGAGCGCTCCTATCGTCCGTTGTGCACGGGCCATTTTCCTTGCTGGTACTGCTTTCTCAGTTCCACATAGGAGCGGTAGTTGTCCATGTTCATCTCGTACAGTTTCGGGTCCGTGCGCAAGACGCGTCCGGGGATCCCCGCCACCAGGCTCTGGTCCGGGATCTCGGTGCCCGGCGTCACCACGGCGCCCGCGGCGATAAGGCAGCCTTTGCCCACCACGGCGCCGTCGAGCACCGTGGCGTTCATCCCGATGAGCGTCCCTTCGCCGATCCGGGTCGCGCTGTGCACCACGGCAGCGTGTCCGATGGTGACCTTCTCTTCGATCTTCATCGGGTAATCGTAACTCGTGTGCAGCACGGCGGAGTCCTGGACGTTGGCGCCCCGCGCGATGTGGATCGGTTCCATGTCCCCCCGGATGCTCGCACCCGGCCAGACGGAGACGTCGGCTTCCAGCGTGACGTCCCCGGCGACGAACGCCGTCGGGGCGACCCATGCTTCCGGGTCCACTCGAGGCGCCGGGAATCCGTTTTCTCCCATGCTCACCGCGCATGCCGCCGCACGGGATAAGCCCGCCGCCTATCCTTCCATCACCGGCACGGGTTGCAGTGCGTCGCCGTGCTGGATCCCTGCAGCGGGGACGGCCGGCGTCTCGCCGGTGTCCAGGATCGCCAGGGCGTCACTCAAGGCGGATGTGGGGTAGCAGCGCACGCGTCCTCCTTCCCGGTGTTTCGTGATCAGTTCCGCTTTGTTCAAACGGGCGATGTGATGGGCGACGACGCGCCGCGAGACACTCAGGTGCTCC
The DNA here is from genome assembly GCA_964452895.1 of uncultured Halobacteriales archaeon. GTDB lineage: Archaea > Thermoplasmatota > E2 > JACPAO01 > JAHWKR01 > CAYVRY01. The sequence continues at coordinate 1,810 of CAYVRY010000063.1, forward strand.
GCGAGTTCCTTCTGGCAGGAACCGGGCATGGAGAGCACGGCGAAGGCGACCCGGTGCGCGGTCTGTTGACCCACGATCGTGGCCACCGCGCTGCGCAGTCGCGCGGCGTCCGCGCGCGGCGTCTTCACGAAGAAGTGGCGTTGCCCGGCACGCGGTACGGAGACCACGAGTTCCCGTTTTTCCATGAGTCGCAGGTGGTACACCGTGGTCCCCCAGCTCAGTCCGGCGATCTGGCGCAGGCCGCTGATGTGGATCCCGGGGCTCGCCTGGATCGCTTGCAGCAGCCGTTCCCGTTGCGGGCTTTCCAACAACCGGTCCCGTTGGGTCTTCGCATAAAGGGGCGCCGCGGCGCCCATGACCAGCCATTGTCCTTGTGGGGTCAAGGCCCATGCGGCGCCCACGATGGCGACGATCCCCGCCGTGGCGGCCACGGGCACGAGGCTCGAGCGGTCGTCGTCTACGCTCATGCCGCCGAGTTCGATGACCACGGAGGAACCGCTCAGCGTCGTGGAGCTCGCGTCATACGTGCCCGATGAGGGTGTGCTGGTCCCGAGGTGCATCGCGTCCTGTTCGATGGGGGCGACGGGACCCGACGGGGTGGGGGCGATGACGAGTTTGCCGGTCGCCGTCAGCGGCACGTCGTCGAGATGGTGTGTTTCGTCTTTGTGGTTGAGCGTCCCGTCGGCTTGCGTGCTCGTCAATGCACCGTCAAGGTGGATCACCGGTTCGTCGAGCCATGCCGTGTGGCTGCCATGGGCCTCCACATGGCCTTGTTCGAACCGGACCAGGTAGAACGTCCGTTCGATCTCATGGTAGCCGGGCAGGATCTCTTTCCGGCTCTCCCCGGCGATGAAATGCCGCGATCCGTCGCCGTTTTCCACTTTGAACTCCGCGTTCCAGAAGTAGAGTGACGGGGCCCCTTCGGCGCGGGTTTCGTCCGTGGGCAAGGGGAACCGGTCCCCTTGGGCGACGTAGGTGAAGTTGCTGTTCTCTTCCTCGGTGTGTTCGGGTGTCGCACCGCGTTCGTCAAGCAGCAGGCCGGGTTCCTTGTACGCGTTGAGCGCAACATTGCTGATGTTGGCGGGTCCCAGGATCAATCGGTCGTCGTCGTCATGGGCCAACAACAGGCTCTCGAATCCCTGCGCCGCGGCCACCAGCAACAAGGAGGCGTCGTCGAAGTGGTGGTCTGTCTGTTCGCTCACGTCGTCGTCCCGGCGTATGTCCCCGGTGGGACCGTCCACGACATAGGACCGGAGCGTGTATTCTTCGACGACGATCTCGTCGGCGCTGCCCTCCACCTGGAGTCGCGGCCCCGCGAACATCTGGACCTCGCCGGTGCCTTCGCCGTGGATGACGCCGGTGAGCATCGTGTCCGTGCCCAGGGTGAGCTCGGCGTGGGTCTCCGGCTCCGCGGCGGCAGTCAGCGCCGGCGCCAGCGACAAGACCAGCGCGGCGACGACGGCGAATCCGATAACTGGGCGATGAAGCGAGGGGGCGGACTGCACGGACACGGGCGTTCGGCGGTCTGACCGCCAAGGTTGGTAAAAAGCATTGCCCCGGTGGGGTGGCCGCAGGGGATGTCTTCCACCCCCCTACCCAACGATGAGTTGCCAAGAATAGGAGTTCAACTTTGTGCAATAAATCAGGTCTGGTTGAACAGAGGAAGCGCAAGTCTCTAATATCGCTCTCCGGTTCGGCTTCGCCGTGGGTTCCACAATACGGACGCTTCCCTTGTTTGTCGCTGTGATTGGACTCGCTGTCTTGGTCCCGATCGCGAGTGCAGCCGCACCCCCGGCGCAGGCACGCAGCGGTGGTGATTGCATCACCGTGATCCATGGCGATTACCACGGCAACTCGGCCCACGTGGACCTGTACATCTCCAACGTGGTCTGGGACGGCGACAGGCTCTACATCAACGGGGAGCCGTATCCGAAGACCGTGCTCAATCGGATCGAGAAGGCGTATGGGTATGTCAGCGGCAACAGTTCCCATGCGCTCGATCCCGACCACCCGCAACACCCGCTCCATCCCGGCGCCATGAACCCCATTTTCAACCCGCTCAAGAACGCCGTTTTGGGGCCCTTTGAAGATTTCATGGAAGACTTCGACTCGGATGAACTGCCCACGGTCCATGTCGGTGTGAAAGTGCCCAGCCCCACGGACGACCCGGCCGGTGTGCGGCTGACGGTGATCATCAATCTGCAGGTCTGTTCCGGGCAATAGGACCAAGCCCCCCGTCTCCTTTATCATGGTCCCCCCCTTCGCCGGTGAGCATGCGGCTCGTGGAGCCGCAATTCGGTCCGCCCTATGGCATGAGGCATCCGCATGAAATCGGAGCATACCACGTTGAAATCCGGAAAAACAGCCAAGGATGAGACAAAAGGTCTCGTCGACGAACTGCGCAAGACCGCGCGCCGTCACAACCGGTATCATGCCGAGAGCCTGCCCATGATCGCGAGCGAGAACATCCTGTCGCCGCGCGCACTGGAGATGCTCACCACGGACCTGCACGGCCGTTATGCAGAAGGGCAACCGGGAAAGCGGTATTATCAAGGCTGCAAGTACTACGACGAGATCGAGATCCAGGCGACCACGCTGGCACGCCGGTTGTTCTCGTGTTCATGGGCGAACGTCCAATCCACGTCGGGCACGGTCTCGAACATGGCCGTGTTCAAGGCGCTGGCGAAGCCCGGCGATTCGATCACCGCGGTGGGCACTGCGGAGGGGGGGCACATCTCGCACGCGAAGTTCGGCTCTGCCGGGCTGCGCGGGTTGAAGATCCATGAATACCCGTTCGACCCGGATACGATGACCGTGGAGCCGACGGGTGCCGCCCGCTTGATCCGGGAGGTCAAACCCCGGATCGTGCTGTTGGGACAGAGCGTGTTCCTGTTCCCCACGCCGATCAAGGGCGAGATCGCGGACGCCGCGCAGGAGGTGGGGGCGAACATCGTCTATGACGGGGCCCACGTCCTCGGGCTCATCGCCGGTGGCAGGTTCCAGGACCCGCTGCGCGAAGGGGCGCAGGTGATCACGGGGTCGACGCACAAGACGCTTCCCGGGCCGCAAGGCGGTGTCGTCCTGGGCGATTTCGACAAGGAAGACGAAGAGGAGGCGAAGCTGATCCGTCGCCTTGACGGCGGGGTCTTCCCCGGCGTCGTCTCGAGTTATCACCTGCACCACGTGGCCGCCAAGGCGATCGCCTTCGCCGAACACATCGCCTTCGGCGCCGAATACGCCGAGCAGATCGTCAAGAACGCCAAGGCGCTTGCCGCTTCGCTCGCCAAACGCGGGTTCAAGGTGCTCGCAGAGGACCACGGGTACACGGAGAGTCATCAGATCGTCGTCCAGGTGGGCGGAGTCGGGGAAGGCAAGGGACGGTGGGCCGCCGAGGAGCTCGAGAAGGCGGGCATCATCTCGAACATGAACATGATCCCGGGCGACACGAAGCCGCTGAAGCCGTCGGGGATCCGGCTCGGTGTCCAGGAGCTCACGCGCATCGGCATGGGCGAGCGGCAGATGGACGAAGTGGCGGCCTTGCTGGAACGGGTGATCCTGAAGGGGGACACGGACAACGTCCGTCAGGACGTGGCCGACATGCGCGAGCATTTCCAGATCGTGCGTTACTGCTTCAACGACGAGAAGATCGGCGGTTACGAATTCCATTCGATCCTGCCGGAGTAAAACGCGCCCATGAGCGGCCGGGGGCGCCATGGACGCGCACGACACGAGGAGGTTGCTGCATTCCCGCTTCGCCGATCCAGGGTCCCACAATCGCTTTGACCGGCACACCGGGCACCGGAAAGACCAGTGTGGCGACGTGGCTTGCAGGTAAGGGCCATCCTGTTATGGACCTCCGGCGTTTCGTGGGGGACGCGCGTTTCGACATGGGGGCCGATGCCGAGCGGGAGGGCACGCGGGTCTTCGACGAGCAGGCCCTCGATGAACACCTGGTGAAGAACCTGCATCGTGAGTTCGCCGGTGCCGATCTGCGGGGGCCGGTGTTCGTCGAATCCCACTTCGCGCACGTGTTCACCTTCGTGGACCGGATCATCGTGTTGCGCTGCCGTCCGAGCATCCTGAAAAAACGCTTGCTGGAGCGCGGCTACAGTGCGACGAAGATCCAGGAGAACCTGGAAGTGGAGGGGATGGACCTGATCCTGCAGGAGGCCGTCGCGACGCGCGAACAGGAGGCGCTTCGAGGCCGTTCGGTGGCGCTCGCCCAGGTGGATACGTCCACATGCACGATCGAGGAGGCCGCTCTCCAGGTGCTGCGCCTGGCGACGACGCCTTCCGAGAATCTTGAAATAGCCCGCATCGATTGGAGCGACGAGGTCCTCGGATGGTACTAGACAGACACCGGGGATGGGTGGACTGGATCGTGGCGCCGGTGGCGCATGCTTTTCGCCATTGGGACCCGAACACGATCACCTGGTTCTCTTTCCCGTTCTCCATCGCTGCGGGCGTTTTGTATTATCTGAGCGGGTTCCAGGGGCAGGCCGCGGCCTGGCTGCTTTTCGGTGCGTTGGCTGCGGTGGGTATGAGTTCCTTGTTGGACCTGGTCGACGGCAAGGTGGCGATGACCTACTCCAAGGCGTCGGCGAAGGGTGATTATCTGGACCATGTCATGGACCGCTTCTCGGACGTGGTGCTCTTCGGGGCGATCGCCTTGTCGCCGTGGGTGGATCTGCGGCTGGGTCTCGTCGCGGTGGTGGCCATGTTGCTCACGAGTTACCTCGGCACGCAGGCCCAGGCGGTGGGTGCCAAGCGCAATTATGGGGGGATGCTCGGACGGGCCGACAGGCTTGCCGTGTTGTCCATCGCCACCGCGTTGGACGTGATTCGGTTGTTCGTGGGATGGGAGGTGCCCGAGACGTTCGTGGTCTCTTCCGCGCTGGAACTGATGATGATGTACGTGGCGGTCGCGGGTGTGATCACCGTGATCCAGCGTTTTTGGCAGGGCCTCAAGAGTTTCGACTCGCCGCCGTAGTCGGTATTGATGTTCGGTAGAAACGAATGGCCGCAGCTTGTTGTCGTAGGGGAAGGGTACAGCGCGTTGTCGGAAGGGTTCAGCTTGTTGTCATAGGGGAAGGGTACAGCATGGAGTCGTAGGGGAACGGTACAGCGCGTTGTCGGGTTCAGCTTGTTGTCCTAGGGGAAGGGTACAGCATGGAGGGGTTACACGAACGGCCACAGATCGAAGACGACATCCACGATGGGGCCCACCTGGGGTTGCAGTCCGGCGGTGAACCAAAGCAGCATCATGGTCCCGGCGGAGACCAGGGGGACGCTCACGTTGTCTTCCCATTGTGGCAGGCTCTCCACCACGGCGGCCGCCAAGGCGCCGGCGACCCACACGGGAACGAGTGCAAGCATGGGGTATTCCAGTCCCATCTCGGCGTAATACCAGAAGGTCACAAGCAGCGCCCCCAGTGCGCCACCCAGGAAGCCGGCCAATGAGCCTTCCCAGGATTTCGCGTGGTTGTACCAGAGCTTGTGCCGGCCGATCATCTTCCCGACGAGCGCGGACATGCCGTCGCCGAGCCCGAGCATGGCGAGGGCCGCCAGCGCGACGGGGGTGGGTGCGATCCACAAAAGCGGCAGCGCCGCGATGAGGAACGTGGTGGCCGCCCAGGAGAACCGTTCGCCGGGGCGTCGGGTGGACAGGAGTTGGTTGGTGACAAGCGGGATGGCCAGTCGGTGCCGTGCCTGCAGGAGCTCCACGGCGACGATGACGAGAAGCGTCGCGAGCCCGGCCAGGGTGGCGAAGACGAGCCCACCGTAGAGCACCATCGGCGTGGCGAGCACGCCCGTGGTCATGTGGAACCCTTTGCGGTGGGCTTCCCGTTGCACCTCCGGCGGGACGTAATGGTCCACCATATCCTGGGCCTGATGCCGCAGGTCACTCAGGCGCCGCTGGAACTCGTCCCGGGCCTCGCGGGCCGTCGCGGGGAAATGGGGGTGCGGCGCCGGGTGGCGGCCGTGGTCGGGCGGAACCGGGCTCACGGGGGCTTCAAAAAGCCTGCCGGGACTAAAGGGTGGGGTCCGGCCCCCCGCGACCGACCGCCCACACCCCAAGCAATATCTCGACGACTTGCCAAAAATGAGTAAATTCCATATAGCTCGGGGTCCTCTTGCGCGATCATGCAGGTTTCTGTCGGTGGCGGCGGCATCCCGTTCACATTGGTCTTGTTGCTCGTTTCCACCAGCCTCCTGGCCGGTTGCACGAACACCCCGGAACCCGACGAGATCGAGATTCCGGAGGGCGAGGGCCTCGTCACGATCTGGATGAGCCGCCCCGACAACGCGGCGGAATACGGCGTCCAGCAGCTTACCGCCGTGCCCCGCTTCGTGGCGTTCTCCCCGGCGGATGCCGAGACGATCGTGCGGACCAACGCCACGGGCTACGTGGATGTCGCGAAAGGCTGGGACCAGAAACCGGAGGGTTGGGGGGAGTTCGAATGGCCACAAAGCGCCGAAAAAGACTGGCTCGTCTCCCATGACGTCTGGTTCCAGAGCACGATCCCCGCAGGCAACTATTCGGACATCCGGTTCGAGATCATCGACCGGAACATCGTGATCGACAACGCGCAACCCCACCTGCTCATCGGCAGCGACCAGGAATCCTTCACGGGGCACCCCCGGATCACGTTCCAACCCGCCTCCGGCCAAGAGGCCTTCCAGGTGGAAGAAGGGGAAGAGCTCGTGTTGAACTTCAAGTCCACCATGGAGATCCAGCGCGACGGCCGGATCATGGTGCGCTGATCAAGACGGGCGACGACCCGCCTTTCGGGCCCGGAGACTGGAAAACACCGGATCCACGTCCACGTTGCCGCCGGAAAGGATCACCCCCACCGCGCCCAGCGGCCGCTCCAGCCGGCCCGAAAGCACAGCCGCCAACGAGACCGCCCCGCTGGGCTCCACGACGAGTTTGGCGCGTTGCCAGACGAGTTCCATGGCCGCCAGGATCTCTTCGTCCGAGACCGTGACCACTTCGGTCGCTTCGGCCCGCAGGATCGCGAACGGCAGCACCCCCAGCGTGGTCAACAACCCGTCCGCGACCGTATGCGGGGTATGCTCGGTGACCCGGGTTCCCGTATTCAGGGAGCGCAGCGCATCATCGGCGCCCTCGGGTTCGGCGCCCACCGCGCGCACGTTCGAGGAACGCTCTTCACGGTGCGTGCGCGCCGAGATCGCGGTACCGGAAAGCAGCCCGCCGCCGCCCACCGGCGCAACGACGGTTTCCAAGTGGGGCACTTGCTGCAGGAGTTCCCGTGCCGCGGTGGCCTGGCCGGCGATGATGCGCGGGTCGTCGTAGGGATGGATCAACGTGGCGCCGGTCTCTTCGATCACCGCCCGGGTCGTATCCTCGCGCGCGGCCAGGGTGGGTGCGCAGGGGACCACCCGGGCTCCGTATCCTTGGGTCGCGTCCCGTTTGACACGCGGTGCGTTCTCTGGCATGACCACGGTGCAGGGAACATCGAGTTCGCGCGCCGCGCGCGCCAGTGCCTGCGCATGGTTGCCGCTGGAGTGCGTGACCACGCCGCGCCGGGCTTCCTCCTCGTCCAGGGAAGCCACGGCGTTCGTCGCGCCGCGCAGCTTGAACGACCCCGTGCGCTGCAGGTTCTCGCATTTGAGATAGACCGCGGTGCCGGCCTGTTCATCGATGCTCCGGCAGCGGTGGACCGGGGTGCGGTGGATGAAGCCGCGGATCCGGTCGTGCGCGATGGCCACGTCTTCTGCCGAGACCTGATGGGCCACGGGGCCCCCATGTCCCCCCTTGCCTTTGAAGCTTGAGCTTCGCCCGCCGGCGGATCACTGCCCACGGACATGTCCTGGTCGCGGCTCCCCGCCGCCAGTCTTGTAGTGAAACCTATTTCCCGAAATCCCTCCAATCCGTTGTCCATGCACGAACCAGGTGCCTTGCATAAGCGGATCATCCGTTGGGGCGACGTCTACTGCATCCGATTGAGCGAGAAGGAACTGCAGCGATCGGGCCTCGCGGATGGCCAGGAGGTCGATGTGGTCTTGTCTGCTTGTCCCAGCAATGTCGATTGGGAGGCCTTGCCCCTGAAGGCCGGAAAGTAGAGCCCACCCGGGCCCCACCTTGGACGCGAACATAGGGCGCCTCGGCCGCCCGCGGTTTCTGTCCGTTGGATTCAGGGGGTTGCAGGGCGAACTTTATCGGCGGGCACGCCATGGCTTGCGTTGAACCCCATGGTCTTTCACGCCCGCCTTGACGCCTGGCTCAGTTGGAACGTGGACCGCGCGAGACTGGAGGAAACGGTGCACTGGAAGACGTTTCCCGGCGGCGCCCGGCTTGGCAAGATCGAACGGCAGGAAGAGACCGGGCTCGTCGTCTACCATGTTCCCGCCGATGCGGGGGAGGACGCGTTCCAGCCCCACACGCACACCGGCGGCGAGATGTACCTCGTCCTGGAAGGGGAAGTCAGCGACGACAACGGGAGTTATCCGAGGGGCAGCCTGGTCTGGATGCCACCGGGCAGCCGCCACACCCCCACCACGAACGGGGACACGTTGATCCTCGTGTTGTGGCCCAAGGGCGTGGAAGGATAGGTGGGACCCCCGAAAAACCTTGATTGCATGATCCACAGACCCCGTTAACCTTTATATCCACCCACTGCACACATGATCCCCATGAACGACCGTCGCCGCCTCCTGGTCATCGGTCTGCTGTCCTCCATGATCCTCGTCTCCGTTGCCGGCTGCCTCACCGGCCCCATGGATGAGGACGACGATGCCGGCGACGATCAGGACCTTGGATCCACCGGCGATGAAGACCCGCAGCCGGGACCGTGGCCCACAGGAGAGGAGATCGATGCCTCCGGCGAACAACTGGGCGCCTACGTGGTCGTCTACGAGATCTTCGACAACGAACCCGACGGACCTCGGAAAACCGCGAGTGCAGGGGACCATTGCGGCGTGGCGCACAAAGACGATGAGACCTTGTTGCTCGAACTGCGAACGAACAACAACGCCTCCGACAGTCCCTGGTTGGCCGTCTTCCCGACCATTCCTGCGGATTGGAGTCCAGGCTGGGGCGCTCAGCCTTACCACGACGCCATCCCAACGACGGTCGACCCGGGGATCCGCGATGACAACACGACGATCGGAGACTTCCGACTCAACAACGGTACGCTGCTACTGAACGGAGCGCCCCTTACCTTGCCCCATGCGTGGCACATCACAGCGGAAGATGGTTCATGGCGCGCCGAAGCCACCGTC
>CAYVRY010000064.1:0-11016 GCA_964452895.1 uncultured Halobacteriales archaeon
TGCTTTCGACGAAGCGGCCGCCTTCCAGGCGCACCTTCATCGCTTCCTCGTCGATTGATTCCGGGTCCACGAGCAGCGCCACACCGTCTTGGTCCTTGATGAGCGGCTCCAGCACGCGGGGGTGGAAGACGACGTCGGCGTGCAGGTAGAGGAACGGTTCGTCGCCCACATGCGGTACGGCGAGCCAGAGACTGGCCATGTTGTTCGTCGTGGCGTACCAGGGGTTGACCAGGTAGCGCGCGCGCCGGCCCACGTGCTCGCGGATCTCCTTTTCCCGATGGCCAAGAACGATGAGGGTCTCGTGCACGCCGTGGGATTCCAGGGCGTCCAGCGCGGAATCGATGAGGGGTCGCCCGCCCACAGGGGTGAGGCACTTCGGTCTGCCTCCGGTGGCCTCCTCCAGTCGGGTGCCGCGCCCGGCGGCGACGATCACGGCCTTCATGGTGTACCCGGGGAGGCTTGGGGGGCCTTGGTTTGTGCGGTTTTTGCCATGAACGCCTTCAGGCGGTCGCCCACCTCGTGGGGTTTGATCTTCGGGCGGCCCAGTTCCTTGGGGGAACCGGGTTGGGTCTTCACGTGCAACAGGGTGGGCCCGTTTCGGGTCTCCTGCACGGCGCGGGTCACGTCGTCGCCGGAGTCGGCGCGGATCGCGTGCCGGTAGTTCGTGGCCGCGGCCACACGCGTGAAGGAGACGATGGGGGACACGGTGGCCTGTCCGCCGGTGGAGTCGTGGGCTTCGTTGTCCAACAAAACGTGCAGCAGGTTCGCCGGGGCGTAGGCGCCGATGGTGGCCATGTTGCCCATGTGCATCAGCGCGGCGCCGTCGCCGTCGATCACGACCACGCGTTGGGCCGGGTTCGCCTGGGCGATCCCGAAACCGATCGCGCTCGCGGTGCCCATGCCGCCGACCACGTAGAGCTGGTTGTCCCGGTCTTCGATCTCGTAGAGTTCGCGTCCGGTCTTGCCCGTGGTGGCGATGATCACTTCGTCCCCGTCCAGCCCGGCGAGAACGGCCTTGAGCGCCTCGGTGCGCTTCATCCGTTTTTCGCCGTCCAGGCGGGAGAGGGTCTTCTCTTCCCCATCAACGGGCCGTGCCCGCTCACTGCTTTGGAGTTTGTAGGGTTCCACGGTGCCTTTGGACATCACGAGGGCGAACGGCCGGCGGGTGCGCTCCATGGTCTCGTGGGCCTCTTCCACCACGGCCCGCAGTTCGTTCTCTTCCTGCGGGAAGGCGCGCCAGGGGATCTCCAGGGTGTCCAGGAGCCGGTGCGTGATCTGTCCCATCTGTTCATGCTGCGGTTCGTCCTTCACGCCGGGTTCCCCGCGCCAGGTGGTGATCAAAAGCGTGGGCACCTTGAAGGGGTAGTTGAGCGAGGTGAGCGGGTTCACCATGTTCCCGAACCCGGAGTTCTGGCACATGGTCACGGTGCGTCGCCCGGCCAGGTGCGCCCCGAGGCTCGTGGCCACGGCTTCCCCTTCGTTCGTGGCGCCCACGTATTCCAGTCCCGGGTCGTCGATCACATAGTTGATGAACGACTTGAAGAAACTGCACGGGACTCCGCACCAGTGGTCGTAACCGAGTCGGTTCAGTTCGTCGATGAAGGCTTGTGCACGGATCATGGGGTGGCCTCTCAGAAGCGTTGGGCGCGCTGCAGGTCCTCCAGGTTGTCCACGTCGAGCCAGTGCCCGGCGATGTAGTGCACGCGCACGTTGTGGCCGTGCCCGGTGAGTTCCTGGAACAGGTCCTTGAAACGGAGTTTGCGGAAGTCGTCCCGCTTCTTAAGGCGATCCAGTGCGGCCCGGACCGCCTCGCTGCCGGCGGGGGTGGTGCGCATGAGGCCGATCCATTCCCCGTCCACCTCTTCTCTCGGCAGGTCGGGCCCCATTTGCTTGAGGTGGACCGCGTCCTCGCTGTATTCGATGCTGTAGGGGCGGGTCGCACTGACCAGGTCCCGCCATCGTTCGTCGTTTTGCCGTTTCTCCCAGGCACCGTCGACGATGATCGCGATGTCGCCTTCCTCCGCGATCAGGTTGTGAAGCACGTGGCGCCGGAACAGGATGTCGCCGAACGAGACGACCACGTCGCCTTCCAGCTCGTCGCGGGCCTTGTCCAACGACACGAGTTCGCCGGTGTTCTCGTAGTCTTCGTTGTCCAGGAACTTCACGTCGGGCGCGGACACCTTGTCTTTGGCGTAGCCGCGTACGACGACGACGTCCTTGACGCCGGTCTGCCGGAACTTGGTCACGAGCCGGTGCAGCAAGGGGCGCCCTTGCACCTGCACCATGACCTTGGGGATCCCCTTGGTCAGGGACTCCAGTTCCCGGCCTTGGCTGGCGGCGAGGATCACGGCGCGGGTGTATTGGGAGCGCTGCGGGAGATATTCGGATTCGGCCTGCTGGAGCTCTTCGCTGTTTTGCAGCCGGAAGATCTCCTTGACGGGCACGATGTGCTCTTCCACCCCGACGAGGCTCTCTTCCTCGTGGATCTTCTTGGTGACCCACTGCATGGACGCGGCGGCGGCGCGCACGTTGTGGTTCGCCCAGATCACGGTGCTCACGCCGGCGTTCCGGAACACCTCGGTGGGGGTGCTGTAGTATTTCGTGGGCACGATCACCACGGGGAGGCGGTCCCCCCAGGCTTCCATGAACGCGAGGATCTGGTCGGGGGTGTTCTTCTTGCTGTGCATCAGGATCGCGTCGGCGCCGGCTTCCCGGTACGCCTCGGCGCGCCGCAGGGCCTCTTCCAGGCCCCATCCCGCGATGAAGGCCTCCACGCGGGCGATGATGCAGAAATCCGGGTCGGTCTGCGCGTCCTTGCCGGCGCGGATCTTGCCGGCGAACTCGTCAACGTCCGCCAGGGGCTGCTTCTCGCTGCCGATGAAGCTGTTCGTCTTGGGGAACAGTTTGTCTTCGATGCACACGCCGGCCACGCCGCGCTGTTCCAGTTTGCGCACCAGCCGGCGCATGTTGTTGAAGTTGCCGTATCCCGTGTCGCCGTCCAGGAGGATCGGCAGTTCGCAGGCGTCCGCCATGAACTCGGTGGTCTCCAGGACCTGCGTCCAGCTCGCTTCGTTGTTGTCGCGCACGCCCAGTGAAGCGCTGATGGAGAGCCCGCTGGCCCAGATCCCTTCGAACCCGGCTTCTTCCACGATCCGGGAGGACAGGCCGTTGTGGGCTTCCATGAGGAACTCGAGGCGGTCGGATTGGAGCATTTTCTTGAGCTTGGTGGTGGTGCGCATGGAATCATCCTTGGATCAGCATCGACGGGCACAGGGCCCCCTGCGGCTGTGGGTGGAGGACCGATGGAACAGCCTCCATTGGTTCGCAGATGTACTTTTATATTTTCCCCTGGTCGTTCGCGGCCATTGGCCGCCGGGTACCGTGGTCCGTCTCGTCGTCGGTTTTTCCTCTGGGTAGGGAAGGTTGATGCACTCATATGGCTTTTTCGTGGTTTTCGGAGGCGGATGGCAGGATTGTAGGCATTCTTTTTTTGGCCGTCTCGACCGGGGGAAGTTGATCGCCTGCTTTGCACACGTTCCTTTTGATTACAGTTGTTCGTACGCGGCGACCAGTCGCTGCCCCTGCGGCCCCCAGTGGTACTCGGTCTGCGCGAGCATGTGACCGGTCTTGCCGAGCTTCGTGGCCCGATCCGGGTCCTCGGCGAGTGCGGTGACGGCGGCGCGCATGGCCTGGGCATCGTAATCCACGGTGATGCCGAAGCCGTGTTCGCGGGCGAACTCCCCGGTCGCGGTCCCTTTGACGCCGATCAGGGGGCGCCCGGCGGACATCGCGTCGTAGACCTTGTTCGCGAGTTGGGTCCGGTATTGCGGGTTCGCCGGGTCCATGGGTACGACCACGGCGTGGGAGTGGCGGGTGTGCTCGATCACTTCCTGGTGCGGGACGGGTCCAAGGAAGGTGACGCCGGCGGCGTGTCGGGCGGCTTCCTCGACCTTGTGGTAGACGCCTTCTTTTTTACCGCCGAGCAGGAACTGCACGTCGTGGATGTCCGCGAGCGCGGGGACGATCTGCGGGAACATGCGGTCCCTGGAGAGCGTGCCGATGTAGACGACGGTGAACTGGGAGTGGGTCGGCGGTTCCCACAGTCCGGGAGGCCCCCAAAGCGCATTGCGGGTCACCGTGATCGGGCCCTTGTAGAGTGCTGCGTAATGCTCGGCGAAGCCGTCCCCGGCGGTCACAAGGTGGTCCACGTGCTGCAGGAGGCGGTGTTCCAGGCGGTCGGCGGCCTGGGGGACCGGCCAGCGGTGGTCGCCTTGGATCATGTGCGCGAAGATCTCGTGCGCGTCATAGACCAAGCGCACACCGTGGCGGCGTTTGAGCCGGACCCCCACGGGGAGGGTGTCCAGGTCGTGCGCGTGCACCACGTCGAACGGCTGTTGTTCATGCAGCCGCAGGGCCTGCTTCGTGGCGCTGCGCCACCAGGCCGGCGTGCGAAGGAGCGTGGTGGGAAGCGCCCGCGCCATGGCGGGCAGGGGGAAACGGACCACGGGGATCCCGGCGATCTCGTCTTCTCGTGCGGCTTCCGGGTCGAAGCGGGCCCATTGCAGCACGACCACGTCGTGGCCGGCTTCCTGCAGGCTGTTCGCCTCGCGCACGACGCGGGGGTCCTCGTTGAGGGGTTTCGAAAGCAGCATGAGAACGCGCAAAAGTCTTCCTCGCTCGGCCCGGCCACTGGATTCTTGTTTAAAAAACCAGGGAGGCCTTGCACACGCGTGATGGACGGGGGCCTGCGCGCTCCCGATCCGGCTCCGCCCCCCGTGGTTTATTAGGGGAAGTCACGTGGCGAAGCTCGTGGCCGCACGCGCTCCCTCCCCTCTTTCGAAGCGACCGATAGACGAGCAGGAGGCCCCGGACCAGGGACCCCTGGAGATCAGTGTCGTGACCACGGTGCTCAACGAGCGCAAGGGGATCCGGGATCTTTTGGATTCCCTGGTCTTGCAACGGCCTTCGCACGAGGTGGTCGTCGTGGACGCGGGGTCCACGGACGGCACGTGGCATCTCCTGCAGGCCTACGCGGCGCGTTTCCCGCACGTGCGCCCGGTCCGGTTCCCCGGCAGCCGGGGGACGGGGCGCAACATCGGGGTCCGATTGGCGCGCGCGCCGAGGGTGGCGTTCATCGACGGGGATTGCATCGCGAACCCGTTCTGGTTGGAGGCGCTCCTGGCGGCCTTCGACCGCGGGGCGGGCGTGGTGGCGGGGCGCTCGATCTACATGGGGTATTGGGCGTTCACGAACCTGCATCGTGTGGAGCTGCCGCACAAGAACCAGGACACCACCTGGCCGTCGTGCAACCTGGCCTACGACCGGCAGGCGTTCTTGGACGTGGGGGGTTTCGACGAGCGTCTTCACACCGCGGAGGACATCGACCTGAACTACCGGGCCATCGACGCGGGGAACCGGTTGACCTACGAGTCACGCGCCGTGGTCTATGCGCGGGCCCGGGATTCCGTGAAGGGATTCTTGAAGCAGGCCTATTGGAACGGCTATGGCCGCAAGCAACTGACACTCAAGCACGGTCGTTTGTGGGGGGAGTACCGGTTCACGGACATGCTGCGGGCGCAACTGAACTTCTGGGGGGCGTTCCGACTCTCGGCGGCGATGATGGGGTACATCGCGTGCAAACTGAAGGAGCAGCCGGGCAAGTACCGCGACGAGCAGAACCGACCGGCGACCCACAACCCCTCCCTGAAGGTGTCGTGGGAGCAACTGGGGCCCTTGGAGGGCCCGCCCTCGCTGGAGCGGCCCCAGGTCCCGAATCCGAATCCTTGACGGCTAGAAGACGAGTTTTTTCAGTTGGTGGATCTCCCGCACGAGCCGTTCGATCTGGTCCGAGTTGTCCACGTTCTCCATCGGGGCTTCACAGATCGGGCACAGGAAGTTGATCTCCATGGCGCTCTCGAACGCGACACGGGGATGGCTTTCGCTGCACGCGTAGAACTCGGTCTGGGATTCGAAATCGAGGCGTTTTTGCAGGTGGGCGAGCGCCTCCTGGCGCATCTTGTTGATCCGGTATTTCACCTGGTTCAGGGTCAGGTACCAAGTGAAGGTCTCCCAGCCCGTGCGGTCGGTGTCTTTCTCGTACACGGCGACGTGGGCTTCCTCCAACTTGTAGAGGGAGCGGCGCACCAGGCTCGCCTTTTCGGGGTGCAACTCCACGAGGTCGACCCCGAGGATGGGCTGGTGGTCAAGGATCATCTCGGCGAGCTCCAGGCCCATGTCCCCGGCGTATTCCTTGATGTAGTTCTGGATCACGGGGTCTTGCAGGCGCGGCACCCAGTCCTTGCCACCGGCGACGGGGCGCGCTTCTTCTCCTTCGGTCCTTTGTGCGTTCGTGGGGTGATCCGAGCTTTTCGTCTTTTGCCGGCTTTGTGTCATGAATATCGGCTCCGGGAGAGCCATTGACGTGGAGAACAGACCGTCGCCCCCCAAGGGGCCAGGGAACTTATCCCTCGAAGGGAAAAGGTCCGTTGCTTTTTCTCCGGTGTCAATGGTCGCCCATTACCGATGAGACGTCCCCAGGTGATACCGCTTTGCCTCGTTCCCTTGGGGAGACCTGGACCTTCCCGGCGAACGGCTTGTGGGCCCAATCTCCCCCGAGGAAACGGTCTAATACCACCGCGATGGCGGCGAGCTCGCTGTGCGGTTGGTTGCCGACGGCGACGTTCACGTCGGCCTCCTGATAGAGTTGGGCGGGGACCTTCTCCGCCCCGATGATGAACAATGTGGCACGCCGGGGGTCGAGGCGGG
This sequence comes from uncultured Halobacteriales archaeon, assembly GCA_964452895.1. Taxonomy (GTDB): domain Archaea; phylum Thermoplasmatota; class E2; order JACPAO01; family JAHWKR01; genus CAYVRY01. Next base: position 6,766 of record CAYVRY010000064.1, read on the forward strand.
GCATCGCTTCGTCCAGGGGCAGGCCGTACATGGTCAGGTGCACGAGCTGGGCGTCGTGTCTCGACCAGGCGGTGAGAACGGACCGCCAGGACGGCACCGAGCGCACTTCGAAGGGCCCGCCGAAGCGGACCACGACGTCCTGCACGGCGTCCACCACGCGGGGGTCCTCTTCGTGGAGGTAGACGATGTCGGCGCCGAAGGCGCGTGCACTGAGGCAGACGTGCGTGGTGATCCGTTTGTCGCGCCCGGGCCGATGGCCAATGCGCAGGACCCCGATGGGCCCCCATGGGCCGCCGTCGTCTGGTGCGTCGCTGCGGTCTTGCCGCCAGCCGGCACCGCGCCCGCCGTCTGCTGGGGGCGGGTCGTACCGGCTTTGCGCGTCGTCTTCGGGCGGGCCTTTCGGCGGGCTTTTCACCCGTCGACCTCCACCCGGATCTCCAGCGGATCGCCGTCTTCCAGGTCGAACTTGGAGCGCAGATGAGTGGGGGCGATCACTTCGATGACGCGTTTGTAGTGGGTCCTTTTCGGGAGGATCGCGCCGCAGGGTTCGCCGTCCAGGCTCGCCTTCCACGCGTAGACCTCCCCGAAGGTGCGCTCCTGGGTCTGGAAGCTTTCGATCAGGTAGCCGGGATGGGCGCGCAGGATCCGCAGTTTGTTCGTCTCGGCCCCGTCGAGTTCCAGGTTCAACGTGCCCGGGTAGACGTCGAAGCCGAGTTTTTCCCGGAACTGGCGCTTGTAGCCTTCTTGGCTCATGTAGTACTTGCCTTCGCCGACGCCGCTCATCACGGCGCCGCGGATGTTGATCGTCTGGAACAACTCGAAGATCCGTCGGTACGAGGCGGCCTCTTCCTTGAGCACCTCCAGTCCTTCGTTGCTGATCTTCAGGAGTTGCTTCTTCATCCCCATTTCCCGTTCAAGCAGGCCGGCTTCGGCGAGGTGGACGATGCGACGGGAGGCGGTCTGTTGCGAGGAATCGATCAGGCGGGCGAAATCCGTCGATGACAGCTCTACGGAGGCCTGGATCCCCCCCAACAAGGCGATCTGCTTGAGGGCCTCCTTGTCCTGAGGGGTCGTTTCGTTTCGGCGGGGGTCATTGCGGGTCGTAGGCACCTCGGTGGGCACGGTCTCCTTGGTCGCCTGGGCCACGCACCGGGTCACATGGCTGACCGCCTTTAGCCTTTGCCTGGCCCGTACGCCGCGCTCTGCGCCCCTGCGCAAAACAGGGACCCAACGCTTTTCCCCGGGAAGCGGGTGCCGGCCGGCATCCATGGCCCAAGATGAAGAGGACCCCATCGCGACCTTGCGGCGGCGCAAGGAGGATTCCCGGCAGGGGGGCGGCCCACAGCGGGTCGAGCGGCAGCACACGTCGGGCAAGCTCACCGCCCGCGAACGGATCGACCTGCTCTTGGATGACGGGTCGTTCCGGGAACTGGACGCCCTGCGCGTCCACGATTGTCATGATTTCGGGATGGAGGAACGTCGGGTGCCTGGGGACGGCGTGGTCACGGGGTATGGTCGCGTCGAGGGTCGCCTGGTCTACGTCTTCGCGCAGGATTTCACGGTCTTCGGCGGCAGCCTGGGGTTGGTGCATGCGCAGAAGGTGTGCAAGATCATGGACCTGGCCCTGAAAAACGGCGCACCGGTGATCGGGCTCAACGATTCCGGGGGCGCGAGGATCCAGGAGGGCGTGGACGCCTTGGGGGGCTACGCGGAGATCTTCTGGCGCAACACGATCCTCTCCGGCGTGGTGCCGCAGATCAGTGTGGTGCTCGGCCCGTGCGCCGGCGGCGCGGTCTACTCTCCGGCGATCACGGATTTCGTGTTCATGGTGGAGGGGACGAGCCACATGTTCATCACGGGCCCGGAGGTGATCAAGACGGTCACGGGGGAAGACGTCACGTTCGACGAGTTGGGCGGGGCCACGGCGCACAACCAGACCAGCGGAGTGGCCCATTTCAACAGTCCCAACGAGGACGAGTGCCTGCGGCAGGTGCGCAGCCTGTTGTCGTTCTTGCCGTCGAACAACGTGGACCCGCCGCCGGCCCTGGAACCCACGGACGACCCGGCGAGGGTGTCCCCGGAACTCGACGGGATCGTGCCGCGCGACCCGGAGATGCCGTACGACATGCGGGATGTGATCCGGCCCGTGGTGGACGGCGGGGCGTTCATGGAGGTCCAGGCGGAGTACGCGATGAACATCCTCACCGGCTTCGCGCGCCTGGACGGCCAGGTGGTGGGCGTGGTGGGCAACCAACCGAAGATCCTCGCCGGCGTCCTGGACATCGCGGCCTCCACGAAGGCGGGCCGCTTTGTGCGCTTTTGCGATTCCTTCAACATCCCGCTGGTGACCTTCGTGGACGTGCCCGGCTTCCTGCCCGGCGTGGACCAGGAGCACCGGGGGATCATCCGGCAGGGCGCGAAGCTCCTTTATGCCTATTGTGAGGCCACGGTGCCGAAGCTCACCGTGATCACCCGCAAGGCGTACGGGGGGGCGTACGACGTGATGTGCAGCAAGCACGTGCGCTCCGACCTGAACTACGCGTGGCCCACGGCGGAGATCGCGGTGATGGGGCCGGAAGGCGCGGTGAACATCGTCTTCCGCAACGAACTCAAGAAAGCCAAGGACGCGGACAAGGCGAAGGCGGAGCTCGTCGCGCGGTACCGGGAGAAGTTCGCCAACCCGTACATCACGGCGGAGAAAGGCTACATCGACGACGTGATCGAACCCGCCGAGACCCGGCCGGTCCTGATCGAGGGCCTGAGGACGCTGGCGACCAAGAAGGAGGAGCGGCCGAGGAGGAAGCACGGGAACATCCCCTTGTGACTTCCCGCGCAAGGGCTTCATCAATGTCGAACCCAATGATTTTTCCGCCCTCTTCGTCTCGTTTGGACGATGCCAAGCCGCGAGTCAAGGAAGCGTCCCTTGCAGGACCGGGTGGCCATCGTCGCGGGGGCGACCCGTGGCGGGGGCCGGGGGATCGCGTGTGCTTTGGGGGAGGCGGGCGCGACGGTGTATTGCACGGGCCGCAGTGTGAAGGGCAACGTGGCCACGAAGGGCCGCAGTGAGACCATCGAACAGACGGCCGAGATGGTGAGCGCTGCCGGGGGACGCGGGATCGCCGTGCGCGTGGACCACACAATGGAAGAAGACGTGATCTTGCTGGTAGAGCGGGTCAGGAAGGAGCAAGGGGGTGCGGATCTTTTTGTGGACAGTGTCTGGGGCGGGGACGAGCTCACACAGTGGGGCAAACCGTTTTGGGAGTTGTCGTTGGAGACGGGGCGGCGGATGTTGGAGAATTCATTCTGGTCGCACGTGGTCACGGCGCGGCATGTGGCGCCGCTACTTTTTGGCAGACCGGGGGCCCTCATGGTGCAGGTCACGGACGGGGATTCGTTTGCCTATCGGGGGAACCTGAGCTATGATCTGGTGAAGACCGCTGTGATCCGTCTGGCGTTCGCTTTTGCCCAGGAGCTGAAGGACGAGGGGGTGGTCTCGCTTGCGCTCACGCCGGGGTTTCTCCGCTCCGAGGCGATGCTCGATCATTTCGGCGTGGACTCGGGGAACTGGCGCGACGGGGCAAAGAAGGATCCGGACTTCATCGCGTCCGAGTCGCCGGCTTTTCTCGGGCGCGCCGTGGCGGCGTTGGCGGCGGACCCGCACGTCGTGCGCAAAAACGGCCGGGTCTTCGCGTCGTGGGGCCTGGCCAAGGAATATGGGTTTACGGACGCCGACGGCAGCCGTCCGGATTGGGGGACTCATTTCCGCGAGAAATACGGCCCCTTGCAGCCGCGGGCTGATGAGGGGTTCTATGCGTACTGGGGCGCGTAGGGCGCCCTACTCGCCGTCGCCGAACGGTCCGAGTCGACCGATCTCGTCGAACAGGCTCGGGCCTTCGTCGAGGCGCGCGACCGCACTGATCCGGGATTGGCTGTCTTCTTCCTCCGTGCAGTCGTCGTCGCAGCCGTCCGTGTAGACGAGCCAGAGCCGGCCCGTGTCGGGATCGAGCGCCGTGTCGATGAATTCCAGCAGGTTCCGGTTCGAGTCGCAGGCGACCCCCGCGGTGCAGATCCGGCCCAGTTGCACGGGGTGCGGGTCGAGCAGGTGGCTCGTCATGTTCGGATCATCCGTGTGCGCGTCCGTGATGTGCGTGGCGTAGAGATACCACTCGGTGTCTTCCTCGGCCTCGTTGGGATGGTCCGTGGTGTCCTTCGTGGCGTAGTAGGCGATCCAGAGGTTGCCTTCGTCGCCGG
>CAYVRY010000065.1:0-10845 GCA_964452895.1 uncultured Halobacteriales archaeon
ATTTGTCGTCGGACCGGTAGAGGGGCGCGTCGCACACGATGCAGTGGTAGGCGCCGGTCTCTTTGTTGTGGAGCCATTTCCCGGTGCCCGCGGGTTCGGTGGCGCCTTCCTGGGTGACCTTGTAGGCGAGCGGGTCCAGTTGTCGTCGTTTGGCCTCCTTGGCGGGGGTGGCGGGAGGGTTCTCGGGCATTGGGTCGGGGCCGCCGAGGGCCTCGGGCTTTGTGAGTCTTCTTGCGCCGGCCACCGGCACCCAAAGGTTCATGCCCTTTTCCGGGTGATGCCTGTTCGCCCCCCTCGAAGACCGCGCGAGGCCCCTTCTGGGGACGATGATCCGTGGTGCAAACGGGGGGTGACACGCCGAGGCCAAAACGTCCGCCCGAGTTTTTCGATGAGGGCGGGTACCACGCTTCGGCAACAGGCCCTTGCAAGAAGCGGCGGGACTCCCCCTTGGGGGTGGATGATCGTTTGTGACGACCGAGGGCGATAACGCGTTCCTTTAGGGTCCCTAGCCGAGAACCAGACGTGACGTCGATCGATGAGGTGTGGACAACCCGGAACGCATACATCCGACCGGGATGTTTCCTTGGCGCTTTGGGCCCTGCTGCCCCTTTCGGGGATGGCTCGGGCGTTGTGGAAGCCGGCGATCGGGTCAGGGCTTCGAGGATGACCGCTTAGGTCCCGATGATGAGGCACTGTTAATGGTCGCCGACACCGGTCCCAAATTCTACCGAGGACTTGCCAAAAAAGACCTGACCGTTGATATCTCTCAGAGTGGCCAAAAGTGACCCATATTTCCTGGAGTTCTCGCATTGAGGGGCCCTGATGAAGTGCCCGATATATCTACGACTGGCCAAAAATGCAGATATATACTGAATACTGGCCAAAACTGAATCGGTTTGCTGAATTTTTGCAGTTAGTCTTAAGTGGATAGGGTATATTCGGCAACTCATGGGTATGCGACTGGGCCGGCGCTCTGCGGCATTGGCTTGCGCCCTGTCCATTCTCGGGCTGCTCGTTCTGGCGCCTTCAGCCCATGCGCTGACCTTTGCGGAGGATCTGCGCTCCTGGGAGGCCACCTCTCGGGGCGTGCAGCAACCGGGATACCTGAAGCTGGACGCGCACGAATTCTACCCCACCTATGTGTTCCACGTCGAGCCCCCTGAGGGGTTCCCATTGGCGACGGTCACCATCGAAGTGAAGACCCTGAACGACGATCTGGTCTGCCGGGGGGTCTTGACGCATACCTTCGACACGCTGAACATGGTTCAACGGTGTCACGACCTGCGACTGGGCCACCAGTACCAGGTCGAATGGATCACGGATGTCGCCGGCACCATGCTCTATCTCTCCGGCGACGACTGAGTGCAATCGGCTTGTCTCCGGGTGTCCGGCCTCAGACGCGGTTCTTCGGGGGGGATCAAATCGATGATTTCAAGCCGGAGCGTGCCATCCTCGCCACGATGGTCGCCAGGACGGGACCGGTCTCCCAAGCGGCTTTCGTGGCGGGCGCCTTGCTCCTTCTTGCCATGAGCCCCCCGGCCTCGGCGGGTCTCGCCTTCGCGGACGAGTTGCGCACGTGGCGGGCGGATTCCACGGGCGAGCAGGCCACTCAGTTCCTGCGACTGCAACCCGGTGAAGGGTATTCGACCTATGTTTTCCACGTGGAGCCGGGCGACGACACCCCCGTGGCCGCCGCGCTCGTGGAGGTCCGCAATCTCGACGGGAGTCTGGAATGTCGCGGATTCGCCACCTATACGCTGGATACGCTCAATGCGCTGCATTATTGCCCCGAGCTGCGCGTGGGCCACCATTATGAGCTGGACTGGACCGCGGACCGGCCCGGCACCGAACTGATCCTTTCGGGAACGGACTGAAAGCCAGATGTATCGATGAGTGGCCAAAAAATATAGATGTGGACATGTATGGTCGTCTATATATCGAGAAGTGGCCAAAAAAGGAAAAACCTGCGGGGGTGGAGACGTTTTGACCCGCATCGGACCCTCGCGCCAGGGGTCCCCCCTTGGTCCTCCAGCGGTGTTTATATCAGCTGGCGGGTCGAATCCAGAGACGACCATGCTGGCTCGGCAAACCCTAAATATCGAACCGGGGTCTCGCTCAATTGGGCTCGATACCATGTCTAGACTCCGTTTCGTCCCGGTGTTGGTGATCGCGGCACTGTTTGCCGTCTCCGTCGCCTCGTTCGCGGTTGCCCCGGCTCCCGGCACGCAGTCCACCCACGACCTCACCCTGCCGCAGGAATCCAAGGATTGTGCGCCGCCTTGCGGATACATCTGGCCGCGCATCGGGGTGGAGACCGACATCCAGAGTCCGTTCAAGCTTTCCAACATCGGGGACTTCCCCACGGAGGCGGACGTGGAGATCACGTATTCCTGGGATATGGAGCAGGAAGGCACGGGGATTACTGATCCCACCGAAGAGATGGAGATCCTGGTCATCGTCTCTCGCACCCCGGTGTTCATGGACGCGCAGCTCAGCCAGAGCACCTGCACGTTCGTTCTGCTGCCCGCGCAACCCGAAAACGACGTTTGCACGATCAAGATGAGCATCCAGATCGACGAAGAACTTCTGCCGGACTCCGAGAAGGAGCTGAAGGATACGGGTCATCGGCTCATGTTGTTCGCCGCCAGTGAGGAGTCGGGCACGTTCAGGAAGGCGTACGGCCTGGAAGACGTCCGGTTCCAGTTCGACGGGGAGGAGCCTGAGGTCCTGGAATCCCCCGCCCCGGTGGCGCCCCTTTTGGGCATCGCGCTGCTTACCGCCCTGCTGGTTGCCCGCCTGCGTCGCCGCGAAGACCGGTGAATCCTACACCCCGTCTCCGGTTCATTCAAAAAGGGGTCCCCCGTGCGCCGGCCCGACGGGGGCCTTGTGCCCTTTAGGTGGACTCCGTGGCCCGACGCCGAAGAGACCCAGAAGAAGGACCTCGGGGATTCGATTTCCCGGAGTTCGACGAACACGAGTTCATCCGCAAGGAGACGATTTCCTTCCGTTCAGCCCTGGTGCTTCTCGCCTGGAGTGTGGTCGCCGCCGCGGTCGCTTTCGCGGCCTGGTGGGCCATCGACTCCCCGAAAACCGGCTGGTACCTCGGCCTCCTGATCGCTGCGGGGATGGGGTATCTGCTGCGCTGGATCCTTCCGCTTCTCAAGGTGGACATCGCGCACTTCGGCAAGAAGGATTGGTTCGGTACCGGGGCGTTGTTCTTCTTCTCCTGGCTGGCCTTCTTCATCCTGATCTTGAACCCGCCGGTCTATGACGGCGTGGCGCCGGACCTGGAGATCCATGTCACGCCCAGCGCGCAGGAGCTGGGCGGCGAGGTGAACATCACATTGATCGCCACGGACAACGTCGCCGTGGACACAGGCAGCATCGACTTCGTGCTCATCGGTCCCGACGGGAGCGAACAGGCGACCACGGAGGATCTTTGGTTGGCCGTCGATGACCCTTCCGGGGTCTGGTCCTGGGGCTTCACGCCGCAAGAGGCGGGCACCTACCGCGTGGAGGCGACCGTCAAGGACACGTCCCAAGGGACCCTTATGGGCGGCGTGCATTCCATCGAGAGCGAACAGGAGTTCGTCGTCGGGGACGTGATCGGTGTGACCATGAGCGGCATGGGCGAAGACGGCGTGGGTCGGCTCACGAGCACCCGGGACGCGGTCACCGTGCATCTCCCTCCGGAAATGGACGTATATCGCGCCTGGTTGGAAGTGACCCGCGCCGACAACACCACGGTCCCGGTCCATCTGGCACACGACGAGGAGCGTTCCGATGAGGAGCGCCAGGAATGGTTCGCACAGCCTTCGTTCGATGGGTTCCAGGAGGGAGAGAACCGGTTCCAGGTCCATGTGGAGGAACATTCCACCTATTTCCTGGAAAAGCGCTTCGCGGGATTGGGGGCGATGAGCGCACCCCTGGTCAGCGACGAGTCCTACACGGTGGTCATCGACGGGGCCCTGCTGGGCGACGAGGTCCCGGACCTGCCCGACGAACGGAACCCGGAGGTCGTCCCGATCCCGGGCCCGGCGCCCCTGGTGGCGGTCACTTTGTTGCTCGTGGCGGTCACCTGGCTTCGAAGACGCCCCACAGGACGCGACCAATCGGTATCCTTATCTGAGCCGTGAGCGGGTCCGGTCTTCGGAAGGGCCTCTTTTGCAAGGCGTCGCTGAAAACTTCATCGGGATCCTGAGGGACGAGGAACGCTCAGGCGTACGCAGTCTGATCCGTCTCGTGGCGCTGTTGGCGGCGGTCGTCCTGTTGGCGGGACTCGTGGCGGACCTTCCGGAGCGCGGCATGCTTTTCGGCATGGCGGCCGGGATGGCGATCATCGCGGCATTGCTGGGCCTCGGCCTCGGTTTCCTCTGGGGCCGCCTGGTGGCCGTGCGGCGTTACCGCGCCAGCATGGTGCGCTCCTGGAACAAATGGATGCGCTACAGCGTGGCGTGCAACCGGGTGCAGGAGGTGCACCGGCGCGTGCGCGGCTTGCCGGCCGCGCGCAGTGTGGGCATGCTCGCGGGGGCCTGGGCGTTGGTGCTTTTCGTCTCCCTGGTGGTCCTCGTGGTGACGGTCCTGGATGGCCCGCCGGCTTGGAACCAGGCGCCGCTTTTCGTCGCGTATGCCGGGTTGTTCGGGTTCCTGATCGGTCACCGGATCGCCGTCGCGGTCTGGGTGCGTACCCTCTTGACCTCCCTGGACGACCTGGTACGCCGCGGCGAGATCGCCCTCTGGGGCGTCATGTGAACCCATCGACACGGTTATCCCGACTGCTCTTTTCGAACGCGTGTGACCCGTCATCCATTGGTGGTGCGCGGCCGCGCCCTCCAGGAAGGCGTCTTCGTGCCGTTGGATGTGGCCGTGGACCCGGAGACCGGGAAGATCACCGCGGTCGCACGTGAGTTGGCGGGCGATGAAGTGGTGGACCACGGCGACGGGCTGATCCTGCCCGGCGCGATCGACATCCATGTCCATCTGCGCGACCCGGGCGCCCCCGAGAAGGAGGATTTTGCCAGCGGCACACGGGCGGCGCTGGCCGGCGGTGTCACGACGCTGTTGGACATGCCGAACACGGATCCCCCGACCACGTCCCGGGCCCGGTATGAGGAAAAAAGCCGGATCGCCGCAGAGAAATCCCTCACGGATTGGGGGCTTTGGGGCGGGACGACGGGCGACGAGGCGGACACGCTGGAGCTGAGCCGGGAGGCGCCGGGGATCAAGGTCTATCTCGGGGCGTCCACGGGCGGGGTCATGCTGGGGGACCCACAGCGGTTGGCGCGTCTTCTGGACGCGCTGGCGGGCGCGGGATATGGGGGGGTGGTGGCGTTCCATGCCGAGGCGCAGACCGTTCTGGAGGATGCGGGGAGGGAGAACCGGGACGTGCCGGGCTTGCCGGGCCATGAGGCGCGGCGGCCGGCGCAGGCGGAGCAGGAGGCGTTCTCATGGATCCGGGCCGCCAAGAGTGCAGCCACGCAAAACGGCGTGCTGCCGTTTCGCATCCACATCGCGCATGTCTCCACGCGGGGTCTCTTGGAGGCGGCGTTGTCCGAGCGCCTCAGTTGCGGCGTCACGCCCCATCATCTCTTGCTGCATCATGGGTTCCCACTGGGTGGCTTCGGCCGGGTGAACCCGCCGCTTCGCAGTGCGACGGAGATGGCGGCCTTGTTCGCGGAGTTCGCTGCGGGTCGGGTCCCGCTCCTGGAGTCGGACCACGCGCCGCACACGCGCGAGGAGAAACAGCGCCCGGTCAGCGAGGCGCCCAGCGGGTTCCCTGGGGTGGAGACCCTGGTCCCTGTGCTCTTGGCGCTCGCGTTGAAGCCGCCCTCGGGCGGCAAGGCGTGGATCACCGCCGAAGAGGTGGTGCGGGCCACGGCGGCGGCCCCGGCTTCCCTGTTCGGTCTGCGCAAGGGCCGGCTCGCCCCGGGTTGCGATGCGGACCTGGCGGTCTATCACGTGCAGGACATCGCGCCGCTTGTGCCGGAAGACCGGTACACGCGCTGCGGCTGGAGTCCGTTCGCGAACCGGCCGGCCCTCTTCCCGCGTACGGTCTACCGGCGCGGCGAAGCGGTGGTGGTCGACGGGGACGTGGTCGCGCGCCCGGGAAGCGGACGAAAGATCATGGCCCGGGGCGTCGCGTAGGCTTAGACGCGCGGGCGCGCCGCCTCGTTCTCGGGCGCGCCCCGGCGGGGGAGGGGGGTCGAGCCGGCGAAGGGTCCCTTTTGTGTTTGGCTGTCCGCCATAAACATTTATGTAGGAGGTTCGGGTCGTTTTGGTTGTTCCATGTCCTCCAAGAAGTTGGTCGCTTCCGTTGTAGTCGTACTGGTAGGCAGCCCCTTCGCGGTGGCGGCCTTGGAGGCGATCGGCATCGGGCCGAACTGGCAGGAGGAGGCCCCGGTATGGGAGGCGGGGTATTCCTGGACGTTCGAGAATTCCATGCAAGGGGAGATCAAGGAGCAGTGGAACGGCGTGGACGGTTCCCGGGAGGTCGAGTCGGATGATTATGAGGTCCGGGGCCAGAGCAAGCGCACCGTGTTGAACACGACGGCGCAGATCGGCAATACGTCCCTCTATGCCGTGGTGGAACAGTGGGCGCCGAAATCGGGGTCCGACATGGACATGAAAGGGCCGGTCGATGACGGGGCCCCGGTGCAGGAAGGGACCGAGGAGGTCACCTCGTGCATCGTGGAATGTCCGGTGAACCACGGGTATTACACAAAATCCGACATCAATCCGTTCTATGAATCCGGCATGAGCGGCCAGGCGCATGGCGAGCAGCTGCGGCTTCTGGATTTCCCGCTCAGGCCCGGGGCGACGTGGAGCGTTTACCGCAACGACCAGTCCATGGATCTCGGTCCCGGCATGGTCGAGGAGCTCCAGGCGCGTGTCGCCGGCAAGGATCTTGTGAACCTGCCCGGGCTGGGCAGTATGGACGCGATCCGGATCGAGGCGACGTACACGAAGGAGACGAGGGACGCCTTCGAGGAGTCCATGGACATGTTCGGCGCCATGGACATGGAGTCCGACATGGACCTGGATTACCGCTTGACTTATTGGTATGCGCCGGAGGCGAAATCCATCGTGCGCGTCGACCTGGACCAGCACTTGGCGATCAAGTTCGCGTTCAACGGGGTCTCCGCCAGCATGGAACACACGCACCGGAGCCAGGAGATCCTTTCAGATTACAGCTTGAGACCGACAGCGGAAAAGTCGTTGGACGACACCCGGAAACTGCGGGCGTACCTCGAGGACCTGCCCGATGTGACCCAGCTCTCCAACGAGACGTGGCCGTTCAACCTGGCCCATTCCCATTCCCAGGTGAATGTGAATGACGGCGAGACTGCGACGTTGGGCCTTGTCAAGGAAAGCCAAGGCGTGAGTTCCTCGACCCGGGATTTCGATGAGATCCCCCCCGGCATGCAGGTCAAATGGCGTCACCGCTACCTGGAGATCGACGAGTCGGATCTCGAGGGGAAAGCCCGGGAAGACTGGTACGCGGGCGATACCCTGGAGCTCTCACCGCAGACCCAGGGCCTGCACGAGGTGGTCGCTTATCTGTTGGATGACGAGAAACGTCTCGTGGCCCTCGACAGTACGATCATTGAAGGATATGGGGAGTGGGACGTCGACGGTGCTTCCATGGTCGGGGTCTTCGGCGGCGTCGGCGGTCACGCCTCGGTCGATTTCTGGACGAACTTGATGCTCGACCACATCCATGTGGCAGTGGACCCAGGAATCATGGGTGCAGGGACCATTTATGCGAATTCCGAGCACAATACGAGTTCATATCCGGTGACTGGCGAGGATTCGGCCCAATTCGATCATGGGCACCCGGAGCTTGGCAACCTGTGGAGGGTAGGCTTCACCGATTTCGCCCGCGTCGGGGAGCTCGACATGACCGTGACGGCGCGCTATGACCGTTCCCTGGGCGTGGACGGGTTCGATTCGATCTGGACGGACCTTGCCGAGGAACCGAGCCTGGGTGAAACAAGGTCCGACCGTCTGATGTGCACCGGGATCATGACCTCCTGCTTGGCGAAAGGTCTGGTGGAACGTTTCGAAGCGCGCGCCCTGGATGGCGCGTTCCCTGCCGACAGCGGATCCTTGGGCCTCCCGGGTTGGCATTAGACCGCGAAACGGTCACGCGCGTTGTGCCGCTTCTCCCTTGGGTGCCTTTTGCAGGCCTTCCCGAACGCGCACGGCGATCCCGCGCTCGAAGGTGGGGACTTCGCGGGCGGTCAGGAGGACGCGTCCGTGCGCGACGAGGGTGTCGTCGGGGTCGGTCACCAGGCAACCGTCACCGGGGCGCAGGGCGGGGTCCATGGACTCGATGAAGGGGGCCATCACGTTGCGGCCTTGCCCGTTGTATCCGGCGCTTTCGGCTTCCACGCGCACGCGCAGGCGCGGGGCTTCGAAGGCGGCGTGCAGGCGTCGGGCGCCGGCGGCGGTGAGGCTCAGGAGGCCGTCTTCGGCGCGCAGCGAGACGACGTGTTCGTCGTCCGTGTAGATGTTGCGGATCTTGCCGGTGCGTGGGGATTTCACGAAACGCACGCGTTCGTCCCGACCTGCTGCGGGGCCCAACAAGGCGGCCGCGGCGCCTTCGCCGAACTGGTATTCCGCGGTGGCGGGGATCCGCAGCCGGTCCAGGTCCCAGTTCTGCAGCCCGGGCCCGTGGCCTTCTTCCGGTTCGGCGAGGCTCGGGTCTGCGTACAGTTCTTCCTGTGTGTAGAAGGTCCAATCTTCGTCGGATTCTTCATGGTCGCGCAGCACGGGGACGTGGAAGCGTTCGTCGAGGAAGGCGGACAGGAGTCCGTTCAGGTGGCGGCGGGTGCCCAGGTCCACGGTTTCGGGTACGACGCTTTGGGCCAGTGGGTAGAGGTGGTCCAGTTCGATGGGGACGGGGCCGAGCCAGGAGTCCACGACGAAATGGGTGGGGGCTTTTTCCAGGTGGTGGGCGAGCCGGTCGCGTTGGTGGCGCGAGAAGGGGCGTTCCCCTTCTTCCAGGAGGACGGCTTGTTCCACGTCGGGGGGGCGGTAGTGGGAGAGCAGACGATTGTGCAGGCGATGCAGAAGCGGCCGGTGGATCGTGTGCGGGCCCGTGTAGAACAAGGCGCGATCACCGGAGATCGGTTCGCTTTCCTCCAGTTGGTTCTTGTGGGGTTCTTCGCGCAGTACGGCGAGTGCGTCCAACAGTTTCGGGTGGCTCGCGGCGCGGCGTTCCACGAGTTCCCACAGGGTGCCTTCGCGGATCGCCTGGCGCACCCGTCGCAGTTCGGTGAACGTGACGTGCAGGTTGTGCCCGGCGAGGGCCTTGATCCGGTCGTGGTCGTCCAGGCGCAGGAGTTCCTTGGGCGGATGATCCGTGCAGACGGGGCAGTGGCAGATCGATTCGGCCACGTGTTCCAGATGGAGGGTGCCTGTGGGGGTGAGGTAGCGGTTGTCGCGTGCGTATTTCGCGTAGGCGCTGGAGTCGAACAGGTCGCATCCCAGCGCCGCGGCGAGGGGGAACAGGACGGGGTGGCCGCACCCGAAGAGGTGGACCGCTTTGCCGGCGGGCAGTCCGCGTTTCGCAGCGAGGATCACGCGCGCAAGCTCGGCGTAGCGTTGGCGTTCCATGAGGGGGACCACGCCGCCGATGGGGAACAGGTCGCCGTGGGGGGCGAGCTGGGTGGCGGCCTGTTCACGCAGCAACGGATGCACGCCCCCTTGCACGGTGGTCGCCAGTCCCATCTCGCCTTTGTGCGCGGCGGCAGCGACGACCCGGCGGGTGGTCTCTTCCAGGTCTTCGCGCGCCTGTTCGAAGCTGCGCTCCGGTGTGGAGAAGACGTCCAGGGCGGTGCCGATGTCGCTGCCGATCTCGCGTTGGAAGACGACGATCTCTTCCCCTTTGAGGGGGACGTCCCCGTAGACGTATTGCTGGAAGGACCCGGAATCGGTCATCACGGGCCCGTCGAAATCGAGGATGTGATGGACGCCCTTGGAGCGGGCGGCCTCCTGCAGGTCGTCGTGTTTGTGGATGATGTAGCTGTTCGTGATGAGCGCCTGGGCCCCGTAGAGCCGCTTCATGTCGCGCGGGGCGATCAGTTTCAGGTTGGGGTTCACCACGGGAAGCAGCGTGGGGGTCGTCACGATGCCGTGCGCGGTGTGCAATCGGCCGATCCGCCCGGCGGCGGCACGGTCGGTCACCTCGAAGGGGAGGGCCACGTTGCGCTTGACATCAGGGGTCATTGATGAAGCTTGGGGGCGGCGTGTCTGCGGGCCGCCGCGCGGCGTTCCCGGGGCGGTCCGTACCGGGTGACCACGCGTCCGCCGCAGGTGATGGAGCCCGTGGCGGTGGGTCCTTGCACGATCAGGTCGCCTCCGGCGATGAGCGGGCCGTGCACGCGGACGTCGGTGTGGATGTGCAAGTCGGCTTCCGAGCGGACTTTGCCCTTGACCACGACGCCGGGCAGCAGGTGAAGGTCGGCCCCGGAATAGACGCTGCCCTGGATGCGGCTGCCGGCGCCGATCACGACGCGCCCGGCGGCGTACACGTCGCCCCGCACGCGCACGAAGGGCTCGGCGAGCACGCTGCCCTGGGTGTGGACGCCGCCCGCGACGAGCACACGGCGCCCCAGTTCCAGGGGGCCGGTCTTGCGGCTGAAGAGTCCCATGGGGGCGAGCGTGTCGCTGCGCACGCGGTAGCCGTTTTGTGTCTTGGTGAACCAACGGCCGGCCATCAGTCGGCCCAGCCGCGACCGGTTTTTAGGTATGCGCCCTGGGTCCCTTCGCGTCGCTTGTATGCGTTTGCACAAGTGACGCCGCGGGCGGTCGCCTGGATGCGTGGTCCACCATGCGGCCACG
>CAYVRY010000066.1:0-10818 GCA_964452895.1 uncultured Halobacteriales archaeon
CCGGACCCAGGATCCCGACCCATTATAAACCGCAGCGCATCCTACAAAAAGACCCCGTTTCCCGGTTCAACGGCCAAAGTGCGGTTTTTTCACCCAACCAGAACCCTTAAGGCCAATCCACGCTAGGACCGCGTGTCATGCAATCCTGGAACCCCGTTTTTGCAATTATTGTCGCAGGGGCCCTGGCGCTCGCCGGCTGCCTCGATCCGACCGGTACAGATGAAAATGCAGGGAGCGCCACCATGGCGCCCGAATCGAGCGCCTCGCTCCCGCTGATCCTCGAAGACACCGACTGGGACGTGGAGACCGTCACGGTCTCGGTACAAGAATCCGCAGGTCTCGATGTCACGCCGTCACAACTCCATGATACCGGCAACAACACGTTGGCCGGATGGGTCCTGTTCACCGCCCCGGCCGGGGCCGATGAAGAGGCCCATGAAGTGATCATCTCGGTGGAATCCGGTGGGGAGACGCGCGAGCTGGAATACACATTGAACGTGGAACAACCGGAGAACCCGATCGAGGAGGGCAAGCAGGTCTCCACCCACGTCTCCGCACGGACGCAGGAAGGCGAACTGGTCCTCACGACGCAACAAGACATCGCCAACGCCTCGCTTCCGCACTCCGAAGCCTACCAACCGCCGCAGCAGTTCGACCCCCTGCCGCTGCCCGCCATGCGCGGCGGACAACTGCCCGAGGAAGTCGTCGACGGCCTCATCGCAAGCGGTGAGGGACACACGGTGACCGTGGAGGTCCCCGAGTTTTTCGGTCCCACCGACATGGAGGAGGAGCTCCCCCGCACGGAGACGGTTGCACGGGATTCACAGGAACAGCGCTTCATCGAGATCCCGCGCCAACAAGCCGAACAACAGGGATTCATCTCGTCGGACGCCCAGGAAGGCGACGCCGTGGACCTGCCCGGGATCCCCCTGCCCTACGTGATCGATGGGTTCACCGAAGGCGAACAAGGCGAGATCGTCGTGATCCGCGCCGACGTGGATGAAGGCGACACACTCACCCTGCAGGAGGCCTGGCCCGATGCCGCGGAGGTCACCGAACTCGACGATGAAGCCGTGCACCTTTATGTCACCCCGCAGCAGCAGCAGGGCGAGCGGTTCACCTGGGTCGAAGGATGGGACGACGCCACGGAGATCACCGGGATGAACGAGACGGTCATCGAGTTGCGGCACTCCCCCGAAACAGGCCTCACCTATCAGGAGACGAACCCCCAGACCGGGGAAGAAGCGGAAGCCACCGTGATCGCCGTGGACGACGAAACGGTCACCGTCTCACGCGCGAACCCGCAACCCCTGGCCGGCGAGACGATCCTCCTGGACATGACGATCGTCGAGATCCTGGAGGACCAGATGGGCCAACCGGGGCCGGGACAACAACAACCACAGCCGTAGACCGGCATCGGTCCCGCGCACCGCCCGGAGAATCAACGCCTCTTGGCGTGACTCCCGGGTGCGCCACGCGAAACGCATATCCCCGACGGATGAATGGGGCCCCTGATGCCTGCAAGGCCCTACCGGATCGTGCTGCTTCCCGGCGACGGGGTGGGACGGGAGGTCATCGTCCAGGCCGAGAAGATCCTCGCCCAGGTCAGCGACCACCACGACCTGGAATTCGAGACGAAAGAGTTCCCGTGCGGCGGGCAACATTACCTGGAGACCGGTGAGGAATGGCCCGAGGACGCCTTTCCCGCGTGCCGGGACTGGAGTGACGCGATCCTTCTCGGCGCCGTGGGTTGGCCCGGTGCCGAGCTGCCCAGCGGCGACATCGCCGGCGCCGGCATCGTCTTCGGGCTGCGCTTCGGGCTCGACCTGTACGCCAACGTGCGCCCCTGCCGGCTCCATCCCGGCATCCGCCACAAGATCCACGGTGAACACCGCGACGTCTGGCAGCCCGCCAAGGTGGACATGGTCCTGATCCGGGAGAACACAGAAGGCTCCTACACACCCACCCGGGGGACCTTGAGCCGCGGTGGGAGCGACGAACTCGCCATCGATTCCCGTGTGATCACACGAAAGGGCGCCCAGCGGGTCGCCCGGTTCGCCTTCGAGACCGCAAAGCGCCGCGGCGGCGCCCCCGCGGACGGAATACAGCGCGTGACCTGCATCGACAAATCCAACGTGCGCGCCGGCTGCCGGTTGTTCCGCTCGGTCTTTGACGAGGTGGCCACGGACTATCCGGAGATCGAACCGGACCACGCCTACGTGGACGCCTTCACGCAATGGCTTGTGCGCAACCCGGAACACTTCGACGTCTGCGTCGCCCCGAACATGCTCGGCGACATCGTGACCGATCTCGCCGCGGTCCTGCAAGGCGGCATGGGGATGGCCGCCAGCGGCAACATCGGCGACCACCACGCCATGTTCGAACCCGTTCATGGCAGCGCCCCGAAGCACGCCGGCCAGGGCAAGGCGAACCCGCTTGCCATGATCGACAGCGTGCGCCTCATGCTCGAGCACCTGGGCAACCGGAACGACGACCCGCGCGCGCTGGCCGCCGCGGCGACCGTCGACCGGGCCATCGCCGCCGTGGCGAAAAACGGCCCGCTCACCTATGACCTGGGTGGAACCGCGACCACGGACCAGGTCGGCGACGCCGTGGTGCAGGAGCTCGGCAAACAACTGCTGCAGGGGTCCACACCGTCGGAACCCTGATCAATCCGGCAGCTGGAACTCGAAGTTCTCCGGGGCCTCGCGCCAGTGGAACTCGATCAGGACCACCGTGAACTGCAGTTCATAGAACACCCCGACATCTCCACCGGGCAGCACGTTCACCGAGAGACCCATCTGATCCTCGATGTTCTCCCACTGCACCGCGGGTTGTTCCTCATAATCATCGTTGTCGATCCGCAATACCAAAGGCGACGATCCCTCGACCTCGCCGTAGGTGAACTGCTCCCCCCGGGCGACTTCCACGTACAACTCCTCCCCCGTCGGTTGTGCCTCCCACTCAACGTACACGTAGAGCGTGCGCAACCCCTGGGTCACGTTCCAGTTGTGCTGCACGTCGTGGTTGCTCTCTTCAAAGTCGCACGGGGCCTCGCTGGCCTCCATGAGGCTCACGCCGCAGGTCATCACGCCGTTCCATTCGAACGGCTGCGTGCGGAAGGGCCGCTGCCGTTCCTCCCCGGACTGCCGCTCCAGGCGCAGGTCCTGCACCACCTCCTCGCCCGCCTTCACGGTCACCTTCTCCACTTTCTCGCGGCAACAGGAGGCCGTGCCCTCCAGGCGATAACCGCCCGCGGGAATCTTTGTGAACTCGTACAGGCCGTCGGGCCCCGTGGAGGTGTGCTCCACCGTGGCGCCGTCCTGGGTCAAACGGACGCTCGCGCCACTCACGGGCGAATAACCGTCATCCAGGACCATTCCCCGCAGATCTCCCTCCCCTTCCTCGACGGGGTCGTTCTTGGGACCGCCACCGCCGCCCCCGCCCGAGCCCGGGTCGCTGGGCTGCGTGGTGTCCGTACTGTCCCCGCCCAGACACCCGGCGACCGCTGCAGAAAGGAGAATCAGGGCCAGAACCGAAACTGGCCGGAGGACCACCATAGAGGGCTCCAGCCTCTTCTCCACTAGAAAACCTTTGTTGCTAGACTGTTGGACGGACGGGGGTTGAAGCCTTCCCGGGACGGGCGAAGTTGCCAAGAAGGCGGCCCGCCTGCACGATGCGTGGCCCCCGACGCGCCAGCGCGCCGCCCCCACCGGGAGAAAAGGCCCCGGCCAGCCATGGCCGCCCCCGCTCCCGCGCCGACCCACACCAGGACCCTGCCGCGGGGCGAGACCACGCGCCTGTTCCACGGCGCCGCCCGGGGTTACGCCGCGGTGGCGCAGGCGCTCTCCGGGGGCCAATACCTGCGCTGGCGCGACCGCCTCGTGACCGCCATCGGCCCCGGGCTCGACGCCGACTCCCGTGTGCTGGACGTGGCCACCGGGACCGGCCTGATCGCCCGGCGGTTGCAGGAGCGGCGAGGGGTGAAGGTAACGGGTTTGGACCTGACGCGCGCCATGCTCGAATCGGCACGCCGCAGCGCCAAGCAACGCGGCGACGGCTACGCCGGACGCCTCGTGCAAGCGGACGCCCTGCAGCCGCCGTTCGAACCGGGACGGTTCGACGCCGTAACCATGAGTTACCTGCTGCGTTACGTGGACGACCCGGGGCAGGCGCTGCGGGAACTCGTGGCGCAGGTGCGCCCCGGTGGACACTTCGGTTTCATCGAGTTCCACGTGCCCCCGGCTCCGCTCTGGCGAACCCTCTGGCGACTGCACACCCGCCTCGTGCTGCCCGCCGGCGGCGCCCTGGCCGGGCGCGGCTGGTGGCGCGTGGGGCGCTTCCTCGGCCCGAGCATCGAAGCGTTCTGGCAACACAACGACCTGGCCACAATCCGCCGCGACATGGAACAGGCCGGGCTGGAAGCGATCCACATCGAGACCCTGAGCCTGGGCGGCGGACTCGTCGCCTGGGGACGACGCAAAGACCCGGGGGGACCATGAACGAGAAACCCGTCACCGCGGCCGCGTGGCACCCGCAACGACAACGCGCACCCGCCTATTATGCGCAAGGCACCACCGGCTGGCGCGCCTGGTGGACCCTCTTGCACCCCCCGTACACGGTGATGCACCTCTCCTTCGTCGTCGTCGGCGCCGCACTCGCCCCGGGCATGCACTGGGACCGGCTCGGCTGGACCCTGCTCGCGTTCCTGCTTGCCATGGGTCTGGCGGCGCACGCATTGGACGAATGGCGCACGCGCCCCCTGAACACGAAGATCCCCGCCGTCGCGCTCGTGAGCCTGGCGGCGATCAGCCTTACCCTGGCCGCCCTTCTAGGGGTCTGGGGGACGATCCATTACCAGGTCCCCTGGGGGCTCGTTTTCATCCCCGTCGGCGTCGTGCTCGTTCTCGGTTACAACCTGGAACTCTTCGGCGGCCGGTTGCACAGCGACGTATGGTTCGTACTCGCCTGGGGCGCCTTCCCGGTCCTCGTCGCCTATTACGCGCAGACGGGACGGATCGACCTGGTGGCACTTCTCGCGGCCGCATACGCCGTTTTGGCAAGCGGCGCACAACGCGCGTTGTCGACCCCGGCGCGCAACCTGCGGCGACGGATCACCCATGTGAGCGGGACGCTGACCCACAAGGACGGCACCACCCGGGCGATCACCCGCGGCGTGTTGCTCGCGCCGCAAGAGAACGGTCTGCGTCTCTTGGTCGCCACGAGCGTACTCGTGGCCGTGCTGCTCCTGCTGCGCGCATGATCGTGGCCGAATCACACTTAAGGCGCCAGACGGTCGGTCCGCACGATGAACCGGCTCCTGGTCCTGGGTGGCGGCTTCGGCGGAATCAGTGCAGCGCTGGAACTGCGCCGCCGCCTCCCGGGGGAAGACGCCGTGACGCTGCTCGATGACCAAGGCTCGTTCCTCATGGGCCTGTCGAAACTCTGGGCGCTGGACGGACGCCGCGCGATCCAGGAAAGCCGGCGCGACCTGGACAAACTGCAAGCCCACGGCGTGGAAGTGGTGCAAGGATCCGTCGAACGGATCGACCTGGAGGAGCAGACCGTCACGGCGGGCGACGTGAACCACCCCTGGGACCGACTCGTGGTCGCCCTCGGCGCCCGCCTGGACCCGGAAGCCACACCGGGTTCCCAGGCCGCGTACAACCTGTATGACGGCGACGGGATCACCGCGTTCGCCGGGGAACTGGAGACCCTCATGGAAGGCCGACTCCTGATCGCGGTCTGCGGCATGCCGTTCAAATGCCCGCCGGCGCCCTACGAAGCCGTCATGATCGCGCACAACATGCTCAAAGGACGTGGTGTGCGCGACGCCGTGGAGGTCACGCTATCCACCCCGGAACCGAAACCGCTGCCCATCGCACCGGACGACTGTTCCAGCGACCTGCGCCAGTATCTCGACGAGCGCAACATCCACTACGCGCCCGCCCACAAACCCACCCGGATCGACCCCCTGGACCAGAACGTCGTCTATGAAAACGGCAACCGCCAGGAATACGACCTGCTCGCCATCGTGCCCGTGCACAAGGTGCCCGACGTGGTGGTGCGAAGCGGGCTCGCCCAGGAAGGCGGATGGATTCCCGTGGACCCGGGCACATTGACCACCCGGCACGAGAACGTGTGGGCGATCGGCGACGTCACCGCTGTCCCTACACCCGCCGGCAAGCCGCTCCCGAAAGCCGGCGTGTTCGCGCAAGAGCAAGGCAAAGTGGTCGCCCACAACATCGCCAACGAACTGCAAGGCAAAGAACCGGACGCCCGGTTCGACGGGCACGGCCACTGCTACATCGAGACCGGCGACGGGCGCGCCACGGCGATCCAAGGCGACTTCTTCGCCGAGCCCTCGCCCCTGCTGGAACTCCGGCCGCCCAGCGAGGAGGCGATGAAGGGCAAGAAGCAATTCGAGCAGGAACGCCTGCAGGCCTGGTTCGGTGGATGAGGCCCCCATGCAAGCGCTGCCGAAGCGGAATCGACGGAACAGGATTCGTCGAGTCTGCGCGATATTCTTAAAGAACGTCCCATGCTGCATCGACAGCTATTTCTTTTCAGGAATCATGCGACGAGCATGGCCCGTGCAGCGCTGTTTTACCCGCTGATCGTCACCGGACTCCTGGTCGGAGGATCGACCGCCCTGTTTGTGCCCGCGCAGGCACACGTCACGGACTCGTTCGAATGGGCCGCGCCCCTGGACACAACGGGCCCGGGCGCCTTCGCCGTGGACGTGGACTTCGGCGACGACAACGCATGCAGTGTGGCCTTGAGCGCGACCGGGACCGCACAACTCGGCCCCGTGGCATGGTTCCGGGTCGACGAATCGAACCACATGCTCACCTACGGGGAGAGCTTCCAATTGCACGCGGAAGGCCTCGGCGTGGACACCCGGGAGGCCCCGGAGGACGAGTGGGACGTGCTGCAAGGCACCATGGGCACCGACTTCAACGGCGTCCAGAACATCGCCGTGGCCGTCACGGACATGAAGAGCGTCAACGGACGCCCCCCGGTACACATGACCATCGACTGCGCCCACGATTTCGAACTTCTCGCCTTCGCCGGCAGCCTGGAAGCCGTCGCCTTCAACGATGTGAGCCTGCAGGGCACCGGCGTCTCCAGCGCCGCGACCACGGTGAGCGTGGACGACTCGGTCGAGGCATCGTTCGCCTCCGACTCCGTGGAGGTGAGCATCGTCGAGAACATGGACGCACCCGGCCCGAAGGCCTACACCCTGGAGACCCCCGGCACGGTGCACGAAGGCGTCGGCCTGGGCATCGCCGGCACGACCCAGTACCACGACGGGCCCGGGGATTACCGCTTCGCGTTGACGCAGGCCGGCGTGGGCTCCCCGGACTCCCTGCGCGGCTGGATGCTCGGCATGGAAACCGTCGACTCACTGGACGACATCCTCTCTTGAAAGCGGCCGGCCAGGGCCCGGGGGAATGGCCCGGGCGACCGCAATACTCAAGACCCATGGAGGGTCGCTTCCCCGTGTGGCCACCGAAGCGGAGACCTTCCAGGGCAGCCGACACCTGGGCGCGTTGCCCACCGGTTGCCAGCAATGCCGCCAAGGTGCCAAGCTCGTTCTCTTCGTCACCGGGATCTGCCCCTCCGACTGCTTCTACTGCCCGGTATCCGAGGCGAAGATCGACCATGACGTGGTGTTCGCCAACGAGCGCCGCCTGGAAGGCGAGACCGCCGAGGAGCTGAGTGAAGGGCTCTTCGAGGAAGTGGAAGCCACCAGCGCCTGGGGCACGGGCATCACCGGCGGCGACCCGCTGGCGGACGTGGAACGGACCGCCGCGATGATCCACGCGCTGAAAACAAAGTACGGCGACGCCCATCACATCCATCTCTACACGCAGCAGTTCGCCCGCGAAGGTGTGATCGGGAAACTGCGCTCGGCCGGGCTCGACGAACTGCGCATCCACCCCCACGAGTGGCTGTGGGACCGCTTCGCCGAGACCCCCTACAAACGCATGGTGGAGAACGCGCTTGCGCTGGGCATGGTGGTCGGCGTGGAGATCCCCTGCATCCCGGGGCGCGAAGACGAGATCCTCGCACTGGCCGGCGCCGCCCGGGACCTTGGCGCGAGCTTCCTCAACATGAACGAACTGGAATACAGCGAGATGAACGCCGAGCCGCTGCGCCAGCGCGCGTTCAACCTGGTCGGCGACGAGGACAACCGGGTCGAAGGCAGCATGGAGACCGGCTACCAGGCGATCCAGCGCGCCCGCGAAGAGCTGCCCGGGTTCACAATCCATTTCTGCAGTTCCCGCTTCAAGGACGGGACGCAGTTGACCAAACGCTTCGGCCGTCGCCGGCAGCGGGTGGCGAAACCCTACATGGAGCCCACCCAGGAGAACACGCTGGTCTTCGGGGTCCTCGAAGGCTCCCAGGAAGTGTTGACCGCCGCCTACGACCGGCTGCTCACCGAGTACGAGGTCCCCATCGAATGGCTCGGCCTGCGAAACGACCCGGCCCCCCGTCTCGAACTGGCCCCCTGGGTACTGGAGGAGATCTACGAGGAATTCTTGGAGTTGGACCCCGCGATCGTGGAGGAATACCCCACCTCGGACCGCATGGAGGTCGAAAGGACCCCGCTGGCGAAGAACCCGCCGGCCCGGTTGCAAACGTGACCACGCTCGGGAGGCCATCCCCCTGGCGTTCATCCTTCGCGATGAACCTGCCGCGCGTGTATTGATACTACAACTGTTGGCAATATCGCGAGGCCCACCGAGCCCCCGTAATGTGTCAATCCTTCACACAAATGACTCACCGTGACAGCAAGTCACGAAAAAATACCGTCCATAGTGCATGTTTTCGGGCATTGATGCGCTATAATGTGGCGTTATGCTGTCTGTTTTTTGTACTTTGGGACGATTCTCTGGTCTCGACGGAGACATGAAACCTTATATGCCTCGCCGCCCATCCTTGGAGTATGAGTGCGTTGACAGGACTCCAAGCACCCCAAGCCGAGGAGGCAACCGATCCGGATTGGGCCAAACCGGGCCGAGCTGGCGACCCCAGCGAAGCCTGCATGTTCTGCAGCGACGAACTCGGGCTCCGATCCACCGGAGAAGACGCGATCGGCTTCATCAACCACCTGCAAGAAAGCGATGACTGCCGCCGCGAATACCAACTCTGGAAACAAGTGATCACCGACGAGTGGCACGGCGACTGATCGCCACCACCCGCCACCATCCGCCTCCTTCCGCCTTCCCCCGATATTTTGTGCCCACCTTCGTTTTCGTTGCAACCGGCGTGCCGTCTGGCACGCCGCCTCAACCCTACTCTGCCCAGCGCCAGCCGCGACCCGCGCCCCGCCGTCCCACTGTGCCCCCCCAACAGGAGAAAACCGCCTGCGCCTGGGCACCTGTGGACGTCGAGCACCGCCCGGATCCCGATCCCCACCGAGCGCACCGCCCCGCGCGGCGTAGGTCCCATGTTTTTATTCACCTTCCTGCCCTGCCCCCATGATGCCTCCCACCCGGATCATTGACGTGCTCGCCGAGGTCTTCCGCACGCACGGTTTCGACACCACCGCGCCGGCGCACCCGGAAGACCAAGCCGGCCAGCCTCACCGCGTCGACTTGCTTGCAGAAAAAGACGGCCTCGACGTGATCGTCGCCACCACGCCCGGCCCCGGCGACCGGACCCGGTCCGTCATCAACACGCACGCCCGCGTCCGCGAGGCGGTCGGCGCGCAATACGCGCTGGTCGCCGCCACCCACGAGATCGACGACGCAACCCGCCACCTGGCGGATCACCATCAATTGATCGTCTGGGACAGCGACCAACTCGCCGCCGCGATCGGTCGCGCCGTGCTCCTGGAAGTGAGCAACACCCAGGACCCGCCCATCGCGGACCTGCTGTCGCTGGCCCGGCTCGGGAACCTGGAGATCGAGACCCCCGGCCTCGTGCACACGGCGAATCCGTCGGGACCCCCCCAGACGGCACAAGCAGACGACATGGAGCCGGGC
This sequence comes from uncultured Halobacteriales archaeon, assembly GCA_964452895.1. GTDB lineage: Archaea > Thermoplasmatota > E2 > JACPAO01 > JAHWKR01 > CAYVRY01. Next base: position 9,996 of record CAYVRY010000066.1, read on the forward strand.
GAACCGCTTCCCTTCGCCGAAATCATGCCGAGCGCCGAAGCGGCAGCGCCCACGCCGACGCCCAGTCCAATGGAAGCCGCGCCCGCCACGACGCAAAACAGCATCGAGAGCGGACGTGGGTGGTACCTGGAGACCCGCAACCCCACACCCCCGGCACCGACGACGCCCCCGATGACCACGCCGCCCGCAGTAGCGACCCCCCCTGTATCGACCCCGGCCCCGTCCACGGTCCCCTTGACCGCCCCCGCCGCGCGCGTCGGGATCCCCACCCACACCGGGCGGGACCCGCACACCTTCACCCCCACCGATGGCGCGCTGCTCGCGCCGGGCGTGGACAAGGAAGGCGCCACGAAGGCCGCGCGCACGGAGATCTTCACCATCGACGACACCCGGCTGCGTTACCATCCCAAGCGACTGATCCACTGGCAGGTGGAAGCCTTCGTGGAAGGCCAGGTCAAGACCCACCTCATCCAAGGCACCTGCCTGATCGACCTCGCCACGAAGAAACTGGAGGTCCCCGCGACATGGGACGCACCGCGCCACCTGCGCGAAGGCACCTTCGACGTCCCCGTGGACCACAAACCGGTGCGCATGGACAACGAAGCGGTCCACCAACTCGTTCTCGCCCATGTGCTCGACGAGACCGCACGGGAAGCCACCATGCAGGACGACGACAAGGCCGGCGACTACGCGCTTACCGTGAAACGCCGCGTGCGCGTGCAACAAGAAGACGTCAAGATCGACGACCAAGGGCTCCACTGGTGCCCCATCTGGTGGATCAGCGGGAAAAACGGCGAGATGGAGATCGACGGGCTCACCGGCG
>CAYVRY010000067.1:0-10404 GCA_964452895.1 uncultured Halobacteriales archaeon
CGTCGATCGCGATGTTCGAGGCGCCCAGGCTGATCATCTCGATGTTCACGCCGGCGTGCGAGATCGCCCCCAGGATCGAGGCGGCGGTGCCCGGCGTGTCGGCCAGGCCCTTGCCGACGACGCAGATCAGCGCCATGTCCGAGATCACTTCCACGCCCTGGATCACGCCGCCCTTGATCTCTTCGAGGGCGGGGACCGCGGTGTCCGTGTCGTCGGCGCTGATGAGCAGCGCGAACGAGGCGTGGGAGGCGGCCATGTTGATCACGTTCACGCCGTGGCGCGTGAGCGTGCTGAAGGTCCGGGCTCCGATCCCCTTCGTGTACGCCATGCCGGGTCCGATCAGTTTCACGATGGCCAGGTTGCCGCGGCAGGCGACGGCGCGCAGGATCACGGGGTCCGGCTGGTCCAGTTCCTGGATCAACGTGCCCGGCGTCGCGGGGTCTTGGGCGTTGCGAACCCGGATCGGGATGTTCCGGCGGGAGACGGGTTCCACGGTGCGCGGGTGCAGCACTTTCGCGCCGAAGTTCGCGAGTTCGGCGGCTTCGTCGTAGCTCAGCACGGGGAGCGGGCGCGCTTCGGGCACGATGTCCGGGTCCGTGGTCATGAAGCCGGCGACGTCCTTCCAGATCTCCAGGACGTCGGCGCGCCCGGCGTAGGCGAGGATCGCAGCGACATAGTCGCTGCCGCCGCGCCCGAACACGGTGGTGTGCCCGCGGTCGTCGACCCCGTAGAAACCGGTGACCACGGGGACGCCGCCGGATTCCACGTAGGCGCCCACGCTGGTGGGGTAGTCTCGTTCGATGGCGTCCAGGTCCGGGTTCGCGTTGCCGTACTCGCCGTCCGTGAGGATGTGGGCGTGTTCCGCGTCGAAGGAACGGCTTTCCACGCCGTGGTCGGTGAGTGTGGCCGCCACGATCGGTGCGCTGAGCCGTTCGCCGAACGAGAGCGCGAAATCCTGGGCTTTCGGGGTGAGTTCCTCCGTGTAGGAGATGCCGAACAGGAGGCGCTCCAGCCGTTCAAGTACCTTGTCCACGGCGTAGACGGCCCCCTTGCGGGTGTGCGGGTCCCGGATCGCGTCCCGGCACGCGTTGAGGTGCTTCTCGCGCAGGGCATCGATCAGGATCGGGACTTCGGCCTCGTCGCGCACGCGCGCGATGTGCTCTTCGATGGCGTCCGTGACGCCGGCCAGGGCGCTGGTGACGACCACGGGCTCCTCGGCGACGTGGTCCTTGACGATGCGGGCCACGTTCCGGATGTGCTTCCCGTCGCGCACGCTGGCGCCGCCGAACTTCATCACTTTCAAGGGGTCTTCTCCTCCTCCGCTTTCCTGCCTCCCTTGTGTTTCGTCTCGTGGGGGGCTTCATCGCCGATCGCGGTGCGGTAGTACTCGCTCGCCTCGCGCATCATGGTGACGAATCCACCGCGGTCCTTTCGTTGGACGTTCTTGGTGAAACGCGCGAGGCTTTTTTCGAGCGAGGCGATCAGGTCCGGTGTGTAGTGGTTCAGCGCCTGGATCTCGTAGTAGAGGTTCGGGTTTTCACTGGCCAGTTGGCTCGCCACGGCGAACTGCCGGTCGAACGTGACCGAGGAGACCTGCAGGACGCGGGGGAGCTCTTCGTCGCTGTGGGCCAACACGTCGTTGAAGAGGATGTTGATCGCATGGGACAGGCCGAGCACGTAGGCCACGAGATGGTCGTGCTCATCCAGGGTCATCTCCACGAGGCTCGCGCAGGTCTCGCTGAAGAAGGACCTCACGGCCTGCACGGCGCGTTCGTGCCCGAGCGAACAGACGATCACGTGTCGCCCGGAGAGCAGGTCCGTGTCCGGGCCGAACATGGGATGGATGCTCGCCACCTGGAAACCGCGGTCGGCGAGGCTTTCCAGGCTGCCGCGGATCGGGGTCTTGAGTGAGCAGACGTCGAAGATCACGGCCTGCGTGCGCGTGGTGCCGATGTCGTCGAGGATGCTCGAGGTCACACTGGGCGGCGTGGCGATGATCGCCACGTCCGCCTGTTCCACGGCGTCTTCCACCTCCGTGGCGCTCTCGTAGTCCCCCACGGGACCGGCGGGGTCGAGGATCGTGATCTGGTGGCCTTGGCTGGAGAGGAAATCGGCGAACCATCGGCCCATGTGGCCGGCGCCGCCGATGATCAGTACGCGTTTGCCGCCGCCGGCGCTCGCTGCGCGCACCCGGTCGGTCTCCTGGACCTTCACGGCGTGACGGATCAGCGGCTGCATGACCGCTTCTCCGATGCCTTCGTCGATGCCGAGGGTGCGGCAGACCTCGGCGGCGCGGTCCACGACGGCTTTCTCGATCTTGAAGTCCTGGATCGGCAGGTGACGTTTCTTCTTCTCTTCCCCGATGGTGTGGGCCAGTTGCAGTCGCCTGGCGACGAGTTCGAGTATCTCGTCGTCCACTTCCCGGATGCGTCGGCGGTAATCGTCCAGGGTGCCGCGCTTCACGGCGGGTCCATGGGTGGCTTCGTCGTCTCCGGGTCGTTCGTCTTTTTTAGACATCTTGTCCTCCTGCCCGGGCACGGAGCCAGAGGTCCAGCAGCCCGATGGGTACGACGTTCTCGATCACGGGGACGGCGCGGATCACGATGCATGGGTCGTGCCGTCCTGTGACGGTGAGTGTCGTGTCCTCTTTCTTGGCAAGGTCCACGGTTTTTTGTTCACTGGCGATACTCGATGCGGGTTTCACGCAGGCGCTGAGGTTCAAACGGGCCCCGTCGGTGAGTCCGCCGAGGACCCCACCGGCGTGATTGGACTCCTTGACCACCTTGTTCCCTTGAAAAGAATAGGGGTCGTTGGCCTGGCTGCCGCGCATGCGGGCCAGCTCGAAGCCGCTGCCGAAGGAGACCGCCTTCACGGCGGGTACGGCGTACAGCAGATGCGCGAGCACGCCTTCCACGCTGTCGTAGAACGGTTCCCCGAGTCCCACCGGCAGGCCTTGGGTGGTGCAGGCGACCACGCCGCCGAGGCTGTCGCGGTCACGGCGGGCTTCTTCGATCCGTGCCGCGATCTGTTGGGCGGCCTTCGGGTCCGGGCAGCGGGTGGGGTGTGCTTCCGAGCGCTCGGCGAGCTCGGCGAGGTCCACCCGGTCGCGGTCCACGTCGGCTTCGATCGCCGCGACCTCTTGCGTCCAGGCGGCGACCTGGAATCCGTTGCCGAGGTGATGCTCCAGGGTCTGCCGGGCGAGGGCGCCGGCGGCCACGAGCACGGCGGTGAGGCGCCCGGAGAAGTGGCCGCCGCCGCGGATGTCGTTTTTTCCACGGTATTTCACGTGGGCCGGATAGTCGCTGTGACCGGGCCGGGGCCGGTCGCGCAGGGCGTCGTATTTGTGGGATTCCGTGTCCTTGTTCGGGAACGTGAAGGCGATGGGGGCGCCGGTGGCCTGGTCGTCCAGGATGCCGGATTGGATGTGGATCGTGTCCGTCTCGCTGCGCTGCGTGGTGAGTCGGGACTGGCCGGGGCGTCGTCGTTCCAGTTGTTGTTGCACCCGGTCCAGGTCCAGGGGGGTCCCGGCCGGGATGCCGTGGACGACGCCGCCGATGGCGGTCCCGTGGGATTCGCCGTAGATCGTCACGCGGTACAGGGTTCCGAAGGTGTTCATTGATGTCCCTCCTGGGCGACCACGCTGCTGCTGCCGCCCAGTGCGTCCAGGTCCAGGCGGAAACGCGGGTAGGAGACGTGGTAGCAGCCCGGTTCGGTGAGACGCACGGGGCCGGGACCGGTGAGCGCAAGAACGGCGAACGCCATGAGGATCCGGTGGTCGCCGTGGGTCTCGATGGTGGCCTCGGGCAGGGGGATCGTGGCGTCGCCGGTGATCTCCAGGGCGTCTTCTTCCTCGAAGACGTCGAATCCGAGCGCGCTCAGTCCCTTGGCGGTGGCGGCGATCCGGTCGGTCTCCTTGATGCGTGCGTGGGCGATCCCCGTGAACCGGCTTGTGCCGCTGGCGCGCGCGGCGAGAACGCCCAGGGGCGGCAAAAGGTCCGGGGTGGCGTTCAGGTCCAACTTCACCGCTTGCAGGGGGCGCTCGCCGGGCGAGAGTTCAAGCAGGTCCTTCTTGCCCGTGGTTCCGGCGCGCCATTCGATCCTGCAGCCGGCTTGCTGCAGCGCATCGAGCACGACGCGGTCGCCTTGCGGGCTTTCGCGCTCCAGCCCGCTGAGTCGCACGCGTCCCCGGGTCACGGCGGCCGCGACGAGGGGGAACGCGGCACTGGACCAGTCGCCGGGGACCTTCAGGACTCCCGCGTGCAGCCGGGAGTCACGGAGGACTTGGTAGACGGTCTCCTCGGCCCCGGGCCGCTGGTCGATGCGGGCGCCGAGATCGGCGAGCAGCCCGGTGGTCAATCGGATGTAGGGCGCGGAGGCGAGCCGGCCTTGGATGCGCAAGGTGAGTGGATGTGCGCTGCCATGGGCAGCCAGAAGGAGTGCGGATACGTATTGACTGGAGACGCCGCCTTCGAGCGTCGCTTCCTGCCCCGTGATCGGTCCTTGCACCTGCACCGGCGGGCGGCCGTTTTCTCCCTGCAGGGTGCAGGTGGCGCCCAGTTCCTGCAGGGCGTCGGCGAGCGGACCCATGGGCCGCTGGAGGAGGCTGTCGTCTCCGGTGAGGGTGATCGGTCGGTCCCCGAGCGCGGCGAGGGCGGCGCCCAGGCGCAACGAGGTCCCGCTGTTGCCGAGGTCCACCTTGTCGTGTTGCACGGGGAGCGGCTTGGTGTGCGTTCCTGCATGGGGGCCTTCGACGTGCAGGTGGACCGGGGCGGCGAGAAGGGCGGCGGGGAGGTGCGGGTCGTCCGGTCGAAGGATCCGGGTCAACTCGATGCCGTCCCATTGGGACGGGAGGTTGTCTTGATCGCCATGGCGGGCGTGTATTGTTTGGAGTCCGTCTTTTTGCAGGGAGGCGAGCAGGCGGCTGGCGGCGGGGGTTAAGGGTTCGGCGCTCGAGGTGGCCCCGAGGGCGTGCGCGAGGCGCAGTGAGGCGGCGGTGTCCGCGGCGAGCAGGGGGTTCTCGATGCGCAGGTGCGGGACGAGGAGTCCCATGAGGACCGCGCGGTGGGTGATGCTTTTGGACGCCGAGGCGGCGAGTTCGGCGTCGGGTGGGTGTTTCCCGCCGTGGACCTCCAAAAGCCGCTGGACGTGCGCGGTCTGCCGGCCCGTTTTCATGTTTGTTCTCCCGCGGCCTTGCTGGCGGCCTTTGGTTCTTGTTGCGTGGGTCTGCCTTCCTGGACGGTCTGCGGGGCGTTCAAGGTGGGGGGTTCGTCGGTGCCGCTTCGGGCCCTCTCGTGGTTGGTGTGCGCGATGAGCACGCGGGCGTCCGGGGCGAGCGTGGCGATGATCGGCGTGAAGCAGTCCCAATCGTCGCGCCGCACGAGGACCGCTTGCGCGGGGCCGGTCCCGCTGATGCCCGCTGCGATCGCGCCGGTGTCCAGCATGGCCAACACGAGACGGTTCGATTGGCCGTAGGCGGCGCCGTAGGCGAGACTGTTCCGGAGCATGGCTTGTTGCCAGTCACCTTGCAGGGCGAGTTCGTAGGCCTCTTGGATCAACGGTCGCAGCGGATGGGTGGGGACCGTGGCGGTGTCGATGGTGCGGACCTTGTCCGGTGGGATCACCAGGATCGCTTCCAGGTCGCCGACGTCTTCGCGGTGCACGATGCGTTGGTCCGGGTTGTCCGTGGCGACGAGCCCGCCGTGGTAGCAGGCCGCGGCGTCGTCGAAGGCGCCGGTGATCGTGACCCCCGCCGCGAGTGCGGCTTGCACACCGATGCGGATCACGTCTTCGTGCGAGATCGAGTTGTCCGTGGTCTCGTCGCCGACGTCGATCCCCGCGGCGGCGAGGGTGCCGAGCACGATCGCGTTCGCGGCGCTGGACGAGGATTTCAGACCGCGCTGGGTGGGGATCGTGGAGCGCGTGGTGACGTGGGCTTCCATGGGGGCTTCCAGGCCGATCGCTTTCAGGGTGCGCACGATGCACGCTTCGACGAGGGTGGCGTCTTCTTTCGCTTCGCCTTCGATGGCTGCGACCACTTCGTGTTTCTTGGCGGGAGCAGGGCGCCGTTGCAGGGTGACCTCGGCGAGGGTGGCCAGGTCGATCCCGATGGCGGCGCCGCGTCCTGTGGCGATCGCGTTCACCACGGAGACGGCGCCATGGGATAATCCCCATCCGGAGCCGGGGATCGCTTCAGCGGCCATGTCGGGCTCCTCCTGTGTTCGCGGTGGGGGCATGGTCCGGGTCCGTACCTTGCATCGCGTCTTGTACGCTTTGCGGCAGTGCGATCTCCTGCGCGTCGGTGACCGCTTTTCTCATGAGGTCCAGGGGGGCGTCGGTGCCGGTCCAGAAGCGGTAACTCGCTGCGCCTTGGGCGAGCAGCATGTCCAGTCCGTCCAGGATGCGCGCGCCGCGTTTTTTTGCTTGCGCAAGCAGCGGGGTCTCGCGTGGATTGTAGACGAGTTCATAGACGGTGTGCCCGTCGTCCAGTGTTTGTTCGTCGAGCGGGCTTTGGGATTCGCCGGAGGTCTGTGCCATGCCGACGAGGGTGGCCTGGATGACGAGGGTGGCCTTGACGGCGGCTTCGTCGCGTTGTTCCCAAGCCACGGTCCGGGGCGGGCTGTCCACCGGGAGCCGCCCGGCGAGCGCTTCGGCCTTGGCGGGGTCCCGGTTGGAAAATGTCAACGATTCGGCGTCCTGGAGCGCGTGGCCGGCGGCGGCTGCAGCGGCACCGGCGCCGAGGATCAGGACCCGCTGCTTGTTGATCGCGATCCCGGCTTGTTCCAGCGGGTCGCGGATCCCGTTCGTGTCCGTGTTCGTGACGACGAGCCGGTCGTCGTCGTAGCGGAACGTGTTCGCGGCACCGAGGGCCTCCGAGGCGCCTTCGTGATCGTCCGCGAGCCGCGCGAGGGCTTGTTTGAAGGGCGCGGTGGCGTTGCCGCCGACGATGCCGAGCGGTCCGAGCCACTCTATGGTGGTACGAAGCGCAGCCTCCGGGTCTTCCGGTTCCCGGGGCGGTTCCAGGGGCAGGTAACGATGCGGGAGGCCTTGCTCGCGCAGCGCGGCGTTGTGCATGGCGGGGGAAAGGCTGTGCAGCGCGGGCCGGCCGAGGAGCGCCAACCGGGGCGGTCCGCCGTCTTGTTCCTTGTTGCCCAGGAGCCCTTCGTCGGTGTACGTGACGCCCCATCGCCACCAGGTGTCCAGCAGGTCGTTGAAGGGCACTTGGCCCATCGCGGCGGGCGCCGCGCCCGGTATGGAGGCGTACACGAGCGGTGGACCGAAAAAGGGGGCGAGCAGGCGCGTGGTGGGACGCCCGATCCCCATGATCGCGTAACGCCGGGATTTCAGGTTCGCACGGCGAAGCGCGCACAGGATGGTGAGTTCTTCGTTCCAGTCGTGCGCCCTTGTTGCGCTCTTGTAGAGGAGCGCTTCGCCGCCGGGGGCTTGCTGGAGGAGTTTTTCCCCGGGCACAAGCCGGTCGGGATCGTGGGGCGTGCCGTCGTGGTCGTGGTGGGAGACCATGAGGTAGAGGTTCTTTGCCCGTGCTGCGTGGATCACGCTCTTCCAGCCGTCGCCGTCACCGGCGAGACTGGACGCTTCCACGTCCAGCAGGGACCCGGGGGAGAACGAATCGCTCAGGCTCGCGAAGATCCCGTTGAGGAGTTTCTGGCGCTCTTCGTCGCTGCATTGGCCGGAGCCGCCTTCGCGGGGTGAGCGATGGGTGATGATGACGGGGACGCCGAGGCGGGCGACGAGGAAGACGGCTTGGGCGCGGTCGGTGTCGCTTTTCAGGGTGTCCAGCCGGAGTTCAATCTGTACGGGATGACGCGCGACACGGTCCGGGACGCTTTTCGGGATCGTGCGCAGGTCTTCCACGGCCTTCTCGGCGTCCGGTGCGTGGATCGTCACGGCGATGCGGGGCACGGCGAGCGGTGCCACCGCCGCCAGTGCCGTCTCCAGCGTGACCGGTTCCTCCTTCTTGCCGCCCAGGTGCGTACGCACGTCCTCGCGCAGGATGTCCATCTTGCTCTGGTCGTCGTCGCCCCATTTTGAGGAGGAGGCATCGGGGGTCGGCGTCATGTTTCGACGATGCGCTCCTGGATGGGGCGCCCGAAGTGGCGCGCGGCGGTCGACAGGTGAAGGAGGACGCGGTCCCCAGGCTGGGCCTCGGCGACGCTCAACGCGCCGCCGTCCGGTGTCACGAAACGGATCGTCTCCGCGTTCTGCACGACGACGCTGTACGTGGGCGCGTCTTTTCCGCCCAGCGGGCGGGCTTCGACAAGAAGAAGCGGACGGGTCTCCACTTTGGCACGGCCGACGGTCACGATCCGTGTTTGCCCCTGGTGGTCCACGGCGAGAACGGGCAGCCCGGCATGCACTTCGCTCAGGTAGTGTGTGCGCCCGGCGGCGCCGAGCACGTACGCGTAGACGGCACCGGCGTTCACGCGGAACGGCCGGGCGTTCACGTAAGGGGATTGCAGGGATTCACTGTGCAGCAGGAAAAGACCCTGGCTGGAGCCGCCCACCAGCATCCCTTCGCCCGGTGCGAGCAGGCTGCAGGAGTCGATGCATACGCGTTCGCCGCGACCGGCGTCTTCGACGCGGGTGATCTCCGCTTCCTGCAGCACGGTGCGGGATTCGGTCATCCCTTCGAGCAGTCGCGCCAAATCGCGCACGTCGGCCGTCTCGCGCGCCGAGAGGAGCACGCCGTCGGTGCCCACTTCCAGCGTGTTCAGCATGACGGCGGCTTCCTTGGCGTCGTGCACTTCGGCGAGCAGCAGGGTGCGCGTGGGTTGCAGGTCCGCGATCAGGTTCTCCAGCGGGATGATCTTCCAGTCCGTCGCGGAGACGACCACGTGTTCCACGCGGCCGGCCAACGCGGCGGCGGTGGCTTCGTCCTTCGCATCGTGCATGGTGATCCATCGGGCGACGGTCTCGCCGTCCGCGGTGATCCGGGTGCCCGCCTCATCGTCTTCATGCTGTGCAAGCAGGGTCCGGCAGCGTCCAAGGGCCTCCACTTCCTGCTTGGTCGATGCGGCGACGACGAGATGGGAGAAGCCTTGTTCCAGCGCGGTGGTGGCCATTTCCCGTCGTTGGTCCTTGTCGTCGAGATGGGTGAGGTTGATCCAGACGAGGGGGGCGGGGCGCACCATGACGGGTTCGGGGGCTTTGCCGGCGGTTTGGTCCCCGCCTTGGGTCTGCTTGTTCTTGGGTCCGGGGGCCGTGCGTTCTGGCTGGGTGGGTGAGTGCTCCGGGGGGCCACGGTGTCGGGTCATGGGTTCACGCGGGTAGGGGGGCCTCGAGGTGGCGTCGGGCCTCGTCCGGGCGTTCGCCGTCCACGAGGATGGCGCGGATCGCGGCCACCATCCGGTCCGGGTGGGGATGTTGGAAGACGTTGCGGCCGATGGACACCCCGCGTGCGCCGGCTTCCACGGAACCGGCGACGAGTTCCAGCAGTTGTTGGTCGCTTTCCATGCGGGCGCCGCCGGCCACGAGGATGGGGGCCGCGCAGCCTCGGACCACTTCGCGGAAGGTGTCCACGTCTCCGGTGTAAACGGTCTTGACGAGATCCGCGCCGCATTCCGCGGCGGCGCGCGCGGCGCCGGCGACCCGCTCCACGGCGTAGGGGTCTTTCACGTCGGGGCCGCGCGGGTACGCCATGGCGAGCACGGGGACGCCGAGTTCGTGCGCTTCACGCACGGTGTCGCCCAGGTCGACCACCTGCTGGGATTCCGTGGGGGCGCCGAAGTTCGTGTGCGTGGAGACCGCGTCGGCGCCGAGGGCGACGGCCTCGCGGGCGCGGGTGACGAGCACTTTGTCGTTCGGGTCCGGGTTCGAGAAGGTGCTTGCGCTGAGGTGGATGATCAGCCCGAGGCGGCCGGCATGGGGGGTGGCGAAGTGGGCGTTGCCTTTGTGCAGTACGGCGCAGCTTGCGCCGCCGCGCACCACGGCTTCCAGGGTGGTGGCGACGTCTTCGATGCCCGGGGCGGGGCCGATGGAGATCCCGTGGTCCATGGGGACCGAGAGATACCGGTCGGTGCCGGGGGCCCGCAGGCGGGTGAGACGGAGTTCGATACCGGCGGTCATGAGGGCATTATAAGGACAATGGAGGCGCTATTTGTGCGTTGGGGAGGACGGGAGTGGGCCGGTGGAGCGGGTCGGCGCGCCCTGGCGGCCGGGGAGTCCAGGAGGGACCGGACCCCGGTGGGGGTGACTGGGCTTCCAGGGATTTTGTCCGCGGTGCAATCTGCAGTGGGTTCCTAATAGATGATGACGGGTATGCGCGGGGCCCAGATCCTTTTTCGCCGGCCGATCTTTTCCACCTTGATGAGCCCTCCCTCCAAATGGGTGACGTCGCGGCTGATGGCGGTCTTGTCGCGACCGAGCGCGTCGGCGAGTTCCTGCATG
>CAYVRY010000068.1:0-10341 GCA_964452895.1 uncultured Halobacteriales archaeon
AAATTGTTCGCCTCGATCACGTAGTTGCCCTTGTAGCCTCCGGATTCCAACCGCTTCACCGCCGCCTCCAAGGGGACGTCGCCTTGTCCCAGCGCCCAGTGGCTGTCGAAGGAACCGTCGTTGTCCGAGACATGCACGTTCCCTGTGAGCCGCAGGAAGTCGTCTTCAAGGAAACGGTCCACGGTCTGCCGGTCCATGGTGTGCGCGTGGGCCAGGTCGAAGCAGAACAGAAGCGGCGATTGCTCGAACGCCCCCTCAAACCAGCCGGGTTCCTGGAACGTCATCACCCAGTTCCTCGACATGTTCTCCAGGCAGACCTCCACGCCGACCCGCTCCCCCAAAGCAGCCACCTCCCATGCCGCCTCGATGGTCAACCGCTTGAGTCCCGGGTCGTCCCAGCGCGACATGGGCATGCGCAACCCGGGATGCACCGTGACCCGTTCGATCCCGAGACGCCCGGCGGCCTCCACGCACTCGCTGAGCATCTCGACGGCAAGACGACGGGCGCGGGGATTGAAACTGGCAAGGTTCACGTCGCTGATCGGCGCGTGCGCCGTCAACTTGAGGTCCGTGCTCGGCAAGAGTTCCTTGACAACGGGTTCGATCTCGTTGAGGTACTGCCTGCCCTCGGCGAAGACCTCCCAGACGGCGAAATGCTCCGCCACGCGCGGCAACAAAGTCTCGAAAGCGATCGTGCTCATGTGCGGGCTGGAGACCGCGATGCGGGGATGACGGGTCATGGCCGCTTCGCCTCCTCTGTTTCTTCGTCTTCTTCTTCCCCTTCCGCCTCGTCGTCGCTCCAAGGGTCCAGGTCCGCGGGTCCCGGCTCGTCCTCGAACCCGGTCTCCACGGCGCTCCCCATGCGCGCCAGCTCCCCCTCCTCCTTGTGGATCGCGGCGCGGAACTCCGTCGTCCGGTCCGCGTGCAGCTCCGCCCGGGTGGGCGGGGCGATCTTCGACAACAACGCGTCCAGGTCGTCCGTCTCCACGGTGACCTCCAGGTCGCCCAGCGGATGGGCCACCTCGTTGAAATTGACCCGGCCAACATAGGCCGCCTGCTTGTTCACCTGGAACCGTGTGGTGTGGTCGTCCTGGCGCCCGCGCCACAAGGTGCCCCTGGCCGCGTCCCGGACCCGTTCCTCGCGCGCCTTTCGCAGCAGGGTCTCCAAGGAATCCGTGTCCGCGATCACGCGCCCGCCTTGCACTTCGACTTCTGCATCCGGGAACATCTGACGCACCGCCTGGACCACCTTGGCGGGGTCCTCCGTGGCGTTCACGGCCGCTTCGATGTGTACCCTGACCACGCCGGGGTGTATGGTCTGGACCCTAAAGAATGCGGCCCTTCTCAGGATGTGCGCGGTGTGAGGCGGCTCAACAAGGCGGCCACCCGCTCATGCAGTTCGTCCCGGGTCGCCTCGTTCGGGATCCGGTGGTCCGCCTTGGCGATCGCTTCCTCCAGCCCCCAGCCTTTCTCCCGTTCGTCCCGCGCCGCCACGAGCGCGATTTCATCCGCATCGTCCGCCCGGCCGCGGCCCAGGATCCGGTGATGGCGCACCTCTCGCGGGGCCACGATCGCCACGAGCACAAAATCACGGCCCAGTTCCTGTTTGAAACGGTCCAGTTCGGCGGGACTGCGCACCCCGTCCACCACGACGAGCGGGACGGCCTCATCGACCCCGGGGACGGCACCCTCCCGGATCGCTTGCAGGGTCCGGCGGGCCCAGATGTCCGGCCCTTCGGACTCCCGCATGCCCGTGGCGACTGGGCCGATCTCTTGTTCGGTCTCCGGCAGACCCCGTCGGCGCACTTCGGCGAGCACAAAATCGCCCATGCGCACGACGGGGATCGCAAGCCGACGGGCCACCGCGATCGCTTCGCTCTTGCCGCTGCCGGGGAGACCGGTGAACGCCAGGACGCGCACACCGGCGCCAACTTCAGGGTCGTCTTACCCCTTGCGGTCCCCGGGGCCCTTTGGTGACTCCCGGAATGGTCTCAAGGGTACCATTGCGCGACAAAGCTCCCGCTGGTGCCTCAATGGATCCCTTGAGGTTGCGGATCATCCCTTGGCAACGACCTTGTCAAACCCTTTGGAGGTCCGGTTCAGCGCTTTCTTGACCAGGGCCGGGTTCTTGATCCGGTACATCCGGGTCGCTCCCTTCTTGCGCACCTTCACGACATCCTCCGCCACAATCTGCTTCATGTAGTAGGTCAGAGTCGGGGCGGGAAGGCCGACGGCATCCGCCAAATCGCCGTGACGGATCCCTGGGTTGTTCTGCAGGTGCTGCAGAATCGCGCGGGGTCGGGGTTTGTTCACGAACCCCAGCAGGACACGTTCCCGTTTGTGGAGGCGTTTCCCGATGGGGAAGAATCGCCGGTACGCGGTATCCTTGCCCGACTCGATCTTGCCGTCTTCCTCGAGTTCGTCGAGAAGTCGTGCAGTTGTCGAGAGAGGAAGGTCTGTGTACCGTTGCACCTGACGCAGGTTCGCGCCTGGTGTCAGATTCACTTGCTTGAGGATCTGCTGCTTCCGGGTATCGTCTGTAGATGACATCCCGAATCCGGTACTGCGGCTTACCCTTTCTAAATCTTGTCTTGTTCTTACCACGCTAATGAATTCAATCTTGCAAGACAGAGTGGAGCACGATTTGACCTTTTTTCCCCTCTGGTGCCCGGTTACGATAAAAAAATATATTAAGGGGGTGTTCAGGATTTCTACGGTTTTGCTGATTGTCCATAACCTTGTCGACTTTGGACCTTGTCGGACCGGATCGCCCCCTCGGCCGACTGCAGATCGGTCCCGACCGAGAGCACCTGGCCGTCCGGCAGGACCGCCACGGACGTATGCCGTAGTGCTTCCAGGGCCCGCGTCGCCCATTCCACCAACCCGGTCGTCCCTTTGGCCCCGGCGTCCTCCGGTGGAGCGGGTTCCTGGAAACCCCACCCGCGCGAACGGGTCGATTTCATCGCGGAGGACGGCAAGTCCCGTTGCTGGACGTCCGCCGGGTCTTCACCGCCGTCGCCTTCCGCCTTTTGTGGCTGCATGCCTTGCCCGGGGGTCCCGGTCTGGCCACGGGGTCCGTCGGCCGGCGTCGGCAGGAAGACCATGGCCGTGATATCTTCCCGATACCTTCCCACCATGCACATGAGCGCCGCCCACGGAGAAGGTTCGCCGGGCCCCCTGACCATCATGACCTGCTTGACCGGGTCCACGTCGAGGACCGCCAGAAGATCACTCGCCTCCAGCGCCTCCAATGAAGCCCCGTGCGCCGTGGACAACAGGCCCGTCGACGACCGGATCGCCAGAACCGCGCCCGGATCGCCGCTTTCGGAGGCGACGACCCTTTGGGCCACCGTGCTGAACGCCCCCAGATATTGTTCACCCACCACGTCCCGTGAACTCCAGATCGCCTCGCAGGCCGGCGGCTCCATGGTGAGCGTCACGCCCCCTCGCCTTCTTCTTGTCCACCGCTTGGGACGATCCGACCTCCGGCCACAAGACGCAGCGCAGGATGCTCCAAGTCCCAGAGCAACACCCGCTGGCTCCCGATGGCCAGCGGAGAAGTGGAAGTGACCTGGACCGTGCCGCCTTCCCCCGCCGCCACAGCCTCTGCCCCGGTCTCCACCGGCACGAACTGCAAGCCCAGCCCCATATGATAGGTCCGTCCCGACCGGATCCCCGGCGCGTGAAAACGCGGCACCTCCACCTCGAGAGTCAACGCCTCACCGGGAGGTTGTGACGCGGCACCGGCCGCCTCCGCCAGAACATGACCCCTGGAGAGCGCCTCCGCCTCCACGCCCCGCAAAGCCAACCCGACCCGCTCCCCGCTGCCCGCCTCCTTCACGTCATCATCATGCACCTGGATGCTCCGTACCGTGGCAGAAAGACCCGCCGGGTGGATCTCGAGCACCTGATGGCGTGCCACCCGGCCCTGCGTGACCACACCCAGCACCACGGTCCCCACCCCCTTGACCGCGAACGCCTGCTCCACCGCGACCCGGGTGGGCCCGGTCCGCTTGCTCGGAGGCAGGTCGCCCAAACGGTCGCGAAGCAGCGCCGGCTGCGCCTCGGCACCGGAAAGCACCGGCCACGATGCAAGCGGCGTGTCCTGGACCAACGGCTGCAACTCTTCGCCGGACAACCCCCCCATGACGACCAGATGGCCTTCGGGGACGCCGCTGGCCGCCGCCGCCAGGATCAACATCCCCAGATCCCGGTCCATCTTCTCGGCCAGCAGGAACACATGGTCCGCCACCAACAGCGCCTGGGAGACGCCCTGGACGCGTTCCGGGTAGCGCGACGGAGTCAGGAAATTCACCGCATGGTCATCCCGCTTGAAGAAATGGCGACCCACATCCCCCTCCACACTCCCCTTGCCCAATTCCCCCGCCAGGCGCAAGGCCGGCTCACCCCCCAACATGGCCACGGTCACCGCCGGCATCGATGGATGCGAGCCCGCTCCCGTTATAGGCGTTTTGGGCCCCCGCTTTGCGGAATCCAGCAGGCCACCCAGCCTGCCCTCCCCAAACGCTCATAAAGAGACCGACTTTCGCGTGGACGCCAGGAGCCCCGAAATCGTGAAGGAACAGGCCGAGGTGCGGACCCTCAAAGAAAACCGGTACATGATCGTGGACGACGAGCCGTCCCGCATCACGAGCATCACGACCTCGAAGCCGGGAAAACACGGCTCCGCGAAGGCACGGATCGAGGCCGTGGGCCTGTTCACCAAGAACAAACGCAGCGTCGTCTACACGGTCACCGACAAGGTCTACGTGCCGATCATCGACCGGCGCAAAGCCCAGGTGCTCAACGTCACCGGCGACAGCGCGCAACTCATGGACGCCGAGAACTACGAGACCTTCGACCTGGACATCCCGCCCGACGTACGCGAGAAGGTCGAACCCGGCAAAGAGGTCGGCTACCTGGAATCCATGGGCCGCCGGATGATCACCGGGTGAGTGGCCGAGACATTGGTTCCATCTGCCGCCCGGCAAGGTCCAAAAGGCTATAAGCCGGTGCACGGCTGGTTTGAGTGTGCACCCATCCATGGGTCGATCCACCGCGACCGGTTTGATCCTCGTCCTTCTGTCGGCTCCGTCTTGTCCGGCTGCCTCACGACCAGCCAGAGGGACATCGAGAACGCCTACCAGGACGCCGACGAACGATACCACGAATCCTACGACGCGGCGCAGAGCGTATACTTGGACCAGTTCACGGTCGCTGAAGGGACCGCGACAATGGAAGTGGAGGCACTCTACCGAATCGACGGCGACTTGAAGATCACGCTTGAAGCCCCCGTCGGCTCCCAGGCCCATACCTTCTCCGCAAGCCACGGCGGGTTCGGCCGGCAATCCGGAACGATGGAACGCGCGATCATCCACGAGCCCGCGGCCGGCTCGTGGTCCATGGAAGTGGTCGCGAAAGGGGAAGGCACCTACACGATCGGGATCTGGTTGCACCCGGGCGACCCATGATCACCGGGTGATGTTGCCCGCGGGGACCTCCTCCTCGCGCTCCAGGATGTTCGCGTTCATGTCCTGGCGCAACTGCTCGCTGTCCTTGTCCCGATGGATGGACACCGCGTGCTGGATCGCGCTCTCCAGCACCTCCTCGCGGGTGTCCGCGGCCATCGACACGGTGCAATGCTTCTCGCCCAACGTCTCTCGGCAATCCAGAACGTACCTCATGTGAATCGGCCATCCAGGTTGTCGGCCACCCTTTCATCAAGATGCCGTGCGCCAGACATGTACGAAAACGGCGACGGACGGCCACGGATGGACTCCCTGCCCGTGGAGGGTTCCGTATCACCGACGTTCCCCTATGCAGGGTCTTCGCCCCGGCCCGGATGCGACGAACGCACGCTACTGCGCGGGAAGGTCCATCTCGGTCTGTTTGATCCCCTTGGCGATCTCGTTGCGCATCTCCTTCGTGTCATCATGGCCATGCGTGCCGACCGCGTGCTGCATCGCGGTCTCGATGATCTCCTCCTTCGAGTCGGCGAAGATCGCGACGGTGCAGTTTGCGACGCTCGGGGTCTCGCGGCAGTCTGTGTAGTACCTCATGTGTCTTGCTCCTTCCTGTGCCGGGCGAGCATGCGCCCGCCCGGCGTCCGGTATGCCCAACCCATCGAAGAATGTTTCGGAGGCCGATCTCTTCAGGGGTCACCATGATCCACGCCCGGTGACCCCCGTGGAAAGGACGATCTGTGCGGATGCTGGGCAGACTGCTTGAGCAGACTACGAAAGAGTAAAAATACCCCGGATGTGTCGTTCGCACCATGCGTGTGGTTCCCTGGTTCGTGGTCCTGCTTTTGCTTCTGGCCGGCTGCCTCGGCCAAGAAGGCCCCGTGGACGCCGGTTCGGACGAGGTAGACCCCGTCGTGGCCGCACAGGCGCGGTCCCATGTGGTGGTCGCCGGGATCGACACCGGGATCAACCCCTACAACGAGGCGTTCCGTGACGACTCCCCCGAAGCCTACCTGCACCCCTCCGTGTACATAGACGGCTTCCCCCACGACGCGGTGGCGCTGAAGTTGACCTTCGACGCCGAGAGCTACGAAGAAGCCGTGATGGCCGACTGCGACCTTTGGAGGTCCGTGGAACCGGACACGCTCTACTGGTTCCCCGGGACCCGGATCATCGGCGGGGTCACGTGGAACGACGACGACGTGGAATGCAAAGAGGACGCGCTCCCGCACCGGATCCTGGACCGCGGTGGTCACGGCACCATGATCGCCAGCCGCGCGGTGGGCGCCACCCAGGGGATCTGCCATGAATGCAAGTTCGTATCCGTGCAAGGATTCAGTACAGCGTCCATGCTCTGGGCTGCCGAGCAGGGATGGATCGACATCGAGACGAACTCCTGGGGAACCCTTCCCACGGATTACGCGCAAAAGACCGCCGACCGGTCCGAAGCGCGCGCCGCGGCGATGACGATCCCCACGTTCGTCTCGGCCGGCAACGGCATCGGCGGTTTCTTCGGAGGCACCGGCCACCCGATCTGGTACGACGGCAACACAGGACCCGAAGGGATCATCGCCGTGGGGGCCCACGACGGGGGGCAACCCACCCTCTGGGGCGCCACCATGCCCCACGTGATCGCCGACGGCATCAAGTCCCCCGGCGCCCACCATGACGGATTCGACGGCGACGAAGACACCGCCGGCGGCACCAGTGGCGCGGCCCCCTTCGCCGCCGGCACCCTGGCGCGCGCCCTCCTGGAGACCCGCAGCGCCGTGAACGACACCGGCAACGGACCGCGGGACGGTGCCCTCGTCGTGGTTCCCGACCCGACACCCGTGCCGGAAGAGGGACCGCTCTCGGACGGCAGGCTCACCCTGGACGAAACCAAACGCGTCTTCTTCCATACGGCCGATCCCCGACCGGAGCGCGACGAATGGTACGACGGACCCGACTGCGACCCCGCCACCGGGGACCCGAGCTGTGTCCTCTACCCGAGCATCCCCGTCCCCTACTCCGAGATCCCCGAGGCGCTCCCGCTCTACTATTACGTCGGCTACGGCGGCGTCGGCAACGCCACCTGGCCCCACACGCTGGCCGTCCTGCTCGGGGAGAAAGCGGACCCCGAGCGGCCCATGGAAGACCGGTTCTTCGACATCGACACCGAGATGCGGCGCGCCTTCGACGAGAACCAGCCGTGAACCCGGAAAGCGCGCGTGGTCTGCCGGACCCGGGCGACGCGTGTACCGCCTGTTGAGCGGGTACGCAGCCCAACCCGCAAGGCCCGATACGCACAAATACGCCGGCCAGGTCGTACAGGGCGAGAGCATGAGCTACCGGGAATTCCCCCCTTACTTCGCGGACGCCGAGACCGACCTCCCCAAAGCGGAATACGTCGTCTACGGGGTCCCCTACGACCGCACCGGGTCGTTCCGCCAAGGCGCCGCCGAGGGCCCCGCCGCGATCCGCCGTGCCGCCTGGAACAACGAGTTGTACCATCTTCCCACCGGGCAGCACACCGAGACGTGGCGCCTGCATGATGCGGGCGACGTGGACGTGGACAACGACGACGAACCGGAATCCATGGTGGAGAAGACCCACGCGTTCGTGAAACGGTTCGTGGACGCCGGTCAGATCCCGATCCTCCTGGGGGGAGAACACAACGTCCCCGTGGGCGCCGTGCGCGCCGTCTGGGAAGCGCATCCCGATCTGGCGCTTGTACAGATCGACGCCCATCTGGACTACCGCGACGAGTTCGAGGGATCCCGGTACAACCACGCGAACGCCCTGCGCCGCTTCGTCGACCACGTCGGCGCCGACGACGTCGCGATCATCGGCGTGCGCAGTGCCGAACGCGAAGAACTCGCAGCCGCAGACCGCGACGGGGTGCACCGGCGCTTCACGAGCTTCGACGTGAAAGAACGCGGCATGACCGCCGCTTTGGACCAGGTGATGCGCGATTTCGCCGGTCGGCCGGTCTACCTCACCATTGACATCGACGGGGTCGACCCGGCGTATGCACCCGGCACAGGCACGCCCGAGCCGTTCGGACTCAGCGACTGGGACGCCCTGGAGACGGTGCGGCGGTGCGCGCCGCAACTCGTCGGCATGGACGTCGTCGAAGTGTGCCCGCCGTACGACAACGGCCAGACCGCGCTCCTTGCGGCCAAACTGGTGCGCGAAGCGATCTTCTGGCGCGAAGAAGCGAAAAAGCAGGGCCAGCACCTGAGCGTCCAGACCCACCGTACGCCGTAGGTCCCCCGCCTTCAGGCACGGTTCGCTCGCGCGTCGAAATCATCAGGGAGACCCGTGATGCCCGAGAGGTCCCGATGGATCAACTGGGTGGCCCGCTTGGACGCCGACCACTCGCCCCCGAAGAGTCTCTTGCCGGTGAGATCCGCCCGTAGGGTCACGCTCAGGGAATCGCAGTTGACCGGGACTTCGAACTCCACGCGCTTCGCTACCGAGCGCAACCAAAGACCCTCCGCCTGGTCCAACTCCTCTTCATGGAAATCCATGGTGAAATTCGCCGGCGGCTGACGGGTCGCGTTGTCATCCGTGTCTCCGTTCGTCGCGTTCGCATCCTCGGTGCCGTTGAAATCCGGGTTGCCGCCCATGGTCGTCACATTGACCGTCTCCAGGCGCACCCCCCGCAAAAGGACCGGGTTCGACCCCGTGGTCAACCATACGCGAGCCGAGAAGCTGCACTCCCAGCCCGCCTCCACGGCAGGCCACAGATCCTCCAGCGTGCATTCCGTGGTGTCGGTATCGCAAAGGACACGGCTTGTGCCATCCGGCAAGGAAGCCGTCATCGCCCAGTCGTCGATCTTGGGGATCGGTGTCCCGCCGGCGCGCTCGGAATCCGGGCCGCCGTCATACAACCCCAGGAACCCTGCGAACACCAGGACGAACACGAACGCCGCGGGGCCCGCGATGCGCACGGCCAACGACTTCTCCGGCTTCTGATCCGCTGCAGGGTCCTGACCTGTGTCTTTGCCCTGCCCTTTGCCTTTGCCCGTTCCTCTCCCCTTTGCCTGCTCGCTGCGACGGGCCCGCAGCGAACCTGCCGGTGCACTGTTCTCGGGCGCTTTGGCATCGCCTCCCTTGCCTTCGTTCCCCTTGCCCTCTTTTCCCTTGCCTGAGGCCCGCTCCCGATGCCCAGGGCCGGCTCCACCGCCTACCATCGAACCTTCAAGCACCCGTTTTCCCGGATGAATCTTTTGTCCCCCGGGCCACTTTTCGACCCACGGCCCATGACGGAGCCGCCCGCCCTACCCCCACGCCACCATGCCGGGCCTGCAACCGGTCTCCGGTCCACAACCCTCATCACACCCCGTCCTTTGTGCGACCCAGATGGCGAAAGAAACCCATGCCGGGGAACTCCTGGAAGCCGGGCTCGTCCCGGAAAGCCCCGGCGACCGCCTGGCACGCCGGATCAGCCAGAAACTGGCCGAGGCCCGCGAGGCCGATCGACCGCTGGAACAAGCGATGGGTGAATTGTTCCCGAACACCGTCCTGGAACTGGACACCCTGGAGCCCCTCATCGCGAGCCTGCTCGCCGGCAGCCACGTGCTGTTCTTGGGCCCCCCGGGCGCCGGCAAGACGTCGCTGGCGAAGGAACTCTGGACGCTCTTCCCCAAAGACGTCTTCGTGGTCAAGGACTGCCCCGTGCAGGACGACCCGTTCAGCCTGATCGACCCCGCCTGGTCGAAACGGACCCCACCCTGCCCCTACTGCCGAACGGCCTACGGCCAGGTCAGCATGGAGCAGCTCGGGGAGTTCGACGCGAGCCAGATCAACCCGAAAGACATCCCCATCCAACGTACCCATCTGCGCGAAGGCCACGGCTACGCCCGCGTGCAAGGCTCCCCGGAGGTCTTCCCGG
>CAYVRY010000069.1:0-10199 GCA_964452895.1 uncultured Halobacteriales archaeon
TCGCCGGGCAGTTTCACGGTCTTGTGGTATTTGCGCTTCTCGTCGTCGACGGAGATCTCCAGGGAATCGCCGTGGGCCTGGATGTTGATGTCTTTCTTGTCGACGCCGGGGATCTCCATGGTCACGGCGATGGTGGTGTCGTCTTCGACGACGTCCGTCAGCGGCTCGCGTTCGTCGGAGATGTTCGGCATGCCGCCTTTTTGCCGGGTGGGGCGGTTGCCGAAGTTCTCGATGCGGGGTTTGCCGTCGGGCCCCATCTTGAAGCTGAAGCCCGTGACGAAGGGCTTGCCGGGTTCGATGCCGCTGCCGCTTTTCATGGCTTCCATGAAGGAGCGTTGGATGTCGCGGAACATGCGGTCGAACTCGGTGGGGTCGACGCCCATCTGGTCGAACAGGTCGTCGATCGCGTCGAAGGGGTCTTCGCGCCGTTTCCGGCGCCGTTCGTCTTCGTCAGTCATGTCGTGATCCTCCTTACTCCAGTTTGAATGCGTCTACGAGGCGGTCCATGAATCTTTTCTTCCGGGCCGGTTCCTGGGGGGCTTCGCCCAGTTCCTCGGCGAGTTCCTCCATGAGCCGGCGGGTGTTCGGGCTCAGGTTCTTCGGGGTGACGGCTTGGACCACCAGGTGCAGGTCGCCGCGGCCCCGTCCGCCCATGCGGGGCATGCCGCGCCCGGTGATCGTGACCTTTTCGCCGTTCTGGACGCCGGCGGGGACGTCCACGTCGATGGTGCCGTCGAGGTGCTCGAAGGGGACCTGGCCGCCCAGCGCGGCGCGCGGCATGGATACAAAAAGCGGGGCGACGAGGTCGTCGCCGCGGCGTTCGTAGTTCGGGTCCTTCTTCACGCGCACTTCCATGATCAGGTCGCCGTGCAGTCCGCCTCGGGGGCCCGCTTCGCCTTCACCGGCCAGTCTCAGCCGGGTGCCGTCGGCGACCCCGGCGGGGATCTTGACGGTCAACTGGACGGTCTGGGGTGTGCGGCCTTCGCCGCGGCAGTTGCGGCACGGGTTCTGGATGCGCTCGCCTTGGCCGCGGCAGTCGGGGCACACGCCGATGCGTTGCATGACGCCGAAGGGGGTGCGTTGGACCTGGGCGACCTGGCCGCGGCCGCCGCATTTCCCGCAGGATTCCACTTTGCCGTCCTCGGCGCCGGAGCCGTCGCAGGTCTTGCAGGTGTCCAGGCGGCGCAGCTCCAGTTCCATCTTCCGGCCTTCGAACGCCTCCTTGAGGCTGATGCGAAGGGGATGCAGGATCGAGCGGCCTTGGTTGTCCCGTTGGCCGCCGAAGCCGCCCATTCCCCCCATGCCGCCCATGCCGCCGAAGATCTGGCTGAAGAGGTCGCCGATGCCACCTTCCCCGAAGATCTCGCTGAAGTCGACGCCGCGGAAGATGTCTTCCTGGGAGTAGCGTTCGTCGATGCCCGCGTGGCCGTACTGGTCGTAGCGGCGCCGTTTCTCCGGGTCGCTGAGCACCGCGTAGGCTTCCGAGACCTCCTTGAAGCGGTCGGAAGCGTCTTCGGACGGGTTCTTGTCCGGGTGGTATTTCAATGCGAGCCGCCGGTAGGCACGTTTGATGTCCTTCTCCTCGGTGTCTCTTTCGACCCCGAGGATCTCGTAGTAATCGCGCTTCTCAGCCATGCCGCGGCTCCGAGGGCCTTTAAAAACGGGTGCTATTTGAGATTGCTGGTGGATGTGGGGTTGGCCGCGGTTGGCGGCCCACAAGAAAAGGAAAGTAAGGGTAGAGCAAGAGGGGAGGAGAAAGCAGGAGATCGGCTTTCAGGCGCCGATCAGAACCCGTCTTGGTAGGTCCATGCGGCGTTGGGGACCGGGATTGCTGGATATCCGGGTCCTCCTTCGAGCCCGACGCATACAATCCCGTAGGCAGCATCCTCCGGCACGACACTTACAGCTTCCGAAGGGTAGTAGCCGACGGATGCGCCGTCCGCGTCGAAGAAGTCCACGAAGACAAAACCTTCGTCCGAATTGATCTCTATGCCGGTCCCCGGTTCCACTTCTTCCACATGGTCCGCGAGGGGGTCTTCGACGCCGGGCACTTCATAGAACACGTTGTAATCGAGGCAGAGCCCGTTCGTGCCTTCCACCAGAGCGTTGGGCCCGGTCGCGCCATCCTCCACCGTGATCGTCACTTCCGCGGTGTCCTGCTCGTCGCCGCTTGTGAGCGTCAACACCACGGTGTAGTTGCCGACGTCCGAATAGGTATGCTCGACCGTGGCGGGGAGTTCGTCGCCGGTCTCGGGGTCCCCTTCGCCCAGGCCCAGGCTCCAGCTCACGGATTCGGCCGCGTCGTTGTCGTTGTCGATCGTGAATTCCACGGCGAGCGGCGCGCTGCCTTTCGTGACGTTGGCGGACAAGGAGGCTTCCGGGGGCTCGGCGGACGTGTTGCCGTCGCCGTTGCCGTCGCCGTTCCCGTCGCCGTCGTCGGTGCTGTTGCCGCCATTTCCACCGGTGCCGTCGCCGCCGCCGTTTGCTTGGTCGTCGCCGCCGTCATCGTCGTCCACGTCGGGGTCGTCCTCGAAGAGACCCAGGCAGCCGGAGAACATCAGACTCAATGCGAGCAGTAAGGGGAGTATTTTGAACATCACGAGGCATCACGGTCCAGTAGAACGGAGCCCCACCTAGAAGTTTATAAAATTTCGCTCGGTTTTCCCACCCGTCGCAGCGCGTTCTGCCCTCCTCAGCCCAGTTTGCCTTGGAAGGTTGTTTCAGCACGCCCGTCGAGAATGGTTCCACTCTTCGGGGGGTATTCGGAGTCGTTCGCGCTCCCGGGACGACCGCTAGTCCTTGGACATCGCGATCGGTTCGCTCTTGGCAGTGGGACCCTCTGTCTTCGGCCCGTTGGTTCCGGGGGCGGGTTTGTCGCTTTCTTCCTCCACGGTGTTCCAGCCGCTTCCCGAGGCGGGGTCCACGGTGGCGGTGGGGCCTTCGTAGAGCATCCGGAAGTACTTGGCGTGGAACCCGAACTTCTCGTAGAGCCGGATCGCGGGCGTGTTGTCCGTCTCCACGTGCAGGCTGACGTCGCCCTCGGTGATCCGGATCGCTTCCTCCATCAGCAGGGTCCCGACGCCGCGCCCGCGTGCGCGCGGGTCCACGGCGATGTAGCTCAGGTGGTATTTCGGGAAGAACGATTCGAAGTCCATGGGGGTCAACGTGACGTAGCCGAGCCGGCCTTCTGTGTCGCGTGCCACGAGCACGTGGCCTCCGTCGAAGGCCTTCTTGACCGCTTCCACGACCTCTTCGGTGGGGTCGTCGTAACGCCCGAGCCATTTTTTCAGTTCCTGCACCATGGAGTCCATGTCCGGTTCCGGGGCGGTGGTCTTCTCCACGTGGATCGTGGACCGGCCGGAGGTCAACACGGCGATCACGGGGGCGTCCCGGTCGATGACCCCTTCCTCGGCGGCCACGGCCAGCGCGGCCACGGCGGCGAGGCTGGCCGGGTGGGCGTCGTAGCCGTCCTTGAGCAGCAGGTCGTGGTATTCCATGAGCGTGTCGTCGTCGAAACCGTACGCGGCGCCATGGGAGTCGCGCACCGCGGTGAGTGCGGCGGTCCCGTCCAGGGCGTCCCAGTTCACCAGCGGTTCATTGACACGGGTCTCCTCCACGGCACGGGGGTCCAGGGGGTCGCACACGATCTGGCCGCGGGCCCAGACGGCGGGCAGGGGGTTGTTGCTTTGGCTCGTGCCGCCGATCATCTTGGGGACGTCGTCCAGTCGGCCCTCGCTCCAGGCGGAACGGAAGCCGCTGTGCAGGCCGGCCAACGTCGTACCGTTGCCCACGGCGACGGCCACCGCAGTGGGTTGGCTCTTGCTGCGCCGAAGGATCTCATCGGCGATCAACCCGTAGCCGGCGATCACGCGCAGGGTGTTCGTCCCGCCGGGGTTCGCGTTGTGGTAGCCGGTGTCGCGGGCGTGCGCACGGCTCGCCTGGATCGCTTCCTCGTAACTCTTGCCTTTCCTTTTCACGGTGGCGCCGAGGCGTTCCATGAGCTCCACGCGTTCCCCTTCGAAGGTCTCGGGGATGATGATCGTGCAGGGCAGTCCGGTGACGTAGGCGGCGTGCGCCACGGCGACTCCGAAGTTGCCGCAGGATGCGGTGGTGATCCCTGGCGCCTCCCGGGAGAGGGCTTCCTTGACTTCCAGGTGGGCGATGCGGTCTTTCTGGGTTCCTGTGGGGTTCATCCCCTCCAGTTTCAGACGCAGGCCGGTGAGACCGGTGCGTTCGATGAGGGATTTCGAGGAGACCAAAGGCGTGTCTCCGACACGGCTTCCCAAGTGGGCGATCGGGTCCATTACAGTCTGCTGCTACTGGTCTTGTTACTTAATAAGTTCGGGGTGCCAGGCAGTTGTTACGAAAATCGTACCATTACTCAGATATGGGTTGTGCGGTACGCTCGCATACCGCGTAGCAAGGATGTAGGATCGGCCCCCTGGCGCGCTCGAGCGGGCTCAGGTCGCGGACCAGGCGGGTGGATCCGCGCCTTTCCGGGGCGAGTGGGTCTGGCCAGATCCGTTTCGCCCGGGGGCCTGCGGCGCGCGCACCGGCCGCTCGGTCTCGGGGGCCCCGGCCTCCGCGTCGTGGCCCAGGATCGGCAGGCGGAACCACGCCGTGACGCCTTTTTTGGGTCCGTCGCTCTCGATGCCCATCTGGCCACGGTGGGATTCCACGATCCCCTTGGAGATGTAGAGGCCCAGTCCGCTGCCGCCTTCGGTCATCTCCATCAGGTCGTGCACCTGCTCGAACGGCTGGAACAGACGGTCCGTCTGCTCCTTCGTCAACCCCATGCCGTCGTCCTTCACGCTCACTTCGACCATGTTGTCCCGTTCACGGGCCTCGACCAGGATGCACCCGTTGGCCGGTGTGAACTTCAACGCGTTGGAGATGAGGTTCGAGACCACCTGCGCGATCCGGCCGCTGTCCGCCTGCACCCAGGCCTCTCCTTCGATCCGTTTCTCAAGCGAGATCCCGCGGTCCCTGGCGAGCTGGTCGAAGGTGTCCACCGTGTCCTCGACCACCTGGACCACCTGGGTGGGTTCGGGGCGCAGGCGCAGGCGCCCGGCCTCGATCTTCGACACGTCGAGGATGTCCTTGACCAAGACGGAGAGCCGGACCAGGTTCCGCTCGAGGATCTCCACGGCGTTGAGCTGGCGTTTGTTCAGCTCACCCAGCCCCTGCGTCTTGAGCAGATGCACCTGCATCCGAAGCGGCGTGATCGGGGTGTTCAGTTCGTGGGAGGCCACGTTCAGGATGCGCGTGCGCATGCGGTCCACTTCCACGAGGCGCCGGTTCGCCACTTCCAGTTCCCGGGTCTTCTCGTGGGCCCGTTCCATCTCCTTGCGTTCCGTGATGTCGCGCATCCCGGTCACCTGCACGAGCCGGCCCTGATACACGTAGGGTTTGCTGATGAACTCAATGGGAAAACGTTGCCCGTTGGCGCGCACCGCTTCGCCTTCCACGGTCTGGGTCACGGCGCTGTCCGCGTCCCCCTCGACCCTCTTGCTCGCTTCCGGCGGGACCAGCGTGGAGATCGGCATGCCGACCACGTTGTCCCGGGTGGTGCGGAACATGTCCGCCAGGGCCTGGTTCGCCTCCATGACCTTGCCGTCGGCGTGCAGCGCGAGCCCTTCGAACGACGCCTCGAAGAGGCTCCGGTATCGCTCTTCGCTCTCCTGGATGTCCGCGGACTGGTCCTCGATCTGCCGGATGTCGAAATAGCGCACCAGCGCGGTGACGATGAGGACGGTGGAGGCGATGGCCAGGAACGTCATCGCGTTGGAAAGCTCGATCACGCCGAACGCGGGCAGGAACCGGTAGAAGGCCAGCAAGAGCCCCAGGTTCAAGGCGACCACGAAAAGCGTCGCCATCAAAGGCAGGAGCACGGTGGACAGGACCACGGTGAGCGCAAGGTAGAGCGGTGCACTGGCGTACCACGGCGTGCCTTCGGCGGCCACCACGCCGACACTGACCCAGGCCATGGTCCCGAAGACCATCAACCAGGCGCTCCATTCATAGTACCGGGTCCGACTGATCATGTAGATCCCCAGACCCCCGGCGACCAGGAGGATGTTGGCGAGCAGCAAGCCGGGGTCCGTGAAGATGGCTCCGGCGTCGTTGTACATGGGCACGAGGAACATCAACACGATCGCACCGGAGACCATCACCAGGACAAGACCGGCGATCATCTGGGCACGGCGTCGGTCCTCGGGGCGGGAGACCGCACTCCACGGCGCGCTCAAGACGTCCCAGAAACGCATCAAGGGTTCCGGGCCGTGCTTCTCCTTGGCGCTGCGTGCTTCGCCCGCACGCGGTCGGACCTCAAGCGTGGTTGCGGTCACACCATGCGTTCCCGCACCAGGGGGCTCCAGCACCGCAGGAGGAGATTCCAGCGGGGTCGGATCCGCCTGGGGTCCGGGCGACTCCTGGCCCCTCCGGGTCCGCATAACGGGGCCTTTTCTCCGTACCCCTAGAAATGGGTTTGGTATATGGTACCGGGTCTTTCCTCCTCAGAGGCCGGCCCCAGGACGGCCGGAGGGCCTCCCCGCCGGCGCATCGGAGGGAGGGTGTCGGGGCTGCGACGGTATGGAGCGGGCCGGGTTCCAGGGCACACTGACCGCTTGCTCTCCGGCTTGTTCGACGGGGATCCGTCGCGGCAGTCGCAGCGTGGCGCGGCACCCTTTTCCGGGTCCGTCGCTATCCACGCGGATCTCGCCGCCGTGGTGCTCGGTGATCCCTTTGGCGATGTAGAGCCCGAGACCGCTTCCCCGTTCGGTCCGATGGTCGTCGCGCACGGAGTCGAACGGTTGGAACAACCGCGCGCGTTGTTCCGGGGTCATCCCGATTCCGGTGTCTTCGACCTCGATGACGACGTGATCGTCGCGCCTCAGCGTCGAGATCGTGATCCGGCCGCGGGGCGGCGTGGACTTCAAGGCGTTGGATACCAAGTTCACCAGGACCTGTTCCAGACGGCCCGGGTCGGCCTGGACCCAGTCCCCGCCGTGCGCGGCGAGCTCCAGCGACACTTGCCGTTTCTCGGCTTCCGCCTGGTAGGTCTTGATGACGTTCTGCGCGATGCCGGTGACCTCCACTTCCTCGGGTTCGATCCGCAGGCGGCCCGCCTCGATCTTGGAGACGTCCAGGATGTCCTTGACCAGGTGGGATAGCCGTGCCAGGTTGCGGTCGAGGATCTCCACGGAGTTGCGTTGTTTCGCGTTGAGTCGCCCGAACCCGCCTTTCTTGAGCAGATGGACCTGCATGCGCAGCGGGGTGATCGGGGTGTTCAGCTCGTGCGAGGTGACGTTGAGGATGTGCGTCTTCAGCCGGTCGATCTCCACGAGGCGTTCATTGGCGGCCTGCAGTTCGCGCGCCTTGAGCCGCGCCGTCTCGGCTTCCTTGCGTTTTGTGATGTCGCGGAAACCGGTCACCTTGACGATTCTCCCCTGGTACATGTAGGGTTTCGTGATGAACTCCAACGGGAAGCGCTCGCCGTCTTCCCGCTTCGCGACGGCCTCCTGCGTGGTGTGATGGGTGCCGTCGACGGACTCCATGACGTGGGTGCGTGAACCTTCACAGATCAAGGTGTCGAGACCCCTTGAGACCAAGGCGTCCCGGGGCGCGCCCCAGAGGTCCGCCATGGCCTGGTTCACCTCCATGATCTTCCCGTCGACGTGCAGTGCGATCCCCTCGAACGAGGCCTCGAAGAGCGCCCGGTACCTTTTTTCGCTCTCCGTGAGCGCCTGGGCCTGCGTGCGGATCTGTTCGATGTCGTAGTGGCGCACGAGCCCCGTGATCATCAACAGGGCACTCGTGATCGCCAGGAACGTGATCGAGTTGGACAACGAGACCGCGCCGAAGGTGGGGATCGTGGTATGGAACACCAGGGGCAGACCGAGGCTCAAGACGATCACGAAGGAGGCGGCGGCCAGGGGGAGAAGGAGCGTGGCGAGTATGGTCGCCAGGGCGAGGTAATACGGCGCCCCGTCCTGCCAGATCGTCCCCTGGGTCGCATACAGGGAGAACGTGACGCTGAAGAGGGTCGCGAACACGGCGAACCAGGCGGCGGACTCGAAGTGACGGGTCCGGCTCACGGCGTAGATCAAAAGCCCGATCGCGACCACGGCGAGCCCCGTGAGCGCAAGGGTCTGGTTCGCGCGGTGTTCCGCCGGCGCGACGATCTGCGGGATCAAGAGCGTGAGCACCGCGGCCGCGCACACCAGGAACAACAAGAGCGCAGCGAGCATGCGCGCACGCCGACGCGTCTCCGGCGCCTCCAACCGGGACGACGGCCCCGTCAAGAGATCCCAGAACCGGGACATGCGGCTGGCCCAGGACGCCCACGTGGAACGGACATGGGTGGAACCGTCGTTCACAGACCCGGCAGGCCAGCCTTTGGGATAATCAATCGCACAAGTGGACCGGTCCGGCGGGACCCCGGGTGCCGGGGTCCGCGGGCCCACTGCCGATCCCGGCGGACCCCGGCACTCGGAGTAAACAATCGTGACCCCTTTATTTGCGGGTCGCGACAACTTGAAGTGGGTTCGATGCCATCCTGGCGGTTATGCGCATGGATGGAGGTCCGCGAGGCAGAGAGTCCCAGGCACAAAACCGGGCTGGCACGCACATGGACACCGAGCGCGAGGATCGGGATGCCGGCCGGACGGCGCTCATGGCGGCGCTGGACGACTACCGGGCCGGGCAGAAGGACCTCCACGACGCCGCCCGGGAGGCCGGGGTGGCCTCGTGGGATCTTTTGGAGGCGATCCAGGCCACGCCGGACCCCATGGTGGTGGAACAGCAGGACGAATCCAGGCTGCCGACGTTCGTCCGGCGCCGCACCGATTGAACGTCACGCCTTGCCGGACTGGACGAGGTACTCCGCGTTCAGGATGCTCTGGCCCGCGGCGCCCCGGATCGTGTTGGATCCGCACGCGAAGAACTTCACACTGGAGAGCGGGTCGTCCCGGATGCGCCCCACGGTGACGCTCATCCCACCCGAGGCGTCACGGTCCCGGCGTGGTTGCGGCCGTTCCGGGTCGTCGCTGACGATGAGCGGGTGCTTCGGGGCGCTGGGCAACTCCAGGGCGTGCAACCCACGTCCTTCCTGCATCGCACCGCGCACCTTCTGGGCGTCGGCGTCGCCGGCGAGCTTCACGTGGATCGCCATGGAGTGCCCTTCGATCACCGGCACGCGCGTGCACGTGGCGGAGATCGTGAAGTCGGCCGGTGTCACTTTCCCGCCGGCGGCGGGCTCCCCGAGGACGTGTTGTGGTTCCGTCTCCAGTTTGTCCTCTTCGCCGCCGATGAAGGGGACCAGGTTGTCGATGATGTCCGTGGAGGGCACTCCCGGGTAGCCGGCCCCGGAGAGCGCCTGCAGCGTGACCATGTGCACGGCTTCGATCCCGAACGTGCGATGCAGGGGGGCCAACGCGAGCGTGGCGACGATGCCGCTGCAGTTCCCGTTGGTCACGATGAAGCCGTCCGTCTCGCGCTCGTCGAGCATCTGGAAGTGGCCCGGGTTCACCTCGGTGATCACCAGCGGGACGCCGTCCACCCGGCGATGGTCGCGCGCGTTG
Organism: uncultured Halobacteriales archaeon; assembly: GCA_964452895.1. Taxonomy (GTDB): domain Archaea; phylum Thermoplasmatota; class E2; order JACPAO01; family JAHWKR01; genus CAYVRY01. The sequence continues at coordinate 9,582 of CAYVRY010000069.1, forward strand.
GAGAACACTTTGTGGCCGCGTCTGGCCAGGTCGCTCTCCAGGTTCTTCGCGAGCCCCCCGGGCAGCGCACTGAAGACGATGTCGGCGTCCATCACGGCGCCGGCTTCCTTGACCTGGATCCCGGCGGCTTGTTCGGGCATGGGCGCGTCCAGTGTCCAGCGGGTCGCTTCCCGGTAGCTCTTGCCGGCGCTTCTGGCGCTCGCGGCGAGTTCCGTGAGCCGGAACCAGGGATGGTCGGCGAGCAACTGGATGAAGCGTTGCCCCACGGCGCCCGTGGCACCCAGGACGGCGGCGGTCTTCTCGGGCATGGATTGTCCTCACGGCACGACGCCGCAGTGTGGGGTTGGTCATGGGGGCTTTTAGGGTTGTCGGGGAGAACCCGGGGTGCGGGGCATCACGGTGCCGGCTCGTGCACAAGGCGCGACTTGCATCAACCGCTTTGCGGGCGCTTCACGTCGTGCGTCTGGGTCGCTTGCGGGAGCCCGAAGGCTTCGTTTTGGTCCCTGCTGTCGAGGAAGGCTTCATGCACGGCGCGCACGGCGGCTTCCTTGTCCTGGCCCCGTACGATCACGTCGATCGCGATGTTCGAGGCGCCCAGGCTGATCATCTCGATGTTCA
>CAYVRY010000070.1:0-7946 GCA_964452895.1 uncultured Halobacteriales archaeon
GGAGCACGAGGAAGCCTTCTGCCCCGGCAGCCAGGGTGGATACAAGAACAGCGACGCGTGGCCCGTGGACAACATGACCCTCGGGACCAACGAGTACGATGAGGGGTCGCTTCGCGCGCTCTTGGAGGCACCGACGCGCGGTGATGCGAGCATCATCTTGGCCCGTCAACTCATTGCGGCCGAACTGAACGCCGCCAGCGGTCACAACATGAGTGCGAGTGTGGATGAGTCGAACACCACCGTGGCCGAGACGATCGATGCGGCCCATGCCGTGATCGGCGACGCTCAATTGCCGGCCAAGGTCCGGGGGGCAGCCGGAGACGAGTGGACCGCCGTCGCCGCCGTGCTCGACGACTTCAACAACGGCCTCTTCACGGAGGGCTGTTTCGAAGAAGAGCAAGAGGAGACGACCGAAGAGACCACCGAAGAGACCACCGAAGAGGCGACACGGGAAACGGCCTGAGCCCAGCGGTCCTGCCTGCCGGCTTTTCCCTTCTCCTTCCCTCTTTTCCTTTCCCGTCGCCTGGAGGCCGGCCGTCTAGACGCCTCGCCCCTGCGAGTCGGCGCCGAGCGCGTCTTGTGTGACACCGGGGTGTTTTGCTTCCAGGGCGGCCCGGAAGTCTTCGATGGAGTCGTTGATGACGTCGCCCACGAGTTCGTTGAGGCGGTCGCTGCGCATCGTGTCGAGCATCGTGTCGATGATCAGGTTCTCGATGCGCGCCACGAGTTCATCGGTCCCGGGGATCCGTTTCACGTGTTGCCAGGACGGATGGCGTTCCAGGGTCTCGCTCACGATCTGGCTGACCTCGTCGCGTCGGCGGTCCAGGGAGTCGGCGATGGAGGCGGCGAAGCGTCCGCGGTCCGTGATCTCCTTCGCGGTGGAGAGGCTGCGGATCATCACGGCGTCCGTGATCTCGCGCGCGAGCACACCGGAGTAGCGCCGCAGGATCGATTGGAAGGCCTTCTGGCCGAAGATCACGTTGAACGCGCGCACGAAACGGGCGATGACGATGATGATGACCAGGAGCTGGATCTCCCCCAGGACCGGCGTGGAGAACGGGATCATGGCGAAGGGCTGCAGGAAGTTCTCGCGCGCGAAGGAGATCGGCTTCTTGTCCGAGCTGAGCATCCGGGTGACGTAGTCGAGGGCGAACAGGACGCAGATCCCGACGTCGACGATGACGATCCAGGGCGACCACGCCTCAGGGACGAAGTCCCTTACGACCGTGTAGATCGCGAAGAAGATTCCGAGGGAGACGATGGCCAGCAGTCCCAGGATGAGATCCCAGGGGCCGGTGGGTTCTCGCAGGGGGCTTCGTCCGCGTGTCATCGTCCCGGCACGCCCTTGCAGGCTCATGGGCTTGCCGGTGTTTCCCGACGATTGTCGCACGGAATCGGGGCCCCCGCCCGGTGGGCCCCCGGCCCGCGGGCAAGCGCGTGCCCAAGCGTTATCAGCAAGAGGCGCTTGGCGCGCCCGAGGCGTCCGTCATGATTACCGGCAATGAATCCCGCCCCGTCATCAACGTCCCGATCCCGGGACCCAAGGCACAGAAGATCATCGACAAGGACCACCAGTTCGTGGCCACGACGACGAAGACCTCCCCCGTGGCGGGCAAGCGTGGCCGGGGCTGCGTCGTGGAGGACGTGGACGGCAACGTGCTGTTGGATTTCACGAGCGGGATCGGCGTGGTGAACCTGGGCCATTCCCATCCGGGCGTGGTGAAGGCGGTCCAGGAGCAGGCCGCCGAGTTGACCCATTTTGCGGGTACGGATTTTTATTACGACGTGCAGGCGGAACTGGCGCGCCGACTGGCCGGCGCCACGCCGGGGGAGGAGACGAAGAAGGTGTTTTTCACCCAGTCGGGCGCGGAGTCCGTGGAGGCGGCGCTGAAGCTGAGCAAGTGGGCCACGGGGCGGTCCCAGTTCCTGGCGTTTCTGGGGGCGTTCCATGGCCGGACGCACGGGGCGGGGGCGCTGTCGGCGTCCCGGGTGGTCCAGCGCGGCCGCTTCTTTTCGTTCATGCCCGGGGTGACCCATGCGCCCTACCCGGATCCGTATCGCAACATCTGGGGGATCGATGGCTACGAGGACCCGGCGGACCTCTCGTCTCGTGCGATCTCGTACATTGAGGACCATCTGTTTCGGCGTCTGGTCCCGCCGGACGAGGTGGCGGCCATGTTCGTGGAGCCGGTACAGGGGGAAGGGGGGTACGTGGTGCCGCCGGAAGGGTTCTACCGGGATCTGCAGCGGCTTCTGGACGAGCACGGGATCCTCATGGTCTCGGATGAGGTGCAAAGCGGTTTCGGGCGCACCGGCGCGCTGTTTGCCATGGAGCACGAGCGGGTGGTCCCGGATGTGACCTGCATGGCCAAGGGGATCGCCAACGGGTTGCCCCTGGGGGCGGTGGCTTATCGGGACACGCTCGATTTCGGGGTCAAGGGGGCCCATTCGAACACGTACGGAGGCAATCTGGTGACGGCGCGGGCTGCCTTGGCGGTCCTGGACGAACTGGAGGGCCCGGACCTGTTGGAGCGCGCACAGGCGCGTGGTGAGGAGCTCCTTGGTGGGCTGCGTGAGCTCCAGGAGGGCGATGAGGGGATTGGGGACGTACGGGGCCGTGGGCTCATGCTGGCGGCGGATTTCGTCCAGGATGCCGCCTTGCGGGACCACGATACGCCGCGGCGGGACGCGGTGGTCGAGGAGGCCTACAAGCGCGGGCTGATGTTGCTGCCGTGCGGGCGCTCGGGGATCCGCTTCATTCCGCCTCTGGTGGTCTCCAGTGAGCAGATCGCCGGTGGTCTGGAGGTCTTCTCCGAGGCGCTCAAGGCCACGCGTTAGCTGCGGGCCGGGCGCCCTGGCGGATCATCCGTGGGCGCAGTGGTGGGCTGTGGGATGCTGTTGCCCGGCATGGAACTGTGTAGGGGGTACACGCGGGTTTCCTTCGCCCGGGTGGGCCCGGGGCGCGAAAAATGTGAAAGAGGATGGATGAAGAGGGGTGGATAGGAGTGGTGTTCCGGGGTTCGGCCGCAGCCTTGGCAGATGGTCGGCAGACACATGGGGGGCGGCCTGGCCGGGTCACTACTCGTTGCTGGGGGTCGTCCCGAACACTTGCGCTTCGAGGCGGCGGGCCATGTCTTGGCCGCCGTTTTCGGGCGCTTCGAGCTCTTCGAAGTACTTGCGCAGTGCCATTTCCACGCTCTTCGAGATGCTCTGGTTGTTGAGGAGTTTCAGTCCGTGGAGCTTGATATGGTATTCAAGCGGCACCTTGACCTTCATTTCCTTGAGTTCGTTCCCTTGCTTATTTTCTCCATATAGCCATTTGTCCACGAGCACTTGTGTTTTCCTCCCGATCCCCTTCCGGGGTTTTCCTTCCTTCCCCAGCCTTCCCTGTCCGTACTGCCGACCCCACCGGGGTTATCGACCATACCCAAAGAGGGTGTCATTCTATACCCATATGGGTATTGATTGACACCATCAGGTTTTGCTGGGGATTCGTGAGAGCCAATGCCACGTATTTATCTGTTGCGAAGGGGCCATGAGGTCCAAAAAGGGAGCAAGGTCGTAGAAAAATCGGGGGTAGCAAAAGTAACCTGATGGGTCGCAAATCGAACTAAAATCGGTGCATATATATAACCTCAATAGGTATAATAGTTACCCAAGTTTCCAATTTATGACCGATAAGTATGTGAACAAGGGCCCATTCGGACGACAAATGGTGGCTTTTGATACCTATATAGGGTGACTGGTGACCCCTATGGGTAGCGACGCGAACCTGGTGTTTGGCATGGATTCCTCCCTCGCGGGGCGTTTTGCCGAGCCGTTCGTGCTCAGCCTCCTGGGCCGCGGCCCGCTGCATGGGTATGCCCTCCTGAAGGCCCTCGAAGGGATCTTCGGGGCCGGGTCGATCCCCAAGGCGCGGGTCTACCAGATCTTGCGGCGGCTCCGGGAGGACGGGCTCGTTACGGTGTCGGAAGGCGCCAAGGAGCGCAAAGAGCACGCCCTGACGGCGGCTGGGGAGACCCGTCTCGACGAAATCCGGGACCAACGCCCGGAGTTTTTCAAGGAGCTTCTCATGTTATTCCCTGGCATGAAAGCAGAGACCGTGCGGGCCCAGGGTAATGGCGAGGAGGGCGATGAGGTCCCCCGCGACGGCGCCCGCACCCAGCTCGCGTGCCCCGGGTGCCAGGAACTCCAGTTATCCATGGAGCGCACGCTCCCGGAGCAGGCGCTCGTGATCCGGATCCTGCGGACCGGGGCCGAGCCGTCCTCCCACACGCAGGGCTGCGTGGTGGGGCTGGCCCTCCGGCGCCTGGCCGCGAGTCTGTTGCCGTAGGCGCCCGGTGGCCGCTCTGCCAGAGGACCGCCGCGGTGGCTCCTGCGCCAAAAACCAGGAGGTCCTCTTGAAGGGGCCTCGCCGGGGTCCGCGGTGGGTTCCCAGGGCGGTAAAAAGAAGGGAGAAGGAGGGGAGAAGGTTGTGTTGGCCCGATCAGCTGATGGTCAGCTGGTAGGTGCCGGAGCCGAGGAAGTTCTGGATGAGCAGGAATTCCGCGTCATCCGGGATTGCGCCGCTCTCTTCCTGGCAGTTGCCGAGGATGGGGAGATCGACACCGCTTTCGATCCAGCAGGCGCCCACGACCTCCACTTGGCCGCAGTCCGCGTCGTAGAAGAGCGCGTCCACGTCCATGGGGTCGTCCGTGGTCAGGAAGAAGTCGTGACCGGTCCCGCTGATCCCTTCGGCTTCCAGGTCGTACCAGACGCCGTCGATTCCCTGCAGGTCGGAGCCGGCGTCGCAGTTGGCTTGTTCCGTGATTCCCAGGCCTTCCCACCAGAGGGGACCGGTTCCGACGGCGAGGAACGCCTCGTCGTTGAAGGTACCGTGGTTCGCGGAGGCGGGCACGGCGGCGAACGCCGAGATCAGACATATTGCTGTTACCATAGTCATAGCACGCATAAGGTTTGCACCGAAGACAGGCAACAGAGCCCAGGTTAAAAAAGGTGCGGATGAAATGACATCAAAAACCATATAATGGATCAGGCGGCGGTTTTTCTTTTGCGCATAGGCCCTCCGATCACGCACTCCCGGGCCTGTCCATGATCGAGCCGGATTTTGTCCGCCCAACGGGAGGGCGGTTCGGCTCGCGACTCTCGCGTCGGTCGCAGCGTCTGAATCAAAAGGATCTCGGCCCGTGGCGCAGCTCGCCGTTCCCGGTACAACCTGGGCGCCCCTCGACTACTGGTCGGGAATCACACTGATGCCGTCGGGCGCTTCTTCCCAGTAGTGCAGGTACCAGTCGTAACGGATCTTCTGCTGGTAGACGAACGAGCCCGGGGTGGGCCGTGCGCTCAGTTCCAGGGTCAGCCCGTCTTCGTCGAACTCCTCGAACGGCGCCGACGTGAGCTCGCTGTTGTCGAGGCGGATCTCGAGCGGCGAGACTCCGCTTTTGCGCTCGTACACATCCCCGTCAGTGTTCCGGATCTGGAACTCCAGTTCCTGCGCGGAGGCGGTCCCGGTCCCCCCCTCCCACGAGAGGGAGGCCACGATGGTGCGAAGTCCATGGCCCGCGCCGAACGCGTGTCGGGGGGCGTTGCCTTCCACGACCGCACAGCCGGAGGAATGGTTGTTCGGCAGCGTGAACTGGCACGCAATGAAGCCGACGTGGTCGTCAGTCACTTCATACGGGATCTTCAAGTCGTCATCGGAGAGCGTCTTCAGCTGGAAGCTCTTCCTGAGCTCCTCGTTCGCGAACACGGTGATTGTCTCGACCTTTTCCTCGCAACAAAACGCGGAAGCCCGCAGTCGATACGTGCCGGGTTCTACATTGTTCACAACATAATTGCCGTTCTCTTGCGAGGTGACGTTCCTGGCGATGACGTCTTCCGGGGTGATCAGGGTGATCCGCGCCTTCCCGATGGGCTGCAGATCGGAGTCGAAGATCTGGCCGGAGATGCTGCCGGTGTCCTCGGTGGGCTTCGACTCTTCGGGCCCTTCCGGGTCGGGCTCCTCGTCGTCACCGATGCAGCCGGCCAGGAGTGTAGAAACCAGAACGAGTGTCACGATGATGGAACGCACGCAGACCACGACCCCAAGGAGACCAGCTGGTTTAAAAGGGTTGTTGCCGTGAGTTGAAAACTGCACGGGCTCCCGGCTTCGGCATCGGCGGTCCCCTCGGTAAGGGGGCTGTTTTCTCCGGCCTGCCCCGCACGCGCCCGCTTCCAGGGGTCGTCAGCAGTTCCACGTCGAGCGCAGCGGATACCCACTTATGGGTTCCAACTGAACGTTGGCGGAGAAATGCTCGTAGCGGATCGTCTCGCTCGTGGTCACGGTGTTGACGATCGAGTTCTCGATCTGGGCTCCGTTGGATCCTTCCACCATGGCCCGGCAGACCCGCGGCGTCTGGGAGGTGAGCAGCACGTCCCGGTTGGCGTCCTGGCCGTGGATCGACCCGCTGACGATCCAATGGTTGCCGGAAGGGCTGTTCTCGTACCGGATGTCCACGTTGCTCCAGCCGCCCCAATCCGCGCCCGAGGTGAACACGCTGGAGCGTGGTGGGGCCACCGCTCCGGGTTCCGTAGGCAGGTCTTCACTGGGCGGGTCTATGTCGTAGGTTCGCTCCACCGCGTCGTTGGCGCCTTGCCGGCGCTCTTCGATGTGTCTTGCGATCAACATGCCCTCCTTCTCGGAGACCCGCTCCGGGACGAACGGCGCCACGTCCCGTGCTTCCACGCTGGTCGTGAAGGCGTCCCAATTGTCGGTGGGGGAGCTTTCCCGTCCCGCCTCCTGCTGCCCAAGCATGCGCACGCCGACGCCAAACGGGCTGCCGGCGGGCCCGCGTGCGGCGAGGACGAGATACATCTTGTCGCCGGTGTCTTCACCGGCGCCCAGGCGGATCAGGAAGGGGTCCGCACGCGCGGGGCGGGTGGCGACCTCGGATTCGCCGTCGAGTGCCCACTCCGTGGTCTCTGTCGCGGCGCCCCATTTGAAGCCGCCCAGGGCGGTCTCCCATCCCTTGTCTTCGTCTTCCCGTTCGTAGAAGCCGAGCATCATCCAGTCGACATCTTCGGGGAGCGCGCCGGTCATGCCCATGGGGCCGAGGGCGAGCGCGAAGTCCAGCGCGACCACGTCGCCGCCGGTCTGTGAGTTGGAAACCACGGCTTCCTTCGGGTATTCCCATTCGAAGGCCACGACGCTGCCTTGTTCGCTCAGGGTGGTGCTCAGGAGCATCCAGTCGTCCTTGGTGAGGTTCGGACGGTCCCAATCCGGGTCGTCCTCGGCCACGATCTGTACCGCGTTCAACTCGGTCTCCAGGCTGTTCGACTCGGCGGGTTTCAACCGCAGGTCTTCGTATCCTCTGGGGGGGTTGGCCGGGTCCGCGGGGTCGCCGGTGTCCACGTCGTCATCCAGGCAGCCCGCGAGCGCGCTCGCCATGAGCACGAGCAGCACAAAAGCGATCCGTGCGTGCGTCGCGGTCGTCGCGATGGCCCGTTCCGTTTTTCGAGAAGCTTCTTGCATGGTATGGCTCCGATGGATGGCTTCAGCGCCGACGTTTGAGCTGCAGGACGCCGGCCAGGAGCACCAGCAGGACCACGATGCCGGGTCCCGGGATCCCTTCGGAGTCGTCCAGGTCTGCGTCCTCGCCGCTGGTTTCGTTGCCGTTCGCGTTGTCTTCGCCACCGCCGTCGGCACCACCGGAACCATTGTCTTCGCCTCCTTCCGGGGGTGGGCCTTCCTTGGCAAGCAGGTCGAACGAGCCGTCGAACCGGTCCAGTTGCACGCTGAGCTTCAGCGTGCCCGCCTGGATCGGGCGCAGCAGGCCCTCCACCGTGGCGCTGGCCGCATCGAGGGATTCCCGCGCGATCTCGTCGCCGTGGGCGTCCGTGATCACCAGTTCGCCGCTGCCGTCTACGATGTCCGTCTCCAGGGAGTATTCCACGGAGGTGTACGGCGT
>CAYVRY010000070.1:8046-10132 GCA_964452895.1 uncultured Halobacteriales archaeon
CGCTGCCGTCTACGATGTCCGTCTCCAGGGAGTATTCCACGGAGGTGTACGGCGTCGTCCAGTGGTATTCGTAATGGGCCGTGACGGGCTGGCCGGCCATGAAGCAGGTCCCGTTCCAGGGGACGCACGGGTCGTCCATGGCGGGATCGCCGGTCTCGAAACTCTCGGAGACTTGCAGCTCGGGCTCGTCGGTCGCGCTCTCGAAGAGACGGGGTTCCACCGCCGGGCTCTTCAGGTCGCCATAGGCCTGCAGGACGTAGAGCTTGTTGTCCTCGGTGATGGCGTCGCCCATGTTGTCGCCTGCGCCTTCAAGTTGCGGGATGTCGGTTCCCGGATACAATACATAGCTCGATTTGACGCTTGTCAGGTTGAGCCAGCTCACGTGGGGCTCGGCGTCTCCGTCCATGAGGCCGCCCAGAAGCGAGAGCGGGATCGCGTAACGGATCTGGTTCTCCCCTTCAAGCTCCGGTGCTTCCAGTTCACTCTCCCATTCCGGCGGTTGGGTCTTGGATATCGCCACGGAGCCGTCTGAGGTAAGATCGGAAATGATGGTGAACGATTCACCGTCACCGGGGCCGGCGAGCATGGTGAATTCGTACGTCGTGTTCCCCATGGACCCGAGGGTCCCGAAATCCGTCGTGGCCAGGGTCAATCGGACCATCAGGTGCGTGTCCGTGTTGCCGACCTCGAACGCGGTGATGTCGCACGGCGTGGGCGGGCTCAGGTCCGTCATCCGGGCGCAGTTCTCGTGATCATCGCCTTCCTCGTCCTCGACCGAGTAGTAGAAGATCTCCTCCGGCGCCTCGGGCAGTCCGGAACTGGCGGGCAGGACGGCCAGGAGCAAAGCGAGTGACACAATCAGGGCGTACAATACACGAACCATAAGCACCGAGGCGGTACGGGGGGCTTTCGGCATTTAAGTCTTACTGGCTTGAGGCCGCTCTTCGGGGGGGCGGGGGCCAGCGACACCGTGCGGTGGCATGAAGCCGTGGGGCCTTGCCTGCTTCCGGCGTGTCTCCTTGCGGGGCCCTGGGGTGGAAAAAGCGGCTTTGGATTCACTTGCAGGCACTCGGTCGGATTTTCCTTGCTGCGCTGCTCAATCCTCTTTCCCGAGCAGGTGCCGGGCGATGATGATCTTCTGGATCTCGTTCGTGCCTTCATAGATGCCGCAGATCGCGGCGTCGCGGTAGTATCGCTCCACGGCGTGGTCCTGCGAGAAACCCGCCCCCCCGTGGGCCTGCACGGCGAGCTGGGTCACCCGCATGACCATCTCGGCGGTGAAGAGCTTCGCGTGGGAGACCGCGAGCCGGTTGTCTTCGCCCTGGTGCTTCAGCGCGGCGGCCTTCATCACGAGCGCGCGGCCCGCCTCGATGTCCGTGCTCATGCGCGCGAGCATGTCCTGGACCAGTTGGAAATCCGCGATGGGCCGCCCGAACTGCTTGCGCTCCTGCGTGTAGGCCAGGCTGGCGTCCAGTGCGGCCTGGGCGATCCCCACTGCGCCGGCGGCCACGCTGAGCCTTCCGTTGTTCAAGATCGCGCGGATGATGTCCCATCCCTGGCCTTCCTCGCCGATCCGGTTGTGCGCCGGGACGCGGCAGTTTTCCATGACGAGCTCCGCGGTGGGGGATGAACGCAGGCCCAGTTTGTTCTGCCGCCAGACGGTCCCGCCCTGGAACCCGGGGGTGTCGTGCTCCACGAGGAAGGCGGTGATCCCTTCGTGTTTGTTGTGGGGGTCCCATTCGTTGGTACGCGCGAAGACGACCACGTAGTCGGCGTTCGCGCCATTGGAGATCCAGAGCTTGCGCCCGGAGAGCACATAGTCGTCGCCGTCGCGCTTGGCCCGGGTGCGCAGCCCCGCGGCGTCGGAGCCGGACCCGGGTTCCGTCAAGGCCCAGGCTCCCTGTTTTTCCCAGCGGCAGAGTTCGGGGATCCACCGGTTTTTCTGTTCTTCGTCGCCGAAGTTCAAGATCGTCATCCCACAAAGCGAGGTGTGCACGCTCAACGTGGTGCGCACCGAGGAGCAGCCTTTGGCGATCTCTTCGGTGAGCGCGGCGTAGCCCACGGGGTCGAGGCCGCCGCCGCCGTA
>CAYVRY010000071.1:0-10058 GCA_964452895.1 uncultured Halobacteriales archaeon
GCAGGTTGCTGCCGGTCCCGGCGTTGAAGCGCGGGTCGTCCTCGAGCACCACGGTGGCCGCGACGACGGCGTCCAGCGGGGTCCCGCCCTGCCGGAACGCCTGGATCCCGACTTGGGCGGCGCGCTCGGGACCGTCGTTTTCCGTATGGTCGAAACTCCCGGCGCCGCCGTGGGTGAGCACGGTCCAGGTCACATCCTCCGTTTGGGGGCGCGCAGGGATATTCGTTGTGGTGCGGGGCCTGGTGTCTGTGGCCGGCGGACGATTGTTCACCCGAAGAAGACGACGCGGACGCCGATGATGATCAGGATGATGATCGCGACCACGAAGGCGATCTTGATGAGTTTTTTCAGGATGAACACCCCGATCAGGATGATCCCGATGATGATGAGGATGATGATCGCCCAGGGGGGCAAGAAAAGAAGCGGCAGGTTCTCGAGCATGGAATGGTTTCCTCCGATCGGACGACCCGCTTTCAGCACCCGGATGCTTGTCCCTTGGGCTGTAAATGGGCCTCTTTGGGGTAGAATCCACTGGATGGCCTTAACGCTTGCCCGAATGGCCGGTTTGGACCTCCATGGGGGGACCGGGAGCGTGCTGGAGGGATTCCCGGTGGCGCAAGCGGTGCCTTGAACAGGCACGGGGCGCTGCGCCGGTTCGTGCTTGTTGTGGATCCCGCTGCGGCGCACGAGCTACCGGGGTTGTGGGCGACCGGCTTCATCGTGGAGAAGCAGGATGCGCATGAACCGGATCCGAGCCTCGCGTTGCCGGATGCCCGCCGATGTGTCCCGGACGGCGTGGACCTGGATACGTTGAAGGACCATCCGACGGCGGCGGCCTTTCGCAAGCTGTCGTGGCGGGTGGGGATCGATCCCACGAAGAACCGGCCGGCGGGGGAGGCTTTGGCGCGGCGCATCATGCAGGGGAAGCCGCTTCCCGTGATCCATCCGTTGGTGGATGCGTACAATCTCGCATCGGCGCGCACGTTGTTCCCGTTGGGGGCGTACGACGTGGACCGGATTGAACCGCCGATCACGGTGCGCCTCGCAGGAGGGGACGAGACGTTCCATGGCATCGGGCGGGAACCGGAACCGGTGCGCCCGGGCCGGATCGTGTACGTCGATGCAGCGGGGCAGGTGGTGGGGGTGTTCCTGTGGCGGGATTCGCAGGCGACCCGGGTGCGCGAGGCGTCCCGGCGCGTGCTCGTGAGCGTGGTCGGCGCGGACCCGCTCTCCATCCAAGAAGGGCTGGGGGCGCTGGGCGTGGTCGCGGAGTTTGCGGCCCGGGTGGGTTGGCGCCCGGAAGAGCCTCCGGATGCGTGACGGGTCTGCCCGTTCGGCCTTACTGGCCCCAGGCCGCTTCGAAGCGTTTCTGGGTGATGCGCACGGCGGCTTCCACGGTGGTCACGACGGCCCATTCCTCGGTCTCTTCGCCTTCCTTGGGGAGCGCGGCGATGAGCAGTTCCGTGCCGTCGACGAGCATGACGCCAAGACGGGGGTCCAGCTGCCCGGTGCGTTCGCGCACGGTTTTCCCTTCCATGTGCAGACTCTTGGGGGCAAGGATCCGCATTTGGACGCCGCGGGCGGCGGCGCGGTAGACCGGCGAGGCGAGACGGTCCTGGAGTCTGTGGAGGTCGCCTTCGGCGACGGCCATGAGGACTTCCTGCTTGGCGCGCGAGAGCAGGTCGCGCATCTCGTCCAGGCGCGCGGCGCGCCCGCGCACGAGACGCATGTCGTGGGGCCGGTGGCCGGTCTCCAGTTCTTCCCGGCGTGCCTGCGGGTCCAGTGCGCCCAGCCAGAGGTCGTCGAACAGGGTCTGTTGGCCCATGACGAAGTCCGGGGCGTTGAGCCACAAAACGGTCTCGGGGCGCCCCGTGGTGCCCACCACGGGGTCCGCTGTGACGTAGACGGCGATCTCGCTTTGGTCGATGATGATGAACTGGGCGTACGTGGGGATGTCGCTGTGACGCACGCGCACGGAGCGCGGGATCCCTTCCTTGAGCAGGTCTTCGGTGAGTTGCGTCACGAGCCGGACCACGACGCCGCGGGCGGCGGCCTGTTCCAGGGCGTCGTCGATGCCCCAGGACAGGAGCCGATGTGCGGTCCGGTGCGGGGCGGCGATGGCCACTTCCCGCTTTGCGCGTTCCAGCATGCGCGTGATGACCCCTTCGATCTGGACGCGGCCCCGTTGTACCTGGAAGCGTTCCTCGTGCGCTTCGGCAGGTCCTTTCTTCGGGGTCCAGTGTTTGAGCAGGACCTCTTGGTCCTCGTCCAGTTGTTGAACGCGGTGTTTCTCGGCCTCGATCAGTTTGTTCAGGACCTCCTCCACGGGCCGGGGGCGGAACCGCTGCGGGCGGTCGATGGTCCGGTCCATGAGTCCGCGTGCCTCCAGGGAGTCCGCGGCGCGGTAGACTTCGGCGCGCGACAGGCCGGTGGCCTTGGCGAGTTCCGTGGCGGTGGCTTCGTTGAGCCGTCCCAGTTGATAGATCGCCCTGGCTTCCGTGTCGGAGAGGCCGAAGCGCGTCAAGGTGTCCACCAGGTCGCTCTCCTTCACCGGGGCGCCTCCAGGTGGGCCAGGAGCTCTTCCAGGACGCGGTTCGCGTATCCGCGCGCCTTGAACACGTAGTCGGTGGCGCCGGCTTCCAGGCCGGAGGAGGCGACTTCGTCGCTGGCTTGCGCGGTGACCAGGAGGATGACCCCTTTGAAGCCGGTCTTGCGGGCCGCTTCCACGAAACGCACGCCGTCCGAGTCGGGCAGGCGGTGGTCGGTGATGATCGCATGGTATTCCTGGCCTTCCAGGGATTTCTCGGCGTCGCCGGCGTTGCGGGTCATGGTGACCTGGAATCGACCGGATTCGTTGAGTGTGCGCTGGAGCATCAGGGCGTGGTCCGGGTTGTCTTCCACGACGAGCACGTTCCACGGGTCATCGGTTTCTGGGTCGGGGGTCAACACGGGGGCCAGCACCCCGTGGGTCTTAGGCGTTTCCAGATGCACGCTGGCCGTGCGGGTCGTTTCACGGTTGACGCGGCAGCGGTCGACCCGCGGAAGGACCCGGTTCGATGCGGGTCGGTGCATCGGGACCCGCGTCCACGCGGGTGGGGCTCGTCCCGGGCCGTGCAGCGTTCAGGGTGAACCAGAACAGCGCGCCGCCTTCGTTGGCGCTCGTGGCCTTGATGTCGCCACCATAGGCGCGGATGATCTTGCGCACCAGTGCGAGGCCGACGCCGGTGCCTTCCACTTCCTTGTCGCCTGGTTGCACGCCACGCCGGAACAGTTGGAAGACGGTCTCTCGTTGATCCGGGTCGATCCCGGGGCCGTCGTCGGCCACTTCCAGGCGCCATTTCCAGGGCCTTTGCGGGTCACCGATCGCTTTCGCGCGCACGTGCACGTTGCCGTTTTTCCGGCCGTACTTGATCGCGTTCGAGACCAGGTTGTGGAAGACCTGCTCCATGCGGCGGGGATCCGCTTCGATGATCACGGAGTCGTCGAAGTGGATGTGGACCGTGGTGCCTGTTTCCTGCATCCGATGGCCCAGGTTTTCCAGGGTGCCCTCGATCAGGGGGCGCAGCATCACGCCTTGCGGTTCCCCTTCGGTGCGTCCGATCCGGGAGAGTTCCAGCAGGTCGTCGATCAGTTGGTCCATCCCGTCCACGTTGGCGCGCATTCGCCGGATCGTCTCCTCGACGGTCTCGTCGTCGTCGTTCTCCCGGGCGGCCTGGAGTTCCTCCAGGAGCCAGTCCAGGGTGATCAAGGGGGTGCGCAGGTCGTGGCTGGTGGCGTAGACGAACGCTTCGAGTTCTTCGTTCTTCTCGGCGAGCTCCCCGGTGCGTTCCGTCACGGTGGCCTTCAGGGAGTCCTGATGGCGGCGCAGCCGTTCATGCTCTTCCAGGAGCCTTGCGCTCATGATGTTGAACGCGCCGGCCAGCTCGGCGAGTTCGTCCTTGTTCGTGGTGCGCACCTGGGTGCCGTATTCCCCTTCGGCCATGCGTTCGGCGGCTTGTTTCAAGCGGACCACGGGCGCCGTGATGCGGCCGGCGACGAGCAGGCCGGTGGCCACACCGATGGCGATGACGAACCCGGCGACGACGAGGATCGTCGTGAGCATGGCGTCCACGGGGGCGAACGCGATCTTGGAGTCCTGGGCGACCACGAGACGCCAGTCGTCCCCCAGCGGCGCCAGCGTGGCGAGGTATTCTTTTTCGTCGTGTGTGATCACGCCGGAGGTGCGGTCCGCTTGCAGCAGGGCCTCGTGTTGCGGCCCCAGGTCCGTACCCGGCAGGAATCCATCCGGCCCGATGAGCACGGTACCGGTCTGGTCCAGGATCACGAAGAAGGTCACGTCGTCGTTCGTGGCACTGATGAGATCACCCAGCGCCTGTGTGGTCGCGGGCAGGATCACGACGCCCCATACCTGCCCGCCTTGGTCCTGAAGCCGCGCGGAGACGGTCCAGCGTTCCTCGTCGATCCCGCCGGCGTGGACCACCGGGACGGGCATCTGGGAGGTGAACTCGGCGATGCGCCGATAGCGTTCGGCGATGAAGGGATCTTTTGTGGCGGACGTCTGCTCGTGCTGCAGATCCACGGGTTCCCCCATGAGGATCGTTCCGGTGGGGTCGACGATCATGGCGCCGTCGAACGCGTCATCCGTCCTGTGTGTCTGCTCCAGGATCAGTCGTTTCAGAGGAAGCGCCCCGGGCGGGACGGTCCCGTTTTCGTCGAGCATGTCCGCTTCGATGGGGCGTTTCATCTCATCCGTCGACGCGGTGGCGCGAGCGATGTCCTTGGCCCGGTCCAGTGCCTTTTCGACCTCTTGGGCGGCGTTGTGCGCGCGCGCTTCGTGCGTGAGGGTGATCTGGCTGCGCAGGGCCTCCTCGGAGCGTTCCATGGCCACCGCGGTGGTGACGATCGTCATGATGAGCAGGAGCACGACGATGCCCAGGGTGATCTTGGCTCGAATGGATGAAAGCAGCCGGATCGGGGTCCCTCCTTCGACGGGTGGTTGAGAAGGCCTATCATGGTTTTTAAGTGGTTTCCCTTAAGGCACGCCGGATGCCCCTTGAAACACCGAAAAGCGCGTGCTTTTCGCTGGTTGTTCGTCCCTGTGGACGAACGAGGAGTTATGGGTGAGCGGCGGTTGTTCCCGTATTGCCGCGACAGTGCGGCACCGGAGACCGCGCCGCTACCACCGCACGCCACCCACCACGCACCACCACCAAACCACCACGCACCACCGACCCACACCCTGTCTTTTCCAGGCGGCGCGACCGGTCCTCCCACAACCCCCCGGCCTTTTTTCGGCCGGGGGGTTTAGGGAGGTTCTTTTTTTGGCCCCATTTTCATGACACCGTTGTTTTTTGCGCATTCGTCGCAGGACCCGGGTCTTTTGGCTCGGGGGGTCGGCGGACGCAGGACCGGTTTCGGCGCTTGCCGATGGGGACCCGGCTCGGTACGGATCGGAGAACATCCAGTTCATCCTCCATGTGCAAGGGGCCCGTTGTGGCCTGTCGATGATCGGTCCTTGTGGGAGGTCTGGGCCCGGCGGTGGATTCGTGCACCGCCTTTGTTCCCCTTTGGTTGAAGGTTGTTGGGGGTTGTTTGTCCACTCCGAGATACAAGGGATTACGGTCTTTGGCTGCTAACGGACTATTTAGTGAGACATCATGGATGAACACCAATACATCTTCGGAACCCCTGCAAGCGAGTTGAACGAGACGAAAGAAGTGAAAATGCGCATCCCGATTGCTCATTTGATCCGCCTCCACGGGCTGAAACTGCTCTCGGGCCAGAACATCAGCGAGACGGTCACGAAGGCCCTTGAGTACTATTTCCAGCATGTGGACGAAGGCCATCAGGCCGCGCACGCCCAAGCGGCGGCCGAGGAGGCCCAGACGCATAGCGAGCACGCCTGAGACGTCCAATTTCGGTTTCTTTCCACGCCGAGCGCGGCCCTGTGCCTCCGGGGTCGCGGCGGCGTGGCTTCATTTCCTTGGGTCCTGTCCTCGACCCCCGGACCCGATTCCGATCCTGGTCTCATACCTCCTCTCTTCCCTCCTTTCCCCCCTTCTTTTTGCACCAGCGGCGCGACGGATGCGCGGCAGCATGCCGGTTGCGGCGATGAGTGGCGTCCCTGGCGGGGACGACGGTTCCACGCGGCTCCTGGCTCCTGACTCATGAAAGCGTGCACCGGCACCGTGTTCCAGCGCAAGCGTGATACCCTGAGCGGGCCCATACCGGATGGGCGCCGGTCACGGTTCCAAAGCGCTCCAGGGACGCTTCATGCCGATCGAGTCGTTCGTCACGTTCACCCGCCCGGAGTTCGGATGGTTGTTCTACCTGACGGTAGGTTGGCTGTTCACCTGGGGTGGTCATGGGCTGCTTCTGCGTTATTCGTCGTCGTATCGCGCTTCGCCGTGGCCGTGGCATCGCCTGGTGGGCCTGGTCCTGCTGCTGTTCCCGTTCATCCGGATCCTCAATGGGATCTGGGAGTCCATCGATTTCGTCGTGGAGCGGGGAACGGTCGCCCGGGCGGTCCCCGCGGAGATCTGGTGGCGGACGATCCGTCGCAACCTGCTCCAGAACTTCGCGCTGCCCTTGTTCGGGTTGTTCCTTGCAAGCGGTCATGGGCCCTCCCTGCTCTGGGGCCTGCGCCGCATGGGTCGCGGTTTGCGGTCGACCCTGGGGTCGGTGGGGATGTGGCCGCGGGTCTCTTGGTCACGGGATCTGGCCACGGGCCTGGCGGCGTTCCTGTTGGTCTTCTTCGGTTATCTCATCCTGGCGAAGGTGTTGTCGTCGTTTCGCGGCCTGGACACGGGTGACGCTTCGCCGGTCTTCAACGAGATCACGCCGCTTCTTGCAGTGGGTCTGGCCTTGATGTCGGGGTTGACGGAGGAGTTTCTCTATCGCGGGGTTCTGTTCGTGCGCATGCGTTCGCTTTTGCCCGGTGTTCCGGTTTGGACGCTGCTCGTGGGTTCGAGCCTGTTCTTCGGGCTCGCCCATGCGGGCTACGGGACGATCGCGAACATGGTGTTCCCTTTTTTCTTTGGGCTCGCGGCGGGGGCGCTGGTCTGGTTGTGGGGCGTGTGGCCGGCGGTGATCGTGCACACGCTGGTCAATTTCATGATCTTTCTGGGCCGCCTTCATCAAAACGGCTACGCGTGGGCGGCCCAGGCGGCGGGCGCGGTCCTGCTCGTCGCGTTCGTGGTCCCCTTGGTTTACTTCGGCATGCTGGTCTTCCGGCATTGGACCCGGCGCCGGGCGTGACCCCTGCCTTGGCGGAAGGTCCGTGCCCGCGCGGGGCGCCCGGGTGCGCGCCGTACGGCGTGGCCCGTTGGGAACGCAACGCTTAAACGCGGCGTCCGGGTCGCCCGGTTTCCCGAAGGCTGTATGCGGAGGTAGCAAAGCCTGGTCAACGCGCGGGACTGGAAATCCCGTGGGAGCAATCCCGCAGGGGTTCGAATCCCCTCCTCCGCGTCTTTCTCCTTCGGCGGGCGGTTTCCAGGTCGCGAAACCCACCCCAGGTGTTTTAAGCTCGGCTGCCGCAATCATAAAGAAGGGGTATCTCTCGACAGCCCATGGCGGGGACGGGGGGAAGAAGGTGCACGGAATGTTGTTTTGGAAAATGACCCGACCGGTTTTTGCTCCGCTGATCCGGGCGGCCTGGCGGGTGCGCATCACCGGCAAGGAGCACATTCCGGGGCAGGGGCCCGCGGTCTTGGCGAGCAACCACCTTTCCATCCTGGATCATTTTCTCCTGCCGCTTTGCACGAAACGGCCGGTGTTCTATCTCTCCAAGGCGGAACATTTCGACCACCGCGTGCGGGGTTGGTTGTTCTCGCAATGGGGCGCGATCCCGCTCCACCGCGGCAAGGGCGACAAGGAGGCGGTCAAACGAGGCGAAAAGATCCTGGAGCAGGGGAACCTGTTCGGGATCTACCCGGAGGGCACCCGGTCCAAGGACGGTCGGTTGTACAAGGGGCACACCGGGGTCGCGCGGATCGCGCTGTCCGCCGGCGCGCCCATCGTCCCGTGCGCGATGATCGGCACCGGCGAAGCGCTCCCGAAGGGGGCGAGTCGGCCAAGACTGAAGAAGTGCGAGGTGCGCATCGGCCCGCCCATCGACATCTCCTCGTTCGAGGGGGAACCGGTGGATTATCCCATGCTGCGAGAGATCACGGACCAGGTGATGCAGGCGATCAAGGAGCTGTCGGGTCAGAGCTACGTGGATGCGTATCATCCCCATCCGGCGTACGAACAGAAGGCCTCGACCCAGGCAAAGGAGGAGGGTGCAGGCCCCACGAACCCGCGATCCGGAAACGGACACGAACCCTCGGTCGCCGTCGTCGACCGGCGTCGCGGGGACCGGTCATGAAGGGACCGGGCCAGAACAAGCGCGGCGCCGGCAAGATCACGGCCTTGGAAGAGGACCTCTCCTCGTTCGCCCCGGGCTCCTCACGCCAGCAGGACGCGCTCGTGGGTCCGTTGACGCGGGCGGAGGGGCTGAAGATCGCGGCGAAACCGCTTCGGATGTACCGGGCCCTGCATTGGCTTTTGCGGGGGCCGCTGCGCCTCTTTTTGCGGATCCGGCGCGAAGGCCATCGCAACGTGCCGCGACGCGGCGGCGCGATCCTCGTGATGAACCACGTCTCGAGTTTCGACCCGCCTGTCCTTCTTGTGAGCATGCCGCGGATCTTCGTCACGTTGGCGAAGGCGGGCATCCTGGCGAAACCGGTAAAACGGCTGTTCGTGGAGACCTTGGGGGGGATGATCCGGGTGGACCGTTCCAAGGGCGGCAATGAGGCCGCCGTGGAGGCCGCGTGCGCCGCCGTGGAACACGGCAAGCTGCTCGCGGTCTGGCCGGAAGGCGGCCGCAGCCCCACGGGGCACCTGGCGCGGGCGCACACGGGCGTGGCACGGATCGCGTTGAAGACGGGTGTGCCGGTGATCCCGGTGGCGGTCTCCGGCACGTTCGAGTTGAAGGCGAAGCATGCGAAGCGGATCCGGTGGGGGACGCCGGTGAAGATCCGGTTCGGTGAGCCCATCGTGCTGCGGGCGCGCGGGGAGGACGTGGAGGACCGTGCGGTGCTGCGCTCGGTGACCGACGAGATCATGCTCGAGGTGGCCCGGTTGCAGGGCCCCGGGGAAGTGGAACGGTACCGTCGACTGGTGGAACAGGGCGTCTCGCCCGGTGTCGTCCCGGAGGCCGAGGACCCGGAAGCGGTCCCCGTTGCCGGGACCAAGGCGTCCACGGCGACCCGCGGCGTGAAGAGGATGGCGCACGAGCGATAAGACTTGCCAACAACGAAATAAACGTCGGGCTGTTGGGCGGTCCGACTCGTACATGGGAATCGACCAGATCAAGGGGATCGGCCCGGCTACATTGAAGAAACTGGATGCCGCGGGGGTGCGCACGTTGTCGGACATGCGGTCCATGGACACCGATCAGGTGGCCAAGCGCACCGGGATCCAGAAACGTCGCCTCGACGAGTGGCGCCTTGAGGCGCGCGTGATGAAGGTGTTGGATGACGTGAAGGGGATCGGGCCGTCCACGAAGAAACGGCTCAAGCAGGCGGGCATCCATTCCCTGGAGGACCTGGCCAAGGCCTCGGCGAAGCAGGTGGCGCATCAGACCCGCGTGGCGCACGAGCGCGCCAGGAAATGGCAGACCGAGGCGCGTGGGCTCCTGCAGAAGACGCAGGGGCGCATGGCCGAGGAGGGTGCCTCGTTGCAAAGGAAGGGCACCCGTGCGGCCAAGCAGGCGCGAAAACGCGCCTCCGAGGCGGCCAAGAAAGGACGCGAGGCCGCGCAGGACCTGGGCGCCCAGCTGCGTGAACGCATGGAGCAGGAGCCACAAAACGGCGGCCATGAGCGCGCCACGGCCCCCTCGCGGACGGCCTCGCAGGACGCGCTCGGTGACGGGGAGGCCTCGGCGGGCTTCGACCCCGCGACGCGCTCCAACGGCGACGGCGACTCGAGCGGGTTTCTGACCCGCCTGCGACGGCTTTTCCAGCCTCGGACTTGAGGCCTTCGCAGGATCGAGGTGCTCCCCCCGCAAGGTTATAGCG
>CAYVRY010000072.1:0-9972 GCA_964452895.1 uncultured Halobacteriales archaeon
CGTCCGTCTCGTCCAGGTCCACGCTCGCGGTCCAGGTCTCGTTGTCCGAGGAGATGGTGATCGTGTAGGTGTCCAGGCCCTCGCCCGTGTTGGTGAGGGTCACGGTGCCGTTGAGCGTCGTGCCGGGTTCACCGGAATCGGGCCAATCGGTGAGTTCGAGCTCCACGCCGCAGTCTGCCAGGATCGTGCCACATTCGTCGTGCAGGAGGGCCTGGGCCGGGACGACCAGCGGCGCGTCGTCCCCCAAAGGGACCGTGATCGCGGCGCCTGCAAGAAGCAGGACCGCAAGGAGGGCTCGTGGTGCGTTTTGCTTGCCGTTGTGGCCGGGACCCAGGGACATCCTGGCACGGGACCCCCCTTTCACCTTTGATGGTTTCGGTCGGGCTGTTGGACAGCCGTCCGGTGTCGGGTCTTGGAGCCGGGCGAAACGGACTTGAGCCGCCGTGGTTTCGGGGAGCCGATGATCGTGGATTGCCACGTGCACCTGAACAATTACCACGAGACGAACGTGGCACCCACTCTTTCCAACGTGAACCGGTTGACCAAGGCGATGGAGCAGGCAGGGGTGGATCATGCGGTGATCCTCACGAGCTACATGGTCAACGATGCGCGTCCCGGCGTGGACCAGGTGTTGGAGGCGATCGCGGAGGACCCTCGGTTGTCCGTGGTGGCCGGGCTCGGCTTGATGCGACCCACGGTGGATTGGGGCCACCTGGCGCGTCACTTGGCCAATGGGTCCATCAAGGGGCTCAAGCTCTACCCGGGCTACGAATATTATTACCCGAGCGACCCGATCTGTCGTCCGGTCTACGAGCTCGCCGCGCAGTACGACGTCCCGGTGATGGTTCATTCGGGGGACACGTACAGCGCGAAGGGGAAGGTGAAGTACAGCCATCCCATCCACATCGACGACATCGCGGTGGACCACCCGGACGTGAATTTCGTGATCTGCCATCTGGGCAACCCGTGGCTGCGGGACACGGCGGAGCTTCTGTACAAGAACGACAACGTGTACGCGGACGTCTCCGGGTTGACGCTGACGGATTTCGAGGAGCGGTTCGAGGAGTTCCTGCTGGACGAGGTGAAACGGATGATCCGGTACATGGGGAGCCCGCAGAAGCTGCTTTTCGGCACGGACTGGCCCATCGCGGAGATGGGTCCATACTGCAAGTTCATGGAGAAGCTGGTGGAGGACGAGGTGCGGGACCTGGTGATGTGGAAGAACGCGGTGGATCTTTTCAAACTGGAACCGAAGACGCTGGAGAAGGCGGTGGCGGTGCGCGGGAAGAAGGCGCCGGCGTCGGGGTAGGTTCGTCGATCAACTCCGGGCGCAATCGGAACAAAGGTCTTGACCACTGTCTGGACGTAGCACATCCTTGTTGGCGCGCCAGGTCGCGGACTTCCCTGACGTCGTTCCGCGCTGCATGGTAGGTGGTGATGCAACGGTCACAGAATATGGATGAGATCGGTCTTATTCCCATGATTGCAGGTGGAGCTGGATTTTGCTGGATTTTGTACTTGCCGTGGGGTCCTCGGGTGCTTACTGGGCCTCGCCCTCTGGCCATTGGGCTCCTCTCACCGCGTCCCGTCACGGCCGGACCCTTGGGACCATTCAGGTCCTGCTGCCGCCACGCCACCATGCGGGGCAGGCCGATCACGGAACAAGCGGTAGAACCCTCTACGCCTAGGTTTGGCGGCTGTCAAGCTGCTTCAATCGCCACAGGAGGCCTGGGTGGCGTTCCAAGCCGGTACGTCGAGCGGGGTCTTCTTCGCCGCAGAACCCACCAAATGCGGTCACGTCTCCTTGTAACAGTTTTTCGTGGAACGCCTTTTCGTCCTGTTGAAGTTGGCCATAGTCTGGTGCTCCCCCAAGTGTGTCACGGGCCCGGGCCCGTACGTCCTCCAATCGGGGCGCATCCTCCGACTCACGCAGGACATCACGAAGCTTTTCACGATCATAACTTACTTCCAGTCGCATGGGGTAGCCCAGCCGGTAGAGCTCGTGGTCCTGCAAGAACAAATACCCAAGATAGAGGGCACGGGCACGATCTTGCTTGTGCCAGTCCAGCGCGAGCATTCGGTACATGTCGTAGAGGTCCCGTTCGTGGTGCCGATAAGCCACAGTCGTCAGCTTGGAACCAAACAGCTCCGCTCGGGAGACTGTAGTGACGAGGAGGTCTCCCGCGTCAAAGACTTGGGGGCCGGCCAAGGCGACCGCGGGTGCGAGTGTCGCACGGTTGAGGAAATCCAGATCGATCTTGACTTGGTCCCAGGTGCCCAAGCTATTCCGGTATCGCAGGTAGAGCTTACAACCCGAAGTGTGGGTATCAACGACTTCAACCTGATAATCCTGTGCACGGGCGACCCGACGGACTGCTTCGATGATTCCTTGCCTAACCGGAGAACGCGGGGATGCATCGGGGGCGCCGGTGACCATCAGATCGATGTCGACGCTCAAACGAGGAACATCGGGCAGATGGAACACGTTCAAGGCCGTTCCTCCCTTTAATGTGAACAGATCCCGGGTCTGGCTGTCTTCATCGATACCCCGCAGCAGGTCGAGAAGCCTGGCGACCTTTTCCGCCGTGTCTTGGCGGAAACCCGCATCAAGCGCCCCGCCACGTGAGCCTGTATCGTATTCGATCTATACCCCTTCTGGATAGACGACATTGAATTTGGAATCGAATCGGTTGGCCGGGTTCTTTGGCTTGGTGCCGAAGTAGGTTGGGCTCTTCAGTGTGACAAACCCACTCATTTTGACGTCGACCGGCGGTTCGTCGCTGTGTTCCCAATGGTGGAGTATAAGATGGCCGAGTCTGGCTTGCGCGGCCTTCGTGCCCCACGTCTTCCCTTTGGCTGTAAGCTCGGTATGGTTCGTCCGACGTAGTACATCTTGGAAGACGTGAACGATCTCCTCATAGTCTTGTCGGTGAGGCGGCAATGACAACAGGTCAATCAGGGTCCGTTCCGGGGTGGTGACGGTCAGCCGTTGGGATCCACGCTTTCGTTGGGTGGTTGCTTGTTCCCAATTCTTGGGCTCCACGTTATGGATATGCAACGCTCGATCCCCCAGCCGGAGCCTGCGTGCCTTTGCGCCGGGCTTCGCGACATGCACGGTCTGGTGTTCCTGATGACTTAGCCCCAGGAGGGTCAGGGCACTGTAGTGGCTGAAGGCATATTCGGGACCCAGGATCGCGCGTGCGCTCAGCAATGGATCGGGTCGAAATCTGTGCGGGTCCGCTTCCAGTGGAACGGCGGCGTAGACGCCTTTGCGCACGCGCCGAAGGAAACCACTGGACTCCAGGCGCCGCGCGACGGCCGCAGCTTTCTGGTTGTTGCTGGAAAGTTCTGAAGCGAGTTCGCTGGTGGTCATGACACCTCGGCGACCCAAGCGTGTGAGCAATTGACGCTCTTTTCCAAGTGCCATCTTTTACACGATATCCATGTATATCTTGGAGTATTAAAAAGTATCGACTTTCTATAACTCTCCAATCCCTATGTTAAATCCCTGGAACTCGGAGTTTTGAAAAGTAATACGCTGGTTCTAAAGCCCTGCATCGCGGTTCAACCAAGAGGTCTGCCCGTCGTGTGGAAATCGGAGATTGCAGGACTTGAGTGGCCCGTCAGCTCCGCCGCCGCCACCAGGCGACCACGCCGAGCAGGCCGATCACGGGGACAAGCGGCGGTGCCGGGACGGATTCGATGGCGGCGCCGATGTCGCTGTTCTTCTTGGGGTTCTCGGGGCGCAGGTCTTCGCCCAGCGCGAAGACCTCGGAGGGGCCGTCCTGGGATGCTCCGTTGTGGGTCGACCCGGGATGGTTTGATCGGTAGAAGGTGAGGTCGATCCATTGGGTGGTCTCGTGGGTCGGGGCGCCGTCTGCATCGAGGCGGACCACGGTGACGATGAATTGTTCCAGACCATCCATCGCAATGTGGGTCTGGTAGGCGCCACCCGTTTTGACCGTTCCATCCGGCCAGAGCCATCGGTATTGCGGCTGGCCGGTGAGGTTGTCGTCTTCCGGGACGGGGTCGGCGAGCAGATAGATCATGTCATCGTCGACCCAGTAGGTCAATCCGATCACGGGCAGCTGCGCGGAGCCCAGGGCCGCCTTGTCGATCGTGTCGCGTGCGAGTGTTCTCCCGCCGCCTCCGGCCGTTTTGGGGGCGTCGTCTTCAGCCGTGGCGGATTCCGGGGTTTCTTGGGTCTCTGGCTGCTTGTCGATTCCTTGCCGGATGTCCTCGTGTTCAACCTCGGGGATTGTTTCCGTGACGGGTTCCTGGATCCCGTTTCGCGCAGCGGGTTCAGCGTCGCGGGCACGGTCTTTGGAATTGTCGACGGTCCGGTCGACGGTCTGATCGACGTCTTGGCTCGCGTCGGTTGCGGCGCGGACTTTGTCTTCCTCGGTCTCCACGACGGCGGGGGTTTGCTGTGCCGGGTCGTCTTCGACCTTCGCTTGGACGTTTTCGGCCTCGCTTTCTGATACCTGCGGTTTCTTGGCGGGTTGCTGTTCGGCCGCAGGCGGCTCAGTGTCTCGTTGCGGGGCCTCCGGATCGGGCTCGATGTCGACCGCGGGCGCCTCAGCTTCGCCCTCGCCTTTTGGTGCTGCGTTCACGTCGCCTTGCGGCGGGCTCTTTGGCGGTTTCGCCTTGGCTTCGCTGACCGTGGGGGCCTCGGCCTTGCTCTTTGCGACGTCTTTTTTCGGGGCGTCGCTGTTGGCGCTGGATTTGACTTTGGCCTTGCCGCCGCCGTCGCTGCCTCCAGAGTTGCCGCTGGCTCCTGCGCTGCCACCGGAGTTGCCGCCCCCGCTGCTGCCGGCATCCGATTTGCCGCCGCCTCCGCCATGGCCGCCGCTGTGGTGGGCCGCCACGGAGGCTCCGGCCACCAGCAGGACGAAAACGATGAATGTGAGAATCATACCGATTCGGTAGGGGGTTTTACCACGGGGGCCCAGTCGCGCCAACCAGCCAGGTCCCCCGGGCCGCTTGGGCCACGGGCTCATGGACAGCCAGTGGAAACCGACACTCATTCAAGAGTGTGATGGGTAATGGACGGACCCGGCGGGCACACGGTGATAAATAAGGACCCGAACGAGCTTGCTCATTGCTCGTAAGTGTACGTCGCTGGTTTTCAGGGGGTCCAAGGGCGAGATCCAGGGGACCACCCGACGACTTTTCGTCGCGATAGTTGTTTTTTTATTGTGATGAAAGGCTTGGGCGTTCATCCGCTGCGTGCGGCGGACTGGACGCTCGCTCGCATCATGTCAGGCCGCCGGTGACGCCGCCGGTGGTCTCTTCCGCGTCGTCGACGGTCGTGGAGCCTTCGTCGAGCAGTTTGTCGAGTTCTTCTTGGTCCAGGTCGTTGATGCTGCCCTCGCTGCGCGGGTCGCGGTCCTGGTCACCGCCCACCGGGTGGGGGATGTAGTCCGGGTCGAGTTCGTGCTTGTTGAGTTCGTCGTCCAATTGGTCGCCCAGTGACGGCAGCCAGCCGCCCCCGGTGCGGTATTGCGCCGGGTAGGGTTGCTTGACGTCGCGGCCTTCGGAGTCGTTGATGTGATAATCCCAGATCACGGGCCGGAACTCGAGTCCTTCGAGGCCGATGCGCAGGCTGTCTTCGACGCCGAGTTCCACGACGAGCCCGACGGCCTGCCCGGCGGTCACGTTGAACGGGGCTTCCAAAACGAGCCAGGGCTGCGGGACCGTGGCTTGCCTGTGCCCGGTGTTCCCGATGGAGGTCGTGGCGTTGATGAACTCGAAATGCACTTGTGTGTAGGTCCCGGGCTTCACTTGGACGGCGGCGATCTCGGCGACGCCTTGTTCGGGCCCGCGCACGAGCTCGCGGTTCGCGGCGTTCTCGTAGACGGTGTCCACGGAGCCGTCCGGTTCCTTGAGTGCGATCTTGGAGAGCGAGACGTTCAGGCTGTCCACGAGGCCGGTGCCGTTGCCGATCATGGCGACGTGCAGGCGGCCGACGGTGGGGGGTTTGTCGGACTGCACGCGGTCACTGGTATCCCGGTGCACCGTGGTGGGGGCGGGCCGGTCGGGCAAGGGGGGATTGGACGGGTCGCCGTCCCCGGTGGGCCTTTCGGGTCGCACGGGGGGTTCGCTGTTCTTGGCGCCGCCGGGTTCCCAGAACGTGTCGAGGATCCGCGGTCGGAACGTGAGGAAGCCGTCTTCCTCGGTGATGCTTTTCTCCGCGTCCAATGCGATCAAGAGGGCGTCGCCTGCTGCGCCGGGTTCGGCGAGTTGGATCTCCAGGGTGTCCTGGGGGATCATGAGTTCATGCAGGGTGTGGTCGCGTGCGACCTTGACGCCGGCGAAGATCATCCGTACATGGGTGAACTGGTCGCCGTTGGCCTTGCCTTCCCCCAGCAGCACGGTGCCGTGTTTGCTGTCGGCTTCATCGGCCGGGGTGAGTCGGGTCCAGCGGGTCTGCTCCGTGGTGGTGCCGTCTTTCTCCTGGGTCTCCGCTTGTCCGATCTCGAGCCCCGCGAGGCTGACCACGAGGCGTTCGTTCTCCGCCTCCATGTAGACCTGGGTGGGTGTGCCTGCCGCGGCGGGGGCCCACAGTACGACGATGAGCACGGCGGCCACGAGGGCGCCCGCGATCACGGCGGCCGGGATCGCTGCGCGCACCGCCTGGTTGCGGCTGGTGGGCTGCAAGCGCGAGGGAATGAGATGCGCTGCTCTGCTTCGGACTGTTGACGTAGACCCTTCCGGCATCAAGACGACTCCACTACGGGACCCCCGGTCCTGCAAACTCTGTATGTCTCATTCCTGGTAGATAAAAGTGCGGTTGTTTACTTATCAAGGGGTCCCCGACCAGGGGAGCAGATGAATGGTTTCCGGGGGTCCCTATTGCAGGGCGTGTTCCGACCAGGGGAGCAGATGGATGGTTTCCGGGGGGCGCTATTGCAGGGCGTGTTCCGACCAGGGGAGCAGGTCGAGGATCTTGACCACGGCGTCCCGTTCGGTCTCGATGCCGTAGGTCACCGGCAGATAGTGCCAGTACAACGCGACCACGGCGAGCAGGAAGAGTGCGATCGCGATGAGGCCCCGGGCCCCGGCGTGCCGCCAGACCAGCTTGGCCGTGCCCGCCAGCGGGAGGGCGAAAAAGGGTGCGACGAATGCCATGTAGAAGAGGAACTGGGGGCGGTCGATCAGGAAAAACGGCGCCAGGGCAAAAAGCGGGATCATGGCGGCGATCACGAGGGCTTGGGCTTCCAGGGACATCCCGCGCGTGGGTTCGCGTCTTTCGTGGTTGCGGAAGACCAGCGGGGCCATGCGCACGAACAGGTAGATGATCGCGATCAGGCTCACGGCGAGTGCGCCCCACCACAAGGCGGGGTTGCCGGCGGCGAACAGGTAGGCGTCGAAGCCTTCGCGCGGGGCGAACATGAAGGAGGGTTTCTTCATCAGGAGCCAGTCCATGGGCGGGCTCTGGTCGGGGTGCACGCGGGAGAACTCCGCGCCGGTGCCCCACGTGATCTGTTGCCAGGTCATGTCCGCCCAGTGCCGGACGGCGCCGACGAGGCCGAACTGGGGGATCCAGAGCCGCCACCAGGGGAGGTAGCTGGCCAGGAGTACGCCCAGTGCGCCGACGGGGTAGGCGATCGCGGCGGCGATGCCGTTTTTCAGGGTGAGCTTGCCTTCGCGGTGGCGCACCCACCAGGCGACGATGAGGACACCGGGGCCGACGAAGGCGACGACGAATTTGCTCGCGAAGCCGAGCCCGAGAAACAGCACGCTCAGATAGAGCGCGGTGCGCGTGGGGCGCGCGGCGAAGGCGAGCGCGAGCGCGGCGAAGCCGGCGGCGTAGATGTCGAGCATGGCGGTGCGCCCCATGGCAAGCACCATGTTGTCGAGGCCCACGAAGGCGGCGGCGAGTGCGCCGATGTAGGGGTTCCTGAAGATCCAGGCGGCGGCGAGGCCGATCCCCAACACGGCGAAGGTGGCCATGAGGGCGCTGGGCCCGCGCCACGTCTTCGCGTCGCCTGAGGCCACGAGACGCTCCTTGAACTCGTCGTATCGCTCTTTGCCGCCTTCTTCCGTGTCGTCGGGGGCGCGGCAGCCTTCGAACACGAAGTCGTCCGTGCCGAAATGGTCCATGCTCGCGGCCATGATGATCTTGGCAAGCGGTGGGTGCGGGTTGTTCACGGGGCGATGGGGTTGGCTTTTCCAGCAGGGGTCGTGCCAGACGTCGTTCTGGAACTGCCGGGCCGCGCTGACGTAGTGCCCTTCGTCATAGTAGATCCCGGGGGGTTCGTCCAGGGCGGTGGCGTAGGTGCCCGCGGCCAACCCGGTCACGATCAAAAGCGGCAGCCAGGGGACCATGCGGCGCAGGGTGCGTCGGAGGCGGAACCGGTTCTCCTGGCCGTAGGTCCAGTGCAGGTTGCCCAGGTAGTTCGTGCCGAAGGCGACGATGATCGCCACGAGCTGGGCGACCAGGTAGAAGACGCCGAAGACCCGGGTTAGAAGCGCATAGGCGGTGAAGTTCACGATCAAGGCGACGAGGCTCACCGTGTTGAACTGGCCCAGGCGTCGGAGCTTGCTGCCGTTTCTGCGGTCGCGGAAGGTGAAGAAGTCGTTGAGCAGGAAGTTCGTGATGATGCTCGTCTCCACGGCGAGGGGTACGGCGACGAGGTCGTGCACGTTGAACATGCCGTGCAGGATGTAGAGGATCAGCAGGTTCACGACGATCCCGGAGGCGCCGACGAGGGCGAAGCGCATGACGCGTTGGTTCTTCGGGTCGCCCCAGGCGAGCATGATCACATGCAGGAGGTATTGGTAGGTGACGCTGAAGCCGAGTTTGCTCTCGCCTCCGCGTCGGTCGGCGAAGACGTAGCCCACTTCCTCCACGCGCTGGGGGTCGCTCTTGGCGAGGATCTCCAGGAGGATCTTGTAGCCTTTGGGTTTGAGCCGGGCCACGTCGATCCGGTCGCGGCGTACGAGGAACAGTCCGCTCATGGGGTCGGTGAGGCGGTTGTTGCGAACGGACGGGAGAAGGACCCGCGCGATCAGCCCGGCGCCCATGCTGACGACCCGGCGGGCCGCGGTGAAGCCCGCTTCGCCGCCCCCGGGGGCGTACCGGCTGCCGATCACCACTTCCGCGTTCGTGGCTTCGGCGCGCTCGAGCATCCGCTTGACCGCTTCCGGGGGATGCTGGAAGTCGGCGTCCATGACCGCGACAAAGTCGCCGCGCGCCTCGGCCAGGCCCCGGACCACGGCGGTGGCCAGGCCGCGTTCGTCGGTCCTCACGATGACCCGCGCGCCGGCCTGGCGGGCGTTCTTTGCGGTCTCGTCGCTGGAGTCGTCGTCCACGACGAGGAGTTCCAGTTCGACCCCGGCGAGCTCCTGGCGTAGGGCTTCGATGAGGGGTCCGACGTTCTCCCCCTCGTTGTAGGTGGGGATGACAACGGTCAACCGGGCCATGCCGTTCCGCGCGAGCGGCCGCTCGGCTATGAGGCTTGGGAAAGAGACCCGGGAAGGGGCTCGGGCCTGACGCCGCCCTGTTTTCCGGCGAGGGCCGCGGTGATCAGGGTCGATGCGCCTTGCCGTTTGCGGGAGATTGTGTCCTTGGGCGCGGCGGCGCTTTGTTCCTGCGAGTACATGAGCTGTCTCTGGAGAACGTCGTTCCCGAGTCCCACGAGGGCCTCCAGTTCTTCATCGCCTGTCGACGCCACACAGCGATTGGCAGAACCTTGGCTTCAAGTAGTTTCGGGGGGTGGATTGGAAAGGTCGAGCCGTTCCCCGGTTCCAAAACCCGTCCTGTTGACCATCCTCCCGGTTGGAACTCCAAGTAAAAGATGGTTCAGTGTCCAGACTCATCAAGGACTTTGCGCTTCGGCCGGACCGGCTGCGTGCCCCTTGGATAGACAGCGGCTCCTGGGTCGCGCGGTTTTTTGTGCCTCGGCTTTTCGGTCAAATCCCTCATGGAAAACTAGCCCCCACCGCATATATAAGAGATATGGCGAG
>CAYVRY010000073.1:0-9958 GCA_964452895.1 uncultured Halobacteriales archaeon
ATTACGCGCGCCCGCAGTGCAGCGCCTGCTTCATCCTCAGCGTCGGCGACTCCCTGATCGCCAAGGGCGGCATCATGGATTTCATCCGCAGCGAAGCCCGCATCTTCAAGTACGGCTCCGGGTCCGGCGCGAACTTCAGCAGGATCCGCGCCGAGGGGGAAGCGCTCTCCGGCGGCGGCTCCTCCAGCGGCCTGATGAGCTTCCTGAAGATCCCGGACGTCGCAGCGGGCAGCATCAAATCCGGCGGCACGACGCGGCGCGCCGCGAAGATGGTCATCGTGGACGACGACCACCCCGAGATCCTTCGGTTCATCGACTGGAAGGCGCGCGAAGAGGACAAGGCGCGCATGCTCCTTGAGAACGGGATCGGTGTGGACGCGACCGGCCACGCGGACTTCAACGGGGAAGCCTACCAGACGGTCTCCGGTCAGAACAGCAACAACAGCGTGCGGTTGTCGGACGCCTTCATGCAGAGCTACCTGGAAAACGGGGTCTGGGAACTGCGCGCGCGCACCACGGACGAAGTCATGCAGCAGGTGGACGCCCAAGAGATGATGAAGAAGATCGCGAAGGCCGCATGGCGCTGCGCGGACCCGGGCGTCCAGTTCCACGACACGATCAACGACTGGCACACAGTCCCCGTAGCAGGACCGATACGAGGTTCAAATCCCTGCAGTGAGTACATGCATCTTGACAACTCTGCGTGCAACCTCGCCTCATTGAACCTGATGAAGTTCCTCAAGGACGACGCCACCTTCGACGTGGAAGGCTATCACAACGCGAACCGGATCGTCTTCATCGCGCAGGAGATCCTCGTGGACCTCTCCAGCTACCCCACGGAGGAGATCGCCAAGAACTCCCACGACTACCGGCCCCTGGGGCTGGGCTATGCGAACCTGGGGACCTTGTTGATGTGCCTCGGTGTGCCCTACGATTCGAAGGAGGCGCGCGCGATCGCGGGGGCCGTCACGGCGATCATGAACGGCGTCGGGTATCTCACCAGCGCGGAGATGGCCGCGGTCAAGGGCCCCTTCGCCGGCTACGCGGACAACGAGGAACCCATGCTGCGCGTGATGCGCAAACACCGCGACCACGCCGTGCATCTCTTGGAGAAAGGGACCCCGATCGTCTCGGACGAGACGGACGCGCACGAACCGGAGCCCCAGACCGAAGGCCTGGCCCGGTACGCGGTGACCGTCTGGGACCAGGTGCTCGACGCGGGCAAGGAGTTCGGCTACCGCAACAGCCAGGCCACCGTGCTCGCGCCCACCGGCACCATCGGCTTCCTGATGGACTGCGACACGACGGGGATCGAACCCGACTTCGCGCTCGCGAAATGGAAACTCCACGCCGGCGGGGAATGGCGACAGATCGTCAACCGGAGTATTCCATTGGCCCTGGAACGCCTCGGCTACAGCGACCAGCAGGTGCACGAGATCATCCAGTACGTCAACGGGGACGGCTCCACACCCGGCAAGGAGACCATCGAGGGGGCCCCGCACATCAAACAGGAGCACTACCCGGTCTTCGACTGCGCGAACGCCTGCGGCGAGACCGGCACCCGGTTCATCCATCACATGGGCCACGTGCGCATGATGGCCGCCGCGCAACCGTTCATCTCCGGCGCGATCTCCAAGACGATCAACATGCCCGAGAAGGTCACCGTGGACGACATCGAGGAGGTCTACAGCACCTCCTGGCGCCTCGGCATCAAGGCCATGGCGATCTACCGCGACGGTTCCAAGCACAGCCAGCCGCTCTCCACGCGCAGCTCCGACAAGAAGGAAGAGGCCGAAGAAGCGGAACAAGCGGGACCGCAATGGGGCGAGCTCAAGAACCTCAAAGACACCACGAGCCAGGTCTGGAAGACCCGCGTGCGCGTGATGGACCCCGAGCTGGGCACGATGAAGGTGCACATCACGTTCCGGGAGGACGACGGCGGAGCCCTCGCGGAGATCTTCATCAGCGCCGGGAACAAAGGCAGCACGACCCAGTTCCTGTGCGACAGCCTCGCCAAGGCGTGGAGCCGACAACTGCGGCTCGGCTTCCCCGTGGCGGAGCTCGCGGCGGACCTCGTCGGTCAAAACGGACCGATCCGCGGCATGACCGGTCATCCGCTCCTGAAGAACGTGAAAGGGATCGAGGACCTCGTGGGCAAACTGATCGCCTACCACTACCTCGGTGAGACCCGGTTCATCAACAAGGAGCTGCTCAAGCAGTACCAACAAAGCCTGGACTACGAGCCGCCGCGCCACGAGTTCCTCGCCGAACTGCAGGCCTTCCGGCGCGCCCGGCAACAACGCCCCGAGAAGAAACTCTCCGCGTTCAACGAGAACGGCGACACGCCGGAGCCCGGTGAGGTCAAGGTGACCGCCGCGGTGGCCGTGGACGGAGCCGGCGGGCTCCCGGAGACCCCCGGGGAAGAGAAGACCTGCCACACCTGCGGGTTCATGATGGTCCGCAATGGCGCGTGTTTCAAATGCATCAATTGCGGGGAGACGGACGGGTGCAGTTGAGAAGCGTCGAACGATCGACGGGTTGAAGCTGATGCCGTGGGAGTGATGAACCGATGACGGATATGACCTCGTCCAAGGACAACCGCAAACCGCGCATCGAGGACCCAGGGACCTTCTACCTGCCTCGCATCTATGGGTGGCATGGTTGGAAGGCGTTCCGGAAGCACGAAGACGAGAAGAAGCCCAAGGATGAGCAGTAGAGACCTGGCGATAGATGGTCGTTCGTCGTTGTGGCCGCAACCCTTAGAAGCATGGCCCGGATGGGCGGCTCCCATGGGCAAGCAGGTCGCATTATGGGTGACGCTGGTGCTGGGCGCCGTCGTGGTGGCGGGCTGCCTCGGCGGCGACGAGCAGGCACCGGTCCGCTCCTTCGAGGCTTCGAGCGGGCAGGTCAGTGACGGATACGCGTACGACGGGCAAGGGCTGGAGGCCGGCGCGGCCCAGCTCACCGGCTGGGTGGACCACGAAGAGAACACGGGCAACGTGACCGCCTCGTTCGAGTTCGCCGGCAGCCAATGGAACGTCTACCATGACGCGTTCTCCGGCGCGGAGGACTGGAAGGAGGGCGGCGTCGCGTTCGGACTCGTGGAGCATGGCGACACGGGGACCTCCACGACGATCATCCCCCGCATTGACGGCGACGTGGTGACCTACGGCACGGCCACGGTCCACCGGGACGGCCAAGGCGTGGGCGACGGGCGCTGGGACGCCCATCTCATGCTCAGCTCGACCACGGTCCGCGGTGAGGACGGCATGATCACGAAGGAGGACGGTTCGACGCCGTACGACCCCGCGACTCCGGAGGACGCACGGGTCCTCGAAGACGACCCGCAAGCGCTTTTGCAGCTCACAGCGCCCCACGGGGCGGACTCCGCGCGGCCTGCTGAGTTTACCAATGGGACGGTCCAGGTCACGGGCGCGGACTCCTCGGAAACGGTCGAGCTCGGCGGCGGTCCGCGTGGATCGATCACCGTGAACGTGACCACCACGGGCGGCGACGTGCCCCTACAAGCCGGAGACCTCCAGGTCCGCCTTCTCGATGAAGACGGGAACGCGCTCGACGAGGACAGCGGGGACGTGCTGGGGGAGGAGTCCTTCGAGACCACCCTGAGCGCTTCGGGTCTGAACTCCACCGTGACCCTGGAAGTCACAGGGAACGGGGTGTACGATGTGGAATTCGAGTCCCAGGTCGTCTTCGACGACCACCCCTTCATCATCGTCACCTGGGACGACTACACGCTGGAGGAGGCCGAGACCGCCCCCGCATCGTGAATCCGGGTCCCGGCGCTGCCGGCTGGCCTTCTGGGCGCCACGGATCTGGCGACCCCCGGCTGCAATGGTCAAGGAGAACCCCTATTCCAGGCCGTTATAAGCACCGATGCGTTATTGTCAAGTCTCCGGCTGTTTTCTGTCGGCATTGGGTGTCTCTCTCGAAGGAAAAGCCCGCCTCAGGCCCGCCCGGGCCCGGTACGAAAGAATCTGTGCGAAAAGCGATAATTTTCGAGACACCTATAATCAAGCCGACGAATGGCGATTTGGAAACCATGCGTGCGCAACGGGTCAAGACGGAAGGTGGGTCGAATCCGCTCGGGGCAACCCCCCGGCGTGACCGGACTCAAGGTACGACGAAGGCCGCGGCGCGCCATGGCGGGATCCCCCTTCTCGGTCTGGTGGCGATCCTCGTCGTCGCCCTGCTGAGCGCCGCGCCCATGGTCGCCGCCGAGGACGAGGTCGACAAGGTGGAACGACGAACCGGCACCTCCGGCGAAGAGACGCTCGACAAAATTGAGCGCAAGTTCGAATCAGGCGACGGAACCGACGACGAAAACGACGACGAGAGTTCCGCGGAAAAGATCCTGCGAAAGGCCGGCCTCGATGAATCGGACGAGAACGAGACGCAGGACCCGCAGGAGCCGGGCGAAGCGAACGACACCGTGGGCGAGGATGAACCCTCCAACGGGTCCCGAGAAGGATCCGGATCCGAGAGCGGAAAACAAACCCCATCCAGAAACAACGGGACGGACAAAGACACCGCCCGTGACGTCGCCGGGATCGAACTGGAATGCAGGCCGAACCCCAGCCTGGACCCGTGCGGTTCCCACACGGACCAAGAACCGCAGTCCCCTTCGCAAGAGAAGGACACGGACCAGGAAACCTGGTGGGAGAGCCCGGTCCCCTCCCACCGTCCGGCCCAGGCCCCCTCATCCAATGACGATGGCGAGGGCGGGAAAGCGGCGACGAAGGACGACAAGCTGGCCAAGACCGCCTCCGGGTCCGGGATCGTCATGGTCCTCGCCTGGACGCTGTTCGTCGCCAGCACCGGCCCCCTGGGCCGATCCGGAAAGAGCGGGCAAAAACGCCAACAGCCCACACTCCAGTTGACCCCTGAATCGGAACGCAAGGCGCAGGAATCCGAGTCCCGGCCGAAGGCCCAGAACCAGCAGGCCCCGCAGCGCAACCGGTGAACCCCAACCGCGGTGTGGCTGCGACCGGACACCTCAACGGTACGCGTCGGGGGTCACACGAGTGTCCCTCAAGCCCTTAACGGGTTGTGCCCCCAGGCCGAGGGTACATGCCGATCCAGCCAGCGACGCTCAAAAAGAGAGCCTACGAAGCCAACGACTACGACCACCTGTACGACAGCACCCGTTTTTCCAAGACCCTCCTCGACACCCATTTCAAACTCTACGAAGGATACGTCACGCACACCAACAAGGTCCTGGAACTGCTTGAAGACGACGATCTGGACGACTACGTCGCACGGGAAGTGGAACGCCGCTTCGTCTGGGAATTCAACGGCATGCGGCTGCACGAACTCTACTTCGACGGCATGAGCGGCGGCAGCGAACGGGTCAAACATGACCGCCCGCTGGGCACCGCGATCAGTCGCGCTTTCGGCTCCGTAGACGAATGGGAAAAGTCATTCCGCAACCTGGGCAAGACCCGGGGGATCGGTTGGGCCACCCTGGTCCACGACCCCGTGACCGACCGCCTGCTGCACCTGTGGATCAACGAACACGACGCCGGCGCCCTCGCGAACACGAACACGCTCCTGATCATGGACATGTTCGAACACGCGTTCATCCGCGACTTCGGGACGGACCGCGGGAAATACATGGACACGTTCTTCGACGCCGTGGACTGGGACGTGGTGGAAAGCCGGTTCCTGGACTCACAAAAACAGTCCCGACAGGCCCGGTCACCGTTCCAGCCGAGATAGGGCAGGCGGCTCGCCGGGTCGCAACTCCACCAGGCTGTGCGGGGGCACCTGCTGCCAAGCCGGGTCTTCATCCAGCGCCTCCGAGGCGATCAAGGCCCCGCCCGGGAAACGGTCCGGGGAATGGGCGACCCAGAGAGACGGATTGCGCGGCGCCGTACCGGCGCGCGTCCCCCACACCCGCTCTCCGTCGCTGAGCAGGAAGTTCAGGTAGGTCGGCTTGTCCAGCTCGTTCGCCAACGTGACCACCTCCTGCACCAGTTCCACCAGGGCATCCTTCGCCCCGGCCCCGCGCTCCAACTTGTCCAGCAGGAGTAGGAACAAGGTCTGGGTGTCCGAGAACCCCTGCCGTTCGACCCGCCGCTCGTTGGAAAGACGGTCCTCCAAGGGGAGCAGAAAATGATCCCGGAACCCCGTGAGGAACCCGTTGTGCGTGAACGACCAACGGCCACGGGTGAAGGGATGGACCCCCGCCAAGCCCGCCGTGGCCGGGTCCGTGGCGTTGCGCACGTTCGCCACCACGATGCGACCCACGAACCGCGACGCCAAGGCCTTCCAGGTGGGGTCCGCCCAGACGGGCCGCTCACTGCGGTACGCCAAAGGCTCGCGCGGGTCCCCGATCACGGAAGAAGCAGCATCCCCCGCCTCCAGGGGATACCACGACACACCGAACCCGTCCACGTTCACATGCCCCTCCAACAGCTCGCGCGCCGCATAGGTCTGATGCTCCAGGGAATGCGGCGGTTCGAAAAAAAGCGACGACAACCGGGCGCCCGGGCCCACGTACGCCACATGCCGGCACACGCTACGCCGCCTCCTTGCCCGTGAAGGCGTTCATCCCGGCCACCCCAAGAGGTTCAAGCGGAAACGTCCCTTCTTGTCCTGCCAGACCTGCTTGATCTCCAGCCCGGCCTGCGCGACGATCGTTTCCAGTTTCTCCGGCGTGAACTTGTGGCTGTTCTCCGTATGGAGAGACTCCCCCTTCTCGAAGGAGATCACCCCGCCGATGCGGCGCAGATGAACATCCTGGGCTTCATCGGCCACCAGATGCATCTCCACCCGCGAATGCTCCCGGTTCCACCGCGCCTCATGCCGGAAGCGCCGCGGGTCGAAATCCCCGTCCAGGGCCTGGTTGAGCCGTACCAGGATGTTCCGGTTGAACGCCGCCGTCACCCCAACCGGATCGTCATAGGCAGGCAGCAACTCGGCGACCGGCTTCACCATGTCCGTGCCCAACAGGACAAGATCGTCCTGCGTGAGGTTCCTGGCCAACTGCGCCAGGAAGCCCGCTTGCTCCTTGAAATCCAGGTTCCCGATGGAACTGCCCAAAAACGCGATCAGTTTCTGCGGCGCCCCCATGCCCCTCAGGCGCTCCAACGCCTGGAACCAGTCGCCCTGGATCCCTTTGAACGTCACCGCCGGGTACCGGGAGACCGTGTTCGCCTCGGCGATCCGCAGCGCCTCCCTGGAGATGTCGATGGGACAATAGACCAGGGTCTTGCGGTCCGTGAGCATCTGCTTGATCAAGACCTGCGTCTTCGTGGCGCTGCCCGCCCCGAGCTCCACGAGCCACGCCCCGGGCTGCAGGTCCGCCGTGATCTGCGCCGCGTTCTCTTCCAGGATCGCGTGCTCCGTGCGTGTGAGATAGTACTCCGGCAAAACACAGATCGCCTCGAACAGGATGCTCCCCAGTTCATCGTACAGGAACTTCGAAGGCAGCGTCTTCTGCGCGGTGCTCAAGCCGGCACGGACCTGCTCCTTGAGCCCTTCATCGAGTATTGATGCTTGTTCGCTCACGTCATGTCTCCCACGGATCAATGGTCTCCAACGGCCTGCTCGTCCACCACGGCCCCGGTCTCCGGGTCCGCCCATCCCGGCGGGGAATCCGCGGCCAGGCGCAGGGTAGAAAAAATCTGACGCCGGACCGGGAAATCCCAGTTGCGCAGCGTCCCCAGGCGAAGCGACGAACGCGTCGCCCAGGAACCGCCGCGAAGCACCCGGTACTCCGGCGTGAAAAAGACCTGCGAGTAACCCCGATACGGAAACGCCTCGAAACCCGGATAGGGAGCAAAACAGGAATCCGTCCATTCCCAGGCGTCGCCCACGAGCCCGTGGACGCCGTGCACACTGGCCCCGTCCGGGTGACTGCCCACCGGTTCCGGGCCCCAGGCGTCATGGTCCAGGTTCCCATGACGCGGTTCCGGTTCCCGGTCCCCCCACGGCCAGACCCGCTTGCGCCCGGCATCCGGGTCCCAGAGCGCGGCATACTCCCATTCCTCCTCCGTGGGCAACCGGCAACCGAAAAAGCGCGCGCACGCGTCCGCCTCGAACCACGAGACATGCACCACCGGCTCGGCGGGATCCAGCGGCACCCACCGGTCCACCTCCCGCCGGGTCCACTGGTCGCCGTCCCTGTGCCAGTAAAGCGGGGCTTCAATGCCCTGCCTGGTCACCCACTCCCAACCGTCCGGGTGCCACCAACGACCCTGCTTGTACCCCCCCGCCTCCAGGAACCGCAGATACATCCCGTTGGTCACCGGCGCCCGCGCGAGCCAGAACGGATCCACGTGGACCGCGTGCATGGGCCATTCATTGTCGAACGTCCACGGCGAACGCCAGCGCGCCCCCATGGGGAACACCCCCTGGGGATGACGCGCGAACCCCGTCAGCTCCAGGGCCGGGACCCGGTCGCGTCGCTTCGCACGCCGCGAAGACGGCTCATAGTGGTCCAGCGGATAGGCAGAAATGTGCTGAAGGATCGTCTCATCATGCATCGCCTCGTGCTGGACGATCATCTTGTGCAGGAACAGGTCGCGCCAATGGGGATCCGACGGGTCCCGCCGCTGATGGCGCAGCACCTGCAACGTGCGCGAGCGCACCCGGTCACGGAACCTCGACGCCTGCTCCTTCGACAAAAGCGGAAGCCCTTGGCGCACCGTGCGGGGGTTGCCCATGGGGTCATAGATCCGGTTCTCCCCCGGTTTCAACTCGGGAAGGCCGCCCAGTATCTGGGCCAACCAAAAGTCCTCCTGCTGACCGATGTGGACCACGTCCCACGCCACCGGCCCCAAGACCGGGTTGTGCGTGCGGCCCCAATCCTCCTCCCGGATCGGCGCGATGAGCCGGTCCGTCACACCGCGTGCCTCTTCCAGCAACGCGACGAGCCGCGCATCCTCCGCCGCCGCGAGCACCTCGGCTGCCACACCCTTCGCACCCCAGGCGCGCTCCGCCTCCCGCGCCGCGTTTGTACCGGCCTGGCTCACCCTGGAGGCGGGGTCGGCCTCCCAGGGAGAGGGGTTCTGGCGCGACGGACGTCGGGGCACGTTGACGATCCAGATAGCGGGCGATATGACTTGAAGACATCGCCCGGCACGCCCCGTTCAAGCATGGTCGTCGGTCGCGCCCGTCTTCGCGTCGGCATCCCCCGCGGCTTCCTGATCCCCAGACTTCGGTTGTCCGCCGGCAACGGCGCCCGGCTCCCCGGGACCCAACATGCCGCTCGTGGGCGCGTCCTCCTCCGGGTCCCGGTCCAGACGCTGCACGCGCACCTCCTGACCGTCATAATCCACACGCACCGGCCGACCGCTCACCTGCGTCAACAGATGCACCGGTCGCTTCCAGAAGCCGTGCACCTGCTTCAACACGTCCCCCGCCGCGTCCAGCTCCAGCTCCCGCCCGTCGAACTTGTGCTCCAACAACAACTCCCCGCGGCCCTTGTGGTCCCCGCTTTCCACGGCGATCACCGGACGCCCCATGTTCTCGATCTCCGACAACACGGATTCACGCACGTCCTCCAGACGCGTCGATGTGACCACCTGCTCCCCCGTCTCCGGGTCCTCGTCGTACAGATAGAGCCCCGCCTCGTCCACCACCTGCTGGGTCAAGTGGTCCCGGATGAACGCCACATCGTCCTTGAACCGCCGTACCTCAAGGATCCTCTGCAGACCCGCCCCGGGCCCATGCTCCCGGTCCCAACGCCGCTTGATGTCCTCATAGATCATGAAACCCAGCTTGTAGGGGTTCAACCCGGGCGACTGCATGAGCTGGCTGTGCTTGACGGCGAACCGGTCGAACGCGTCGAACGGCAAGAACTCCCGCAGCAACTCGGCGTGCCAATACGTCGCCCAGCCCTCGTTCATGATCTTCGTCACCGCGTTCGGATAGAAATAGAGGGTCTCCTCACGCACGATCTGCAACACCTCCTGTTCCAGTTCACTGAGATCGC
>CAYVRY010000074.1:0-9923 GCA_964452895.1 uncultured Halobacteriales archaeon
GGCGCCACGGTGGTCAGCGTGATGCGCGGGCGCGACCGTTGGGTGAACCCGCCGCCGTCGCATCTGATCCTGCCCGGAGACCGGCTGTTGCTGATGGGGGAACCCGGTCACCTGGAACAGGCCCGCGCCTTCGTCACCCGACAGGAACAGACTCCAAAACTGAAGGCACCGACCATCGGCGAGGTCACGGTCCGCGAGCACGAACTGGACGCGGACGCGGCGGCCTGCGGGCAATCCATCGCGAGCTTCGGTCTGCGCGAACACACCGGGGCGAGCATCGTGGCGGTCCTGCGGGGCCACACCCACATCCAGAACCCGCCCCCGAACCTGGCCTTGTCGCCCGGCGACCGGGTCTTCATGATCGGCACGAAAAAGCAGGTCGACGACGCCGTGGCGCTCTTGTCCCGCACCCGGGAGCAGGAAGACAAACGGCAGGAGGAGGGCGCGGTCTCGCGCGCGTTGGGTCACGGCGAGGACGAGCGGCCCTTGGCGTAGACCGCGGTCTTCCCGCGCACTTCCACCAGTGTGGCGCCGGCCTGCTCGGCGAGGGATTCGGCGATGGCCCGGGTGTCGTCCTCCACGGATGCGCTTTTTCGCACCTGGACCTTGACCAGGGGGGTCTTCTTGAGTTGGTTGCGCAGCTCCGTGGCCACCGTCTCGGTGAGTCCCGCTTTGCCCACTTCCAAGGTGACGTCGAGGCTTTGGCCTTCTTTCTTGAGCCGGGCGCGGTCTTTTCCTTTCATGGCGACCCTCCGGTCTTGCTCGCCTGCACAAGCGGGACATCCGGTGCGGCTTTCTCCTGCTCGCGTTGCCGGGCGCGCTGCAGTCGACGTTCCTTCTGCTCGCGCCGGTAACCGCGGCGTTTGACCGCGCCGCATTCCAGGCAGGTGAGCCGTTTCGCACCGG
Source organism: uncultured Halobacteriales archaeon (assembly GCA_964452895.1). Classification (GTDB taxonomy): domain Archaea; phylum Thermoplasmatota; class E2; order JACPAO01; family JAHWKR01; genus CAYVRY01. Next base: position 907 of record CAYVRY010000074.1, read on the forward strand.
CGCGCAGGCGCACGCGGGCGTTGTTGCCGGGGATGAGGATCGTTCCGCATTCACAGATCCGGTCGCGCTCCTCGGCGCGCAGGCCGGTCTGGTAGCGCATGGCGAGCCGGCGTGCCAGGGCCACGGCGCGTTTCGCATAGACCGGTTCGCCTTCGCGGAGGCGACGGCGGGCGGCCTCCAACAGCTGCCGGATCCGGCGGCGGGCGACGATGCGTTCGGCCTGCTTGTTGCGGCGCCGGCCCATGGCGCGGGCCACCCCACCCCCTCTTATGAAGCTGGCGGCACCCATGGCCGCTACTTGCCCCTTCTCGGGGCTTGGCCGCCTTGCACCGCCGCAAGTATTTTCCCACACCTGGCGTGGGCCGCTTGTGGCCTTCACCGGGATCCCGACGATTTTGCGGCCGCAGGAGCTCTTGGACAAGGCGTTCTCCCGGGCTTCACGCATCGAGAAACCGGACCGGGACCGGCGTTATCGCCAGCGCAAGACCACGCAGGCGCGCCTGGAGGCGGTGCGCAACATCATCAACGACGCCTTGGAGCGGTACGTGCGGCGCTTCCCGAGCCTGGACCAGGTGGAGCCGTACCACAAGGAACTGATCGATCTCTTGATCGGGGAGGACCGCTACCGGTTGGCTTTGGGCCGCGTGGAGAAGGGCCGCAAGAACCTGGTCCAGTTCATGAACCGGGAGATGAACGAGGCGTCCACGGAGCTGGACGTCCCCGTCTTGTTGCAGGCGCAACGCCGGGCTTATGGCCGTGTCTCGAGCCAGCTCAAAAGCCTGGAGGAGCCGCTTCTTGAGCTGGCGCGGTTCCGGGAGATCATGCGGCGGCTGCCGACGGTCTCCCCGGGTCTTTTCACGGTGGTGATCGCGGGGTATCCGAACGTGGGCAAGTCGAGCCTGATCCGTGCGCTCACGGACGCGGAACCGGAGGTCGCGTCGTACCCGTTCACGACGAAGGCGGCGCACGTGGGTCACATGGGCCTGCGCCCGGAGGAGGAGAAAGGGCGCCGGTGGCGCGACCGTCGCCTGCAGATGCAGGTGATCGACACGCCGGGGCTCTTGGACCGACCGGCGGCGGAGCGCAACCCCATCGAACAGCAGGCGGCGCTGGCGCTTCGCCATCTGGCGGACCTGGTGTTGTTCCTTCGCGACCCCACGGGGCACTGCGGGTACCCGGTGGAGGACCAGGAGCGGCTCTTGGAGGAGGTGCGCAAGGTCGTCCCGGATGCGCCGCTCGTCGTGGTGGAGACGAAATCAGATCTGAGCCCGGCGGCGCGGGAAGGGCCCGCCGATGACACGGTCTTTGCGATCTCCACGGTGACCGGGGAGGGCATGGAACGACTTCGTGCCTTGGTGATCGAGGAGGGGACGCGGCCGCGCCAGTCCGAAGGCCTGGAATCCTATCTGCGCGGCGACGACGCCCCGGTGTCCTGAAGGGCCACCCATACGCCTTTTACCGAGGCGGCGGTTGCGCGCGTTGTGGCGTTCGGGCCCCTCTCGGATTATCATCTTCTGCCGTCGAGTGTGGTCACCACGCTGGTGATCGCGATCGTGGCGGTGGGACTCTATCTCGCTTGGGTGCCGCGCCGCTTGAAAGGGCGCGAGGTTTCCGCCGTGGGGGCGCTGATCGCGGCGAACGCGGCGGTCTTCATCCTGCAGTTCGGCGGTGGCTTGTTCTCGACGGCCTGGGGCACCGCGGTGCTCTTCGAAGCGGGTCTTATACCCCGGCTGTTTCTCTCGGGCGAGCAATGGTGGGCGATCGTCACGAGCATGTTCGTCCACGGCGGCCTGCTCCATTTCGGGATGAACATGCTCGTTTTGTGGTTCATCGGGTCGCTTTTGGAGCGGCGCATCGGCCGCCGCAGGTTCGTGCTGCTCTATCTGAGCGCGGGGCTGGCCGCCGGCGTGATCACCCTGATGGGGGCGTATCTGCTCCCGTCTTTCGTGCACGCGGTGATCCCGGCCCTGCCGCGGCCCCACGTGACGAACGTGGGGGCTTCCGGCGCGATCTTCGGGCTGTTGGGGTACGTCGTGGTGGCGAACCCGCAGGAGCGCTTCATGCTGATCTTCCCGGTCCCCATCGTGATGCGGGCGTGGGTGCTCGCGGTCTTGTTCGTGGCCTTCAACCTGGTCTTGGCGTTCATCCCGGGTTCACGGATCGCGTGGTGGGCGCACCTGGGCGGGATGTTGGTGGGCGCCTTGTGGGCCCGGTGGCAGAAACGCCACGGCGGCCGGGTGCGGATCGACGGCGTCACGGGTTGGGGCAGCGGCGGCCCGGTGCAGTACAGCTACTCGTACCGGGTGCGGTAGACGGACACGCGACACTCAGACCCTGCAGCGGAGCCCTTTTCGTGCCTTTTCGGTCTTCGTCGGCGGGCGACCCAGGCTGTCGAGGTAACGCTCGGCGGCCCGGACCGCGTCTTTTGCTTCCCGGTCCGCGGCGTTCAGCTGGTGGGCCCGCAGGAACGCGTCCCGGGCGGCCAGCAGGAGCTCTTCGGGGTCTTGATCGTTCGTTTTCCGGGTGGCGCCGGGACCGCTGGGCAGGTGGTGCAGCCGCTGGATCGCCAGCGCCATGGTGGCGGCACCGAGCCGGAACTGGCCTTCGCTGCTTTTCGGGTCGCTGCGCACGATGGCTGCGGCGTCCTGCATGCTTTGCACATAGTCACCGAGGGCATGGTAGAGGCTGCTGCGGCGCAGCAGGCGGCCCGTTGTGGCCCCGCGCAGTTCCACGAGTCGGTTCACGTAGGCGGCGGTCCGGAACGTGGCGACATAATCCTCGTCTTGGGTCAACAGGAACGCCGGGGGCTTGGGGGGTGTGCGACGACGGGAGTAAACGGGGATGCGTTGGTCGCGGCGGGTTGTTGCAGGCAGCATGGAGATCACAGGTATTCAATGGGAACCTCGGGGGAGAACGTCGGGGGGCGTACGGTCAATCGACGAGGCTTTTCATGATCGTAGCATCGTCGGGGTGGTCCGTTTTCCGGGCGTGGCGGCGTCGTGACCAAACGGGGTTTGGTGTTGTCTTCGTTGCTGTGGGTTTTTCCGTCATATGCGATCGACTCCGGGTAGTGCATGGGGTCCGACATAAGTGGCTTGGGTCGAGCGTCGAAAGCAAATGGGTCGTACGTCGAATCATGATGAACAAGTGTCATTCCCATACCCGTCGAAGTTTCGCCGGGCAGCGGTTCGTGCCTCACATCACCAACCTTGGGCGGTCAATCAAAAAAAGATGCGCTGAGGGGCGTATGTACGGTTTTCCCCCACAAAGGCCGATGTCTCACCCCGCCGCGCGGGCGCCTTCTCCGTTTTGAGAACCGAAGAGGGCCGAACATACCCCGGTCCACGCCAAGAATGCTCTTCTTTTCTACAACCATGTCTCGAGCGCTTGGTGCATGCGCTGCATACCCTCTTTGATCCGGTCTTCGGAGGTGGCGTAGCTGATCCGCACGCAGCCTTTGCCGGCGGGCCCGAACGCGCTTCCCGGGGTCACGGCGACGTGGGCTTGTTCGATGAGCGCTTCGGTGAGCTGCACGTCGTCCATTCCGGGCACGTCGATCTGGGGGAACACGTAGAACGCCCCGGTGGGGGTGGGGCAGGTGACGCCGGGCATGCCGTGGAGCGCTTCGAGCATGATCGTGCGGCGCCGGGTGAACACTTCGAGCATGTCCTGGATCGGCTGCTGGCTCCCCGTGAGTGCGGCGAGGGCGCCGTGCTGGGCGAACGTGGTGATGTGGGTCACGGTGTGGCCTTGCAGTTTCAGGATCTCTTTCGTCAGCGCGGGCGGAGCGAGCGACCAGCCGGTGCGCCAGCCGGTCATGGCGAAACTCTTGGAGAGACCGTTGACGGTGATCGTCCGTTCGTACATGCCTTCCAGCGAGGCGGGGGAAAGGTGTTGTCCTTCGTAGCGGATGTGTTCGTAGATCTCGTCGCTGAGGAGGTAGAGGTCGTGGTCTTTGACGAGGTCCGCGTGTCCCTTGACGTCGTCCACGTGGTCGCTGCCGCCGGTGGGGTTCGACGGGCTGTTCGTCAACAGGAGCTTGGTCTTGGGCGTGATCTTCTGCGCCACGGCATCGGGGCGCAACCGGTAGCCTTCCCCGGCGTCCAGTGGGACGTACACCGGGGTCCCACCGGCAAGCCGCACCAGGGGTTCGTAGGAGACCCAACTCGGGTCCGGTAGGAGCACTTCGTCGCCATGGTCCACCACGGCAAGGATCGCGAGGGCGATGGCGTGCTTTGTGGGCGTGGCGACCACGTCCTGCGCTTCGGCCTGTTCGATCCGGTTCTCACGGCGGTGTTTCTCGGCAATCGCTTCGCGTAGCGGGTGGATCCCGCCGGCCGGTGTGTAATGGGTCTCGCCGTCGTCAAGGGCCTTCTTGGCGGCGTCGCGCACGTGGGGCGGCGTGTCGAAGTCGGGTTCGCCGACGCTGAAACTGATGATGTCGACGCCTTCGCGTTTTTTCTCGGCGACGAGGCCGCTGATCCGTACGGTCTCGCTGGCCTTGACGCGCCCCACGCGCGCGGCGAGCTCCTTCATGCGCGTTCACCGCCTGCGGTGGGGCTCGCCGCGGGCCGGGTGCGGGTCTGGCGGGCCTTGATCGCGGTGAGCATCTCCACGAGTTGCCCGCGTGCCTTGGGGACGTCCGGGTCGTCGGCCCAGTCCGGCAGCGCGGAGCGCGGCGTGTCGACCCATTCGAAGGCGAGCCCGACGGTCCGGACGCCGGTGGGCGGGTCGGTGAGTTGGCCGGCTTCCGTGGCGAGCGGCAAGGGCAGGTGGTGGGCCTTGATGCCGATGGGCGGGGCCTTGTCCTGGGCGGCCGTGATGACCACGGGGACGCCGATCCGTTTGGCCCGTTCGACGAGCATGGCGGTGCCGACCTTGTTCACGATGCCGTCGCCGAGCAGGAGGTCCGCGCCCAGTACAAGCACGTCCACGTCGGGCAGCAGGGCAGGCAGCGCGGCGTCATGGGTCAGGACCACTTCCGTGTCCCGGGGCCCCCATTCCGCGGCGAGGCGGGCCGCCAGGGAGCGTCCTTCCCCGCCGGGTTGGGCTTCGGAGAGATAGACGCGTTTCAGGTGGCCGGTCTCGTCCTGCATCCCGTCCAGGACGGCCTCCACGGTTCCGCTGGCGCTGTAGGTCAACACGCGCAGGGGCCGGGCTTCGGTGGCGTCCAGGAGGCGGCGGATCCCGTCTTCCACGGCGGGGTCGCGTTTGGCGGCGTGGCGTTTCGGGGATACGATGGCGAGTCCTTCGGCGCCCAGCCCGGTGGCCGGGGTGGGCGGCACGTCGGCCCCGAGCAGGTGGTTCGCGATGTGCAGGATCGGGCTCATGACGGGTTTCGTGGTGACGATCATGCGCGCGAGTTCTTCTCCATCTTTCGCGCTGCCTTTCCAGGGGACCAGGTGTTTCTGCAGGTCGTGCCCGATGGCGGCGGCGCCCCGGTCGTGGTCTTCCACGATGTTGCGGATTTGCCAGGTGAGGTCGCTGGTGCTGGTCATGGTTTCACTCAGAGTGCGGCGAGTTCCCGGTGCATCCGGATCGCGGCTTCCACGGCGTCCTTGGCGCGGTCGATGCGGGACATCGCCTGCAGGCGGCTCATGCCGGGGCCGGTGATGCCGAGTCCGACGGGTTTGTCGTTTTCCAGGGACAGGTCGATGAGCTTGCGCGCGGCATGCTGGATCACCAGATCGTCGTGGTCCGTCTCGCCTTCGATGACGCAACCGAGCGCGACGACGCCGTCCACGTCGCCGCGGACCATGAGGCGTTTCGCGGCGAGCGGGAGGTCGTAGACGCCGGGTACGCGCACGATGTGGCTCACTTCGGCGCCGAGCACGTCGGCGTGCGCGCGGGCGCGTTCGAGCATCATGCTCGTGATGTCGTAATTGAATTCGGTGGCTGCGATCGCGATGCGCATGGTGTTTCCTCGGGTTTGTGGGGAAGAGGGGGGGCGGATGGACCGCAAGCGCTGTTCGTGCGGCTCCGTCATGAATGATGGATCGTGTTCGCCTTCCGGCTCGCCGCCGAACTGGTAGGTCTGTTCCCGGGTCTCCGGAGTCTCGGAGGCGGCAGGCGGCGCCGGCGCGTCGCGGGCCTGGCCCGTGCCCGGGTCGGGAAGTTGGTCGAGCAGCCACGCCGTGGATTCCTCGTCCTGTGCACGCGGTGGCGGCGGCGTCTCTTTGTGCGTCTCGGGGGCCGGGTCGGGGTCCGGTTCCTCGTCGGTCAAGCGCAACGGGTCCAGGCTGGCGGGCTCCGTGTCCATGGTGGGCGGCTCGGACGGTTGCTCGTCGGGGGCCGAGGGGGATGGAGTGTCGTCTTCGCGTCGGCGGCGTCGGGTCACCACTTCATAGTCGTCGGTGGATTCCACCAGGTCTTCGTCGTCGCGCGCACTCAGTGTCCGCCACCTCCTTTCGCCGGGGCCGCGGCGCCGCCTTGCGGGAGTGGGGCCTCGATGCTGCCGATGCTCGCCTTTCCTTGACGCACGCCGGTGCCGGCGCGCGCGACGAGGGCGTCCGGATCGAAGAGCAGGTCCACGGCGTTGCGGCAATGGTCGCGGGTGCGGCCCAGGAGGAGCCGTTCAAGGTCCCGGGGGGTCGCGGCTTCGTCTTCATAGACGAAGACCTCGAGGATGTGCCGGTTCGTCATGAGTTGCGCCTGGATGATGCCTTGGCTCGCTTGGTGCGCGCAGGTCTTGTCGATCGGTGCGGAGCCGGGCATGCCGAGCGCCATGACGAGGTCGCATTCCTCTTCTTCCAGGAGGATCTTGCATGCCACGGGCAGGTCCTTCATGCCGGGGACGCTGCGGCGCACGATGCGCAGGCCTTCTGCGAGGTCTTTGAGCGTGCGTTCGGCGTGGGTGCCCATGTCCGCGCGGGCGAAGGTGGTGTCCACGATGCCGATCTTCTTCATGCGCGGCGACCTCCCTGGGTGCGTGCGGTAGCGGGTGTAGGGGGGGCGCCGTGCTCGGGCTCGGGGTCCTGTTGTTGCGGGGAACGGTTCAGGTCCTCGGGGGTGCCGGCATCGGTGCGGCTTGTGCCGGTTTCGCTTTGTTCCTTGAGGTCGACGCCCACGTCGCGCAGGCTTTTTTGGTCGCTTTGGGGGCCGCTGCGATAGAGTTCATGGCGGGCGAGCCGCCGGCCCACCTCTTCGACGACCTTGCGGGTGGAGTCCAGGTCGTAGTCCATGTGCGGCAGGCGCTCTACGCGCACGTCGAGCCCGCGGCGTGCGCATTCCTCTTGGATCGCGTGTTCCTTGTAGGGCTGGTCGTACCCGATGCAGATGATGTCCGGGTCGATCTCTTCCACGATGCGGTAGAAGTCCCCGCGGTGGCCCAAGACGGCGCTGTCGACGCACTTCATGGCGTTCACGAGTTCACGACGGGCCTCTTCGTTGAAGATCGGGGCGTGTTTGTTGCGTTTCACGGTCTCGTCGCGGGCGATCACCACGATGAGTTCGTCGCCGTGGGCGCGTGCGGCCTGCAGGTAGTGCAGGTGGCCAAGGTGAACGAGGTCAAAAACGCCCTGGGTCATGACGCGGGTCCCTTTTTTCGGCGGGAATATATGGCAGCGCGGGGCTTCGCGTCTCGCCTTGACGGAGGCGTCCCCGGTCTCCAGTTGGCCCCCGGGGTAGCGGGGGCGACGGTGGGGGGCGGGTTCATTCACGCGTCGCGGGTAGCCTTGTTCGCCTGCCATTGCTCGTAGCCTTCCAGGAGCGCCTCGCCTTCGAGGAACGCGAGCCCATGTTGCCGGGCGTATTTCTTGGCATCGGCTCGTGGGAGCGCGGTGTCCGCGTCCGGTGCGAGCATCTCGCACCCTGCGACCAGCGGCGGGATCCCGGCGATCTCGCTCAGCGCGGTGGCGAGTTCGGTGTGCCCTTTGCGACCGGCGAGGCCTTCCGGGTGCGCGATGCAGAGCGGGACATGACCGGGGGCGCGGTAGTGGCGGGCGAATCCGTGGGCTCCATCGCTCGCGCCGGTCCCGGTCTGGGCCAGCTCGACGAGTCCCTGGATCGTTCGGCTGCGGTCCCGGTCCGTGATCCCCGTGTAGGTGTCACGGTGGTTGACCCATAGGCTGAAGCTGGAGCGGGCGTCGTACGGGAGCCGTTTCGGGGTGAGCTCGTCGAGCAGGGGGATCTCTTTGGCTGCCGCGGCTTGGACGTCGTGCGCGAAGGGCAGGCCCCACTCGGTGGCGGGTTCGTTCCCCACGGCGACGAAGACGAGGCCCCCGCCGTCGCTGCGCAGGCGCCGCACGGCGGCGGGCGTGGTGTGGGCCGCGGCGACCATGAGGTCGGTCTCTTCTTCGCGCCCCTCCTGGTCAAAAAGGAGGATGAAGCGGCCTTCGGCGAGCGCCTGGGCGGCTGCGCGCACCGGTTCACCGATCACGCCGGCTCGCTCGGAGACAGTGGACGACATGGGTCCCGCCGAACCCGCCCCTCTATGTAAATAATGGGTAGATACTCGAATGTGGGTAAACCTCGTGGGTTCCCAAGGAGAGCGGTTGCTCAAAAGGGAGCATGATTGGCGGAAAGCGGCGGCCGGCTCACTCTTGCTCGGCGGCCTGCACGACCTTTTCCTCGTACCCCTTGCGGAACCGGGTCACGTAGCCGGCGATCCGGTTGCGCAGGATCTTGCTGGCCCCGGCGGTGAGTTCCGTGACCTTCTTCTGGTTGTGCGTGTAGTCCTCGTTGAACTCGTCCGGGTACTTGGAGACGAGTTCGACGGCCACGCGCTTGATGTAGGTCTGACGGATGTTGCCCATGGGGGTCCCTCACACTGGCCGGTTAAAACCAGGTGCGCGGCGATTCCGGCCCCCATATAATAGCCTTGGCTTCAAAATCGGGTCGGTGATACGGTAATGACCTCCCTGGACCCAAGGCCAGAAATCGGCCTCAGGGCGATGGCTGGGACCAGAAACGAGCATTCCACCGCTTCTTCGACCCTCTGAATTGGACGCGCGACCCCAGGAGTAAGGTTCCAGAAATAAACCACGAATGGGCCTGCCGGACCGGAAACGATTTAGGAT
>CAYVRY010000075.1:0-9881 GCA_964452895.1 uncultured Halobacteriales archaeon
GGTCTCGAAAACCACTGGGCTTTGCCCTCGAGAGTTCGAATCTCTCCGTCGGCGTCCAGGTCGCTCGATCAGTGCTCGTTTCTCCCCTTGTGGGCCGGTTCCCCGCTCAAAGGTCGTCGCGCAACCGGTCCGCGGGGTAGCTCGTCGTGGGCGGTTTCAGCGGGAGTTCCAGCCGGGTCTTGTCCGGTCCGAACCGGACTTTACTGGTGGCGTACGTGGTGTCTTGGCGCACCTCGTCGTCCGTGTTCGTGATGACGAGACGCAGCGTGGTCCCGGCGGGGATCACGTCGTTTTGTGGGAACATGCGCAGCGTGAGTGAGTAGGGTCTGTCGGGTTCCAGGTCCTGGGGGTTCTCGGGTCCGTCCCGGTGCCGGGTGTTCATGTAGCCGCGGTTGAGCAGGGTCTCGTTGCCGTCGCCTCCGACGAGGATCAACTGGGCGGCCCATCGGGTGCGTTTCTCGTCCGTTTCGGCGTGCAGATGCAAAAGCGGTCGCCCCATCGTGTGGAGGGTCTCGTTGAGGGGTCCGGTCTCGAAGACCAGGTGGCTGGGTTTGCCGACGAGGTGCTCGTAGAACGGGGAGCTCGTGATCGTGGCGCGGGCGATCTGTCGTGGCGGGTCGATGATGGTCAGGGCGCCGGATCCTCCATGCTGCGCCGCCATGGTGTGGTTCTTTGCGGGCCAGAAGGAGACCGTTTCATTGGTCTCGGGTGGGTAGGCGTCCAGGCCGTGCCATCGGCCCCGGGTGTCCTCGGCGAGCACGGGGGGCAGGTCCGCCAGGATCCCGGTGTCGATGCCGTGCAGGTAGTGGTCGTACCATCGGTGCAGGATCAAGAGCCAGTCGGCGCGTTGGGGTTGGCTGTGTTCCCATTGACCGACCACGAGTCTCTTTTCGCTGGTGAGTTCGTTCCAGAAGCCGTCCAGGTGGTTCGGTTTCACGTTCGCGTCGTGCAGCCCGTGGGTCTGCAGGACGCTCGCCTCGATGCCGCTGGCCCCTTTGCGGTAGTCGCGCTTTTCCCAATATTCGGACCAGTCGCCACTGGAGTCGAGCCCGGCCTCGATCACTTCGTCTTGGCATTCCAGGCGTTGCGGGTAGGACGTGATCGCGTTGGGGTGCGACCCGGGCATCGTGCTCAGGGCGAAGAACGAGGCGGCGGTCTGCAGGGCGCCACCGGTGTAGGCGACGCCGTCGTAGAAATTGAACTCGTATTGGTTGCTCACGCTGGCGGAGGGCACGATGGTCTTCAGGCCGGGCGGGTTCAGGAGGGCGGTGGTGATCTGGGTCTCGGCGTCGTACGAGGCGCCGTACATTCCGACCTTGCCGTTCGACCAGGTCTGCGCGGCGAGCCATTCCACCATGTGGTAGCCGTCTTCCCATTGTTTCGGGCCGGATTGGTCGCTGCATCCACCCGAGTTGTGGTTGCCGCGCACGTCGGAGAAGGCGACGGCGTAGCCGCGCGGCGCGAAGTAATCGATGAGCCATTCGATGTACGGGCAACGGTCGCCATCCAGGGGCGCGCATTCGCGGATGCTGGCCGCGCAGTCGCCGGCGTCCAGTCCGGCGGGGTCCAGGAACCCGCACTCGGCGGCATGTTTGCGCATCTCCTGGATGCCTTGGTAGGGGGTCTTGACGAGGATCACGGGCACCGGGGTCTCGGCGTCCGCAGGTCGGTAGACCTCCACCCAGATTCCCGCGTCATCGGCGCCGCTGACCACCGATTCATGGCGCTGGATCTTCTCGTAGAGCGGCTGGGTGAGTCGCTTCTCGATCTCGGCGCGGCTGAGATCGTGGCCGTCGTCGGCGGCGCTCGGCCCGTCGCCCCCGAGGCAGCCGGAGACGAGAAAAGCCAGGGCCACAGCCACGACCCATTCACGCATGGTTCGCCCACGTTGCGCACCGGGTTTATCCTTTGTGGCCGTGGGTCCCCCTTTTCAGCCGCCCAGCGGGGGCCCATCGGTTTCCGGGGTCAGGCCCGTGGGTAGAGGAAGTGGCCGAGGATCCCGAACAAGCCGGTGAAGACCCAGAGGATGAACGCCCAGGGGGCGATGCGGCGGTGTGCCTTGAACCGGCCGGTCAGCGCGAACCGGTAGGTCATGGCGACGATCACCACGGTGACCAGGGCGATCCCGGCGTGCAGGGTCTGCAGGTGGCTGGGTTGGACCGGGCCGGGCCAGGAGCCCAGTTCGGCGGGTCCGATGGTGAGGATCCGCACCAGGAAACTGGTCAGGAAAACGAGGAACACGAGTCCGGCGAGGATCATGGCACGCGGGTGGGCGACGACGTCTTTTTTCACCTTGATGAGAAAGAGGCCGTAGAAGAGGATCAGGATGTGGAGGACGATCAGGCCCACATTGAAAAGCGGCCAGGCCTCCCGCCACGCGAACAGCAGCATCGGGTGCGCCAAAAGACCCTCCTTAAGAAACCTGGCGAAGGGAGGGTTGACCTGTATCGCCACGGCCCCGTTCAGGCCCGCTCACCGGTTTTTGCGCTTGTGGAACACGTACCGGACCGGGATCCGTCGCGCGCGTCCGGTCCAGTAGGGGCACGCGGTGCAGCGGGCTTCCAGGACGACACGGGAACCGGAGAGGGTCTGGTTCTCCACGCGCTGGAGCGGGTGGCCGCAGACCGGGCAATGCTTGAGCAGGCTGCGCGCCTCGGCGCGTCGCGTATGGATCTGCACGCGCAACCGGGGGTGCGTTGCGGCCACGCGGCGCACCCTTTGCGCCGATACGCGGTAACGGGGGTCCTCTTGGGCCAGTTTGTCGTTGACCAGGTGCACGAGCCGGTTCAAGGTGCCCACTCCACCGGATCGCTCCAGCACGTCCAAGAGCGAGTGTTCCAATCGCCGAGGCGGCACCCGACGTCCCATTGTCCGTGCCAGGCCATCGGGCGCTTAAGGGGTGTCGCCTGGGGCTCCTTGGGGCTGGAGAATCCGATCTTAGACCGTCTTCGCCTTCTGGGTCATGGGGATCGTCTTCGCCAGGTCGGTCCGGGTCACCCAGCCGCCCAGTTGCTGGTTCTCGTCGAGGATGGGCAGGCCGCCGATGTCGTTTTTCAGCATGATCTTCGCGGCCTGGTTCACCGTGATGTCGTTGTTCGCCGTGATCACGGGGGTCTTCATCCAGTCCCGGGCGATCAGTTCGCGCGAGCGGGCCTGTTGGTGTTCGAACGGCACGTCCTTCAGTAGCGCCGCGAAGGCCTGTGCGATCTGGGCTTCGTGCAGGATGCCGATCACGCGTCCCGCTTCCACCACGGGCACGCGGGCGATCTTGTTGTCCAGAAGCAGCCGTCGGGCGTGCACCAGGCGGTCGTCCGGGGTGACCGTCTTCACGGGGTTGTTCATGATCGTGGTGATCGGTTCGTCGCTGTCCACCAGGTGCAGCAGGTTCGCCTTCGTGTGCACGCCGACGAGTTTTCCTTTCGTCACCACGGGGATCATGGTGAGCCCGGGCAGTCCCACTTTGGGCAGCCACTCCTCGACGGGGGCGTCCGGGTGGGCGATCTCGAAGTCCTTGTCCATCACGCTGGAGGCGTGGATCCCGCTGGGTTTCACGCCGCGTTTTCGTGAGCTTCCGAGTTTCTTGGCGATCGTGTTGTCGGTCACGATGCCGACCAGCTTCCCGTCACTGAGCACGGGGACTTTCGTGATGTTGTGCTTCTCCATGAGGTCCATGACGTGTTTCAGGTCGTCGTTCTTTCCCACGGTGATCACTTGGTCGGTCATGACGTCTCTCATTTTCATTTCAGTTCCTCCCGGGTTGGGTGGTGTGTTGCGCTGGGTCCCCTCGTGCTTATGCGGATGATGGCGTCTCCGTCATTTTTGCGGCTTCCAGGCAGGCCTCGCAGTGGAGGCTGCCGTTGAATTCTTCCAGGTCCACGGCGACGTTGCCGCAGACCTCGCAGGAACCGCGCAGGGGTTCTTCTTCGCTGGTCAGGATGGAGCCGTACCCGTCGCCGTTCTGGGTGATCGTGCTCCACTCCTCGGCGATCTGGATGAGTTCCGGGGCCACTTGGCTGATGCCGCGCTCGGTGAGCAGGCCGACGAGTTGTCCGTCCCGGGTCACCGGCAGGCGCCGGAACCGGTGTTTTCGCATCAGGCGCAGGCCTTCCAGGATGTCCTGGTCGTTGCGGATCGTCACGGGGTCGCGGGCCATGATGTCACGCACGATGGTCTCGGCGGGGTCCAGTGCGTCCGCGACGACCTTGTGCACGATGTCCCGTTCGGTGAGGATGCCGCTTAGTTTCCCGTTTTCCTGGACGAGCACACCGCCGGTTCCGCGTTCACGCATGGCCCGGGCCGCGCTGGCGATGGTTTCGTCGCCGGTGAGGATCAAGGGTTCAGGGTCCATGGTCTCTTCGACGCTAAGGCGGGTGTTCATAGAAGCGGTGAGGAGATTGTGACTGTCGCCATATAATGTTTTGGGGACGTTGGATTCTGTGGGAATCAACTTGGGCGAAGGCCTTATCGTGGGGGTTGTGTTGTCGGAGTCGCCTTTTCGACAAGGGGTCGGTCCTGCACGCCCCGTGCGGCTGCAACGGGGGACGGTCCCCGGCTTGAGGGCCGGTCTGCAGGGCACGTTTTGGTACAATCGAACACCGGCGGGCGCGCGCACCGACGTGTCTATGGTTCGCCTTGATGATAAACGATCGCTCACAGCAGGGCCAGCGTGATCGCCAGGACGACGCCGCCTACGGCGGCAGGGATCAGCATCCGGACCGCCAGGGGCGGCACCAGGGGGCCGTGCACGGTGCGTACGAGCAGGAGTTTGTTCAGGGTGGAGACCAACGTGGCCAGGACGGCGGTGATGATCGCGATGGGCAACGAGATCTCACCTTGCACACTGGCGAAGCCGACGATGGCCACCACGGACGCGCTGGAGACGAGCCCGCCGATCGCGGTCAGGAGGATCGCGGTCTCTCCGCCCCATTCCATCTCCGTGATCAGGATGGTGACCACGTAGAGCACCAGGAAGACGGCGCCGAAGCGGATCGCGGGGCCCAGGGCGAACGGGTTGCGCAGGCGGATCGCGATGTCGTCCAGGGGGCGGGCGCGCTCCCGGCGCACCAGGTAGAAGGCGCCCTGCAGGAGGAACATGATGACGAGCGCGGGGGCCAAGAGCCGCGCGAAGTGGAGGGAGGGGTCGACGATGGCGGCGATGACCAGGTTGCGAAGCAACATGGTGGCGTTCGTGAGGGTGATCCCGTCCACGGCGGTGGCGGAGAGCTCAGTGCGGTCCCGGGCGATGCCGGCGAGGCTGCCGGCGGTGGCTTCGCTGTTGACCAGCCCGCCCAAGAGGGCGGAGACCGCGAGGCCTTGTGTGGGGCCAAGAAGCCGCATCACCAGGAAGCTGGCGAAGCTCAAGGCGGAGACGAAGATCACGATGATCAGGGCGAAGTAGGGATCCAATATGGCCCCCCGGCCGATCCAGTCCTGACCGAAGATCGGCGCCTCCAGCCCGGACACGATGGGGAAAAGGATGAACGCGATCACGGCGAACTGCAACGCGCCGGCCATCTCGCGCTTCGTCATCACTTCGGCGAGCCGGTGCAGGCGGTCTTTGGTGAACAGCAGCACCGTGACCGCGATGCCGGCGACGACGCCTTCGAGCAGGAAATCGAGCCCGATGAGCGCGCCGATCAGGTAGGTGACAAACAGCGCGATGGGGCTCGTGATGCCGTGGATCCCCAGGGTGTGGCGCACCCAGTAAAGGAGGGCGGCGGCGAGGCCGAAGATCACGGCGCCCACGGCGATGTAGAACGGGGATTCCAGGTGTGTGCCCAGGTAGGCGAACAGGACGCCGGCGATGGCGACCAGGGGGAACGTGCGGATGCCGGCGAGCACGGTGCGCGAGTCCCGCTGTCGCTCCCGTTCCAGTCCGATCAAGGCGCCCAGGGCGAGGGCGATCCCGATGCGCAGAAGGAAATCGAAGTCGATGACCTGCACGCCGGCACGATTGGGACCTGCTCTTTAAGCCATGGTGTCACGGGTCACCCACGGTGGCACGAACGTCGCGTCATGCGGCGGGCCCGGCGACCTCCGCCGCGCCCTGGGGGCGTGCGCGGCGTCGCACGACACCGACGATGCCGATCAGGGTGAGCACGCCGCCGACCACGGCGAGCGGGCCGGGGACTTCGCTCAGGAGGATCACGGCGAGTCCGGCGGCGATGAGCGGTTCGCCGATCACGGCGGTGGCCACGGGGGCCGCGGGCAGGTATCTCAGGCACCAGTTGATGAGCGTGTGCCCGCCGATGGTGGGGAGGATCGCCAGCAGCCACAAGAGGCCCCAGGTCGTGGGCGTGAAGCCGCCCAGCGGTGCCCGGGTCACGAGGACGAAAACGAGCAGGAGGAGGCTGGTGGTCCAGTACACCACGGTGACGTAGACGAGCAGGTGGACCCGTTGGCGCACGCTGCGTCCCGCCACGAGGTAGACCGCCGCGCCGAGGGCGCCGATGAGGGCCAGCATGTTGCCGTAGGCGGCGTTGGGGAACGTGAGCCGGGTGGCCTCCGTGGTGTCGCTGATCGTGATCAGCGCGACGCCGATGAAGGCGAGCAGGATCAGGAGGTATTCGCGCACGTGGAGTCGTTCGCGCAGGAAGATCGCGGCGCCGAGCGCGGCGAAGAGGGCCTCCGTGGAGACGATGATCACGCTGGAGGCGACGCTGGTGTGGAACAGGCTTTCGATCCAGGTGGCGAAATGGACCGCGAGGAAGAGGCCGATGACCAGGCAGACCAGGAGGTCGCGCCGCCCGAGCCGGGCGAACTCGTGCCGGTAGCGGGTCAGCGCGATGGGGCTGAGGATCACGAGGGTGAGAAAGAGTCGGTAGAAGGCGATGGAGGCGGCGGGTGCGTCCTGGATGAACCGGATCAAGATCGCCGAGGAGCCGATGCTCAAAACGGCGACCACCAAGACGAGCCGGGGGGCCACGGCGGGATCGGTGGCGGTGGACCTGCCGGCGGCCGCCTGCATAGGGCGGCGCAAAGAGCCCGGTTTCATAGGGCTGCTGGAGCGGGGCCTCTCAGGTTGTCGGGGGAGCGCGCAAGGGTCCGCAACGTACTTGGCGCGGCCTGGGGTCGCGCGCTTGTGAGCAACGAGCAGCGCCGGGTCATGTCCGCGGCGCAGGCGGAGTCGTTCGTCCTGGAGCTCCTTAGCGACGGGCGCAAGCACACGACCATGGACGTGGACGAGGCGTCCCAGCGCGCCGGCAAGCGTTGTCCGGATGCCACGGTGCGGTTCCTGGCGAAACTGCGTTTGACGGGGAAGATCGAGGGTGAGCTGTCGGTGGCTCATCGCTCCTGGTTGTGGTGGCATCCGGCCCATCCGGACGCCGAGGCCCCGACTCCTTGAGGGGCTGCGGTGCAGCACGACCCATGAAGGATAAAAGGAGGGGCCTCGCTGGGGTGCCCCATGCGGCGCGTTTTGTCCGCGCATGCGCCGACATGGGCGGCCCTGGCGGTCATGGTGCTCGTCTTCGTCGGGTTCGCGGCGGTGATCGGTCCTGGACTGGAGGGCCCGCCGTTGCGCTCGCCGGCCACCGCGGCCACGCCCATCGATCTGCCTCCGCCGCAGCGGGATGCGGACAATGATACGTATGCCGATGACGTGGACCTGTGGGACGGCGATCTGCTGGTCACTCTGAACGTGACGCGGCTCGCCTTGACGGGCGGGCCCGGGGTGCGGCCGTATTTCCTGGTAGGCACCCAGGACGACCATTGGCGCACCGGCAAGGACGCCGAATTGGAGTGGTTGCACGTGGTCGACCATGACCCGTTGGGTCACCGCGCGGGGTCGCCGGAATGGATCGATGCGTCGCTGCGTACCGGGATGTGGTGGCGGAGTCTGCCCATGGAGGGGGAGTCGCACACCATGGCGCGGGGGCCGTCCATCGAAGTAGGGCAGGAGGAGGCGCGTTGGCCGCAGCGGTTCTTCGTGAACACGCGCGACGACCGGGCGGGGGTCACGGTGGAGTTGGAGGCGTGGGACGCGGCACGGAACCCGCATGTGGTGCGGGGCTCGTGGACGTTCCAGGTGGATGCGCGTGAAGGTCGATGGCGGCTTGCCGGGGACGAATGGATCGAGCCGGGGGAACGGGTTCGGTTCGGGGGTTTTGGCGCCGGTGAGACGGGTCTGGAGGTCTCCTTGGACCTTGCCAGTGACGTGGACCCGGAGACGAAGCGCGAGTTGGCGGCGCGGTGGGCGCCGCATGTGTTGTTCACGGATGGCGAACAGTTCTTCCCGACGCGGGGGGAGGCGCTGGAAGACTTCCACGGGTTCTCCAATCGCGAGGCCGACCATCGGACCTGGGTGCGCACGTTCAACAACGGTCGTGACGGGTACCGTCTGCTGCTGGCGGATTTCACGGGGGACGGTTCGGTGGGTCACGACGACGCGCGGTTGCTCTACGGGGTGCTACGTGCGGGGGAGGTGGGTCGGGATACGGTGTATGCGAACGTGATGCACACCACGGGCGGTCAAGTCGTGGTCCAGTACTGGTTCTTCTACGTGTACAATTACATGCTCGACGAGACGGGACGGGATGTCAGCCAGTTGGCGCACGCGGGCGACCGGGAGTTCATGCATCTGGTCTTCGAGGATCTGGATGCGGCCCGCAACGGGACGCCTTTGCGCACGGCGTATTCGCAGCATTACGACGGCGTGGTGGTTCCCTACGAGCCGGGTGAACCGCCGTTCCATCTCGACGCGGACCGCCCCGCTGTCTTTGTCTCGCTGGGCGGTCATGCGTCTTATCCGTCGGCCGGCACGGACGAGGCGAAGCGTCATTCCCTGCAGGGTTTCGGGGACGTCTTCCTCGGCGACGGGGAAGTATGGGACGCCCAGGATTACGAGGTGGAGGTCCTGGGGACGCAATCGTGGCATGCCGGCTATAAGTGGGGTCCGTTCACCCGGCACAGCCGCGACATCGGGGTCTCGGCGCGTCCGCTCCTGCAGTATGGCTTCTCGTATCCGTTCACGGACCCGCTGCATTGGGAGTCGTCGTTGCAGGCGATCGAGGCGGATCGGCTCGGCGATCTTTACGGGGGGCAGCGGTGACCAACGAGGCGAAGAGGCGGCGGCGGCTGGAGGTGTGGGTCCACCGGGCGCGGGGGACGCGGGGTTTGACGTTCGCGGCGGCTTTGTTGGTGGGGTTCGCGGCCTTGGAGCCGACTTTCTCGTCCGGCTTCCCGACCATCGTGTACACGTTCCCCCTGGTGGTGGTGGGCATGGTGGGTCTGGTCACCTTGCCGCGCGAAGGGGTGGCGGTGCATGCGCGGGCGCGGGCGGTGTTGGAGGACCCGGATGGGCCCAAACGCATGTTGAAGCGGGCCGTGTGGGGGGCTGCGGTCTGTGTTGCGCTTTTCCCGAACGTCTTCCTCGCGGTGCAGGGGATCCCGCATCTGAGTCCGCTGGCGGGTCTTGCGTTGCCGGAACTGGTGCGTTGGATCTCCTTGATGGGGCTTGTGGTGGTCCTGCTCTTGGTGGTTTTGTATCTACGCTCGAGCCGGGGTTATGCAGCGGAGATCGCCACTCCGTACCGGGACGAGCTCAGTGAAGGGGACGTGGCACGCCGCGATGTCTTGGCCGTGTCCCTGGTCGTGATCTTCGTGGGGTGGGCGTGGATGTTGCAGGGGTTCTGGCGTCCGTTCAGTCTTTTGGAGTGGCATGGGTTGGACGTGGAGGCGTATTTTGCATCATTGGGTCTGGGTGCCCGCGGGGTGGCGGGGATCGCGTTCGCGGTGGTCCCCCCGGCGCTCTTGTTCCTGGTGATCTCGGCGCACCTGGATCTCTTGTGGCAGGTGGGCAGACGCGGCCTGTGGCGGGAGAAGAGACAGGTCGCGGCCTTGGCGTTTCTCCATGTGGGTCTGTGTGTGCTCGGGGTGGCGCT